>NZ_AJMT01000069.1:0-23579 GCF_000260655.1 Neisseria sicca VK64
CTTATAGTGGATTAAATTTAAATCAGGACAAGGCGGACGAAGCCGCAGACAGTACAGATAGTACGGAACCGATTCACTTGGTGCTTCAGCACCTTAGAGAATCGTTCTCTTTGAGCTAAGGCGAGGCAACGCCGTACCAGTTTAAAGTTAATCCACTATAAGGGTTCGATTTTTATTCAAAACCCTTATTCAGTCAACATGACGCCACTGATTTCAACCCGCCTTTTCAGACGACCCCTCGGTCTTTTGCATAACAACACCATCAAACCGCACTCGCCAACCCCATGCGCCTTGGTTTCCTATACAATATCGCGCAATACAAACCTACCCTACCACCATGTCCAAAAAAATCCTCATCATCACCCCGAGCTGGATCGGCGACTGCGTCATGACCCAGCCGCTTTACCGCCGCCTGCACGAACTCCATCCCGGCTGCACCATAGACGCATTCGCGCCCAAATGGTCGATGGCGGTGTTCGAGCGTATGCCCGAAATCAGCCGCGTCATCGAAAACCCGTTCGGACACGGCGCGTTGGAACTGAAAAAACGCTGGCGCATCGGGCGCGAACTGGGCAAACAGGGTTACGACCAAGTCATCGTCCTGCCCGGTTCGCTCAAATCCGCCCTCATCGCCTTCGCCACCGGCATCAAGCAGCGCACCGGCTATGTCGGCGAATCGCGCTATCTGCTGCTCAACGACATCCGCAAACTCGACAAAACCGCCCTGCCCCTGATGGTCGACCGCTACACCGCCCTCGCCCACCCGACGCAGGCAGACTTCAACGGACATTCCGATAACCCGCGTTTCACCATTTCCCCCGAAAGCCGCGCCGCCGCGCTTGCCAAATACGGATTAAACACCGACAAACCCGTTCTCGCCTTCTGTCCGGGCGCGGAATACGGCCCCGCCAAACGCTGGCCCGCGCGCCATTTCGCTGAACTCGGCCGCCGCTATCTGGCGGAAGGTTGGCAGATTTGGCTGTTCGGCTCGCAAAAGGATTTCGACATCGCCGAAGAAATCAACCGACTTTCAGACGACCTCTGCACCAACCTCTGCGGCAAAACCAACCTTTCCGAAGCGATTGACCTGCTCTCCTGCGCCGACACCGTCGTCTGCAACGACAGCGGCCTGATGCACCTCGCCGCCGCTCTCGACCGCAAACTCGTCGCCGCCTACGGCTCCTCCAGCCCCGACCACACCCCGCCCTTGAGCCAAAAAGCCAAAATCGTCAGCCTGCACCTCGAATGCTCGCCCTGCTTCAAACGCGAATGCCCGCTCGGTCATACCGACTGTCTGAACAAACTCACGCCGGACATGGTTCAAAAAGCGGCGGAGGAATTGGCGCAAACGGAATCTGAATAAGCCATCAACCGACAAATTCTATAGTGGATTAACTTTAAACCAGTACGGCGTTGCCTCGCCTTGCCGTACTATCTGTACTGTCTGCGGCTTCGTCGCCTTGTCCTGATTTAAATTTAATCCACTATAAATCAGCAGCAAAACCATACGACAAAAGGTCGTCTGAAACCTTATTCCGGTTTTCAGACGACCTTTAAGATGCTCAAAATCTGGGTATTTAATCTTGCAATGCGGCGGCGATTTCGTTGCGCAGTTTGTTTAAAAACCTGCCATGGCGCACCCATTGGGCGGCGGTTTCGTGGTCTTTCCCGGCAAAGGCCGTCCGCAAATCTTGATACAGCTTGTCTTGTTCACGGCTGATTTCTTGGTCCAACGCGCGCAGAGCTTCGTTGTTTTGCGCCATTTGCGCATCCATCAGCGCTTCGCGCCATTCCATTTGCTGCATGAGAAATTCAGGAGCGAAAGAGGTATGCTCCGGCGCGTCGGCGTCGATGCCCAATGTCTTCAACAGATACGCCGCGCGGTCGATGGGATTTTTCAAGGTGCGGTAGGCATCGTTGATGGTGGAAGACATCATCACTGCCTGCTTTTGCTCGAAGGCGGAGGCTGAAGCGAATTTGTCAGGATGGAAACGGGCAGCCAAGGCGCGGTAGGTTTGCTCCAAGCTTTCGGTGTCGATATCGAAATCGGGTTCAAGCTGGAAGAGTGTGAAATATTGAGACATAGCGGGATAATTAATGTGAAATTTTCGGCAGAAACCTGATTTTGCCTTATAATCCGCTGATTCTTAACCAAAAGGACTGAATATGAGCAGTAAAGTGCAACACAATAAAGGCAAAATACGCGACAATGCTTTAAAAGCCTTAGTGAAATCCGATTTGTTCCGACACAAGGTGGAACGGAAAAGAAAAGGCAAAGGCAGCTACAACAGGCAGGAAGCAAAAAAATGGTGGGACGGTTTTGATACTGTCCCGCCATTTTTATGTCTTAAACGTGGAAGCTCTCGCCGCAGCCGCAAGAGTCTTTGACATTCGGGTTTTCAAATTTGAAACCTTCCTGCAAGCCTTCTTTGGTGTAATCGACTTGCGTGCCGTCCAGATAAACCAGACTTTTCGGGTCGATATAGATGCGGGCGCCGTGTTCTTCGAATACCAAATCTTCGGCGCTGGCCTCATCGACAAATTCGAGGTTGTAGGCCATGCCCGAACAGCCGCTGGTTTTCACACCCAAGCGCACACCCAAGCCTTTGCCGCGCTTGGTCAGGTAGTTGTTGATGTATTTGGCTGCATTTTCTGTGATGGTAATCAAAATATTTGTCCTTTTTATATAGATTGAAAATACTTGTTTTCAGGTCGTCTGAAACTTGAGTTAACTTTTTGGCAACCTGCGGCGCCGCTGACGATACAGCAACACAGCCCAAATCAGCCAAATGCCCAGCCAAACGGGGAAGAGTGCTAACAAACTGAGCCAGCCATAAATACTGCCTGTCCAATCACAGTTAAGCGGCGTACGGAATGCAGAATCCAACCAGGTCCGAGAGGCTAAATATACCCGTGCAGTTTCGCCCCGTATCTCAGGACGCAAAGACAAGATTTCCACTTCGATATGGTTTAACCCAATCGGCGTATCCGCGCAGTCCAAACAGCGGATATCTATCCGCCGCCGCGCATGTGCTGCGCTTTTGCTTGTGCTTTGTGGCGTATAGACTTGATAAGTAATGTCGTCAGGCGAGGGTTCCACACTTGCCGCATGCAGTTTCGCCTGCCCGGATTCACGCTCATATCGTGATAAGGGGCGGTTGACTGTTTTGGAGCGCAACATAGGATAATTTTACCCGTGCACCTTCTTTTAAAACAATGCTTTGTGCAGGAGGATAGCAATTCACCACCGCAAATAAAACATATCCGACCAGCAGTATCAAACTATATGCGTAAAACAGTATTTTCGCGATACCGCATTTACCCATTTATCTAACCTTGTTCAATTTTCTGTTGTCTGTCGCTGCTGCGCCCAAACAACGGCAGCCTGCATGGCTGCACGCGCCTGCGGACTGTTTTTCCAACAGGTCGAGCCGGTCAATTTTGCGCCTTGTTCCAAAATGTCTTCCAAGTCCGCAGCAGCCAGCGTGGCAACATCATCCAAACCCATTTGCTGCAAACGCTGCAATACGGTTTTGCCTATGCCTTTGACGGCAAGCAGGGATTGGGCTTCTTCATCGGTAAAAGGCATGTCGTCTCCTTTGATTTTGCAAACGTATCGACTAAATATAAGCCTATGGCTTATCGCCCTCTCCCTAACCCTCTCCCGCGGGGAGAGGGATAGATTGGCAGGCAGTCCCAAATTTGGCGGCAACTTCAAAAGGATTAAGTTTCTGTGTCCTTACCCTCTTCTTACAGAAAGGCATGCCGTCTCTTTTGATTTTGCAGGTATCGACTAAATATAAGCCTTGGCTTATCGCCCTCTCCCTAACCCTCTCCCGCGGGGAGAGGGGATAGATTGGCAGGCAGTCCCAAATTTGACGGCAACTTCAAAAGGATTAGGTTTCTGTGTCCTTGACTTCCCACCTCCGAGGGAGATGGGAATAAATCATCAGGTTTGCTTTTTCCGGAAACCCTAAGACTTTCAGGAGTCCTATGAATGTCTGCCGACAAAGCACCCACTAATCGGGTTATTTGTTTTCCTGACGTTTGCGATAGTCGGCAACAGCCGCTTTTACCGCATCTTCAGCCAAGATGGAGCAGTGGATTTTCACCGGCGGCAATTCCAGTTCTTCGGCGATTTCGCTGTTTTTGATTGCCAGCGCGTCATCTAGGCTTTTGCCTTTGACCCACTCGGTAATCAAGCTGGATGAAGCGATGGCTGAACCGCAGCCGTAGGTTTTGAATTTGGCGTCTTCGATGATGCCTTCGTCGTTTACTTTGATTTGCAGGCGCATCACGTCGCCGCAGGCCGGCGCGCCGACCATGCCGGTGCCGACAGACTCGTCATTTTTATCGAAAGTACCGACATTGCGGGGGTTTTCATAGTGATCGATTACTTTATCGCTGTATGCCATGATGTGGTTTCCTTAATGTTTTTTGATGGTTTCAGTGGTTTGTTTGCCGGTTTTCAGACGACCTGAGTTAGATTTTGCACGCACCGCCTTCGCAGCCGTCGTCGTTTTCCGAATCGACGCCGCCTTCCACGGTAACGCCGTCAAAATCTTCAAGCAGGTTGTCGAGATTATCCAAATCTAAATCTTGTTCGTTCATGGTTTTGTATCCTTGATTTTAATGTGGTGGCTTTAGGTCGTCTGAAAAGGTCTTTTTGAGGTTTCAGACGACCTTTTTTTATTTTTTGACAGGGGATGGGTTAAATTGATTTATTAAATCAAACATTTAGATGAGTTTATAGATTTGTTGGAGCTTCACCACAATCTAAATTTCCTATGTTTACTATTTTTCATGCGCTCCTAATTGAAAACAACAATCTCTACTAAAAATCAAACGTAAATACCATCTTTCTTTATCATATGAAATTTCAACATTACTTTGCTGAGTTTTAGATTCATTTAAATGGTAATTTAATTTATTTATTAAATTATCTAAATCCGGATACCGATCATCCTGATGGATGTAATAATCAATTTTCTTACTAATTTCCGTCCTAATAGATAAATCTATATCTTTGATGTTAGAGTTTTCATGTCTAGAAACTAGTTTAATTGAATAATCTAATATTTTATGTTTTGCCATAATTTAAACACCATAGAATAGTCCAATTCTGCCAATATTCTCAGTATATTTATACGAAAATAAATGCAATTATCCAGATATCTTGGCAAGTAATCAGCTTTCAAATAATTAATGCGCCGCCCATTCAATCGAGTTCAAATCAATCCCGTCTTTGAACATTTCCCACAGCGGCGACAGTTCGCGCAGTTTGCCGATTTTGGATTTGATCAGTTCGGCGGCGAATTGCACTTCTTCTTCGGTGGTCATGCGGCCAAAGGTGATGCGCAGGGATGAGTGCGCCAGTTCGTCGTTGCGGCCGAGCGCGCGCAGGACGTAGCTGGGTTCGAGCGAGGCGGAGGTGCAGGCGGAGCCGCTGGATACGGCAAGTTCTTTCACCGCCATAATCAGGCTTTCGCCTTCGACGAAGTTGAAGCTGACGTTCAGGTTGTTCGGGGCGCGGTGTTCGAGGTCGCCGTTGATATAGACTTCTTCGATGCCTTCGATGCCTTTGAGGAAGATGTCGCGCAGTTTGCGGTAGTGCGCCATGTCTTGCTCGAGTTCTTCTTTGGCGATGCGGAAGGCTTCGCCCATGCCGACGATTTGGTGGGTCGGCAGGGTACCGCTGCGGAAGCCGCGTTCGTGGCCGCCGCCGTGCATTTGGGCTTCGAGGCGGACGCGGGGTTTGCGGCGGACGTACAGTGCGCCGATGCCTTTGGGTCCGTACACTTTGTGGCCGGACATGGACAGCAGGTCGATTTTGGCGGCTTCAACGTCCACAGGCACTTTGCCGCAGGCTTGGGCGGCATCGACGTGGAAGATGATTTTGCGTTCGCGGCAGATTTCGCCGATGGCGGGAATGTCTTGCACTACGCCGATTTCGTTGTTCACCCACATTACGGAAATCAGGATGGTGTCGTCGCGGATGGCGGCTTTGAGTTCTTCCAAATCGATTAAGCCGTTTTCTTGTACGCCGAGGTAGGTGACTTCAAAACCTTGGCGTTCGAGTTCGCGCATGGTGTCGAGCACGGCTTTGTGTTCGGTTTTGACGGTGATGAGGTGTTTGCCTTTGGTTTTGTAGAAGTTTGCCGCGCCTTTGATGGCAAGGTTGTCGGACTCGGTCGCGCCGCTGGTGAAGATGATTTCTTTGGGGTCGGCGTTAATCAGGGCGGCGATGTCGGCGCGGGCTTTTTCGACGGCTTCTTCTGCTTCCCAGCCGAATGCGTGGCTGTTGGAGGCGGGGTTGCCGAAGGTTTCGGTCAGATAGGGAATCATTTTTTCGGCAACGCGTTTGTCAACAGGAGTGGTGGCGGCGTAGTCGAGATAAACGGGGGTTTTGACGGTCATGGTTTGCTCTTTCTTTTTCTGTAATGTACTTAATGGATATGTGTAAATTGGATGACGTGGCTGCCGTCATCGCTGTTTTTCTGTTCGATGATGCTTTGCAGGGTAACGCTGCTGAGGTAATCGTTGATGGTTTTGTTCAGGTTTTCCCAAAGGTCGTGCGTCAGGCAAGGCGCACCGTGGTGGCAGTTGGCTTTGCTGCTGCATTGGGTGGCGTCCAGCTTGTCTTCGGCGGCGGAAATGATTTGGGCGATATTGATTTGTGCGGGAGGGGCGGCGAGGATGTAGCCGCCGCCGGGGCCGCGCAGGCTTTCGACCAGCCCGGCGCGCCGCAGTTTGCTGAATAGTTGTTCGAGATAGGAAAGCGAAATACTTTGGCGTTCGCTGATGGCGCTGAGTTTGACAGCGCCGGTTTGCGCGTTCATCGCCAAATCGATCATGGCGGTAACGGCAAAACGCCCTTTTGTGGTCAGTCTCATGGTAGGTGCCTGTGTCGGCTTTTTTATAGTGGTGCGATTGTCTAATATCTGAGTGATTCAGTCAAGTATATTCGGGCGTCTTCCGATTGTTTGTTTAAATGGCTGGGCGAATGGATTTTTATCTGCCTGAAGATTTCTCTTTTTTTATCTGAAGCTTGAATCCGAGGTCGTCTGAAAAGTGCTATTACCCTGCTTTTGGCGGGGTTAAAACCATTTGCTTTATAATTGCGATTGATATAGATTA
This sequence comes from Neisseria sicca VK64, assembly GCF_000260655.1. Classification (GTDB taxonomy): domain Bacteria; phylum Pseudomonadota; class Gammaproteobacteria; order Burkholderiales; family Neisseriaceae; genus Neisseria; species Neisseria sicca_B. The sequence goes on from NZ_AJMT01000069.1 coordinate 7,138, forward strand.
TCTAATTCATACTAAATCATTATGGTATTGTAAAAGGTCGTTTGAAAACGCCCTACCCGTTTCAGACGACCCAAGCCATAAGCAACCCCTTAACAGAGGTAATCAACAATGAAACGCGATTTGAGCAAAATGACCTGTATCGAAGACCTGCGCCTTGTCGCCAAGCGCAAGATGCCGCGCATGTTTTACGATTACATCGATTCAGGTTCTTGGACGGAAACCACCTACCGCGAAAACACTTCGGATTTCAAAGACATCCGCTTCCGCCAAAAGGTATTGGTCAATATGGAAGGCAGAAGCTTGGAAACCAAAATGATCGGTCAGGACGTGAAAATGCCGGTGGCGATTGCACCGACGGGCTTTACCGGCATGGCGCACGCCGACGGCGAAATCTTGGCGGCACGGGCGGCGGAGAAGTTCGGCATTCCTTTTACGCTGTCCACCATGTCCATCTGCTCGATTGAAGACGTTGCCGAAAACACCAGCGCGCCGTTTTGGTTTCAGCTTTATGTGATGCGCGACCGCGAGTTTATGGAAAACCTGATTAAGCGTGCGAAGGACGCCAAATGTTCGGCATTGGTATTGACCGCCGATTTGCAGGTTTTGGGCCAACGCCACAAAGACATCAAAAACGGCCTGTCCGCACCGCCGAAACCGACCATCGCCAATTTAATCAATCTGGCAACCAAGCCCGAATGGTGCATGAAAATGCTGAACACGGAACGCCGCACGTTCCGCAATATCGTCGGACACGCCAAAAACGTCGGCGATTTGTCTTCGCTGTCTTCGTGGACTTCCGAACAATTCGACCCGCGCCTGAGCTGGGACGACGTTGCCCGAATTAAAGATTTGTGGGGCGGCAAGCTGATTATCAAAGGTATTATGGAACCCGAAGATGCGGAAAAAGCAGCAAAAAGCGGCGCGGACGCATTGGTCGTTTCCAACCACGGCGGCCGCCAGCTCGACGACACCATATCCTCCATCAAAGCCTTGCCCGACATCGTCAGCGCAGTCGGCAGCGACATCGAAGTGTGGATGGACAGCGGCATCCGCAGCGGTCAAGACATCCTCAAAGCATGGGCTTTGGGCGCGAAAGGCACGATGATAGGCCGCGCGTTCCTCTACGGCTTGGGCGCATACGGCGAAGAAGGCGTTACCCGCGCGCTGGAAATCCTGTATAAGGAAATGGACATATCCATGGCGTTTACCGGTCATCGCAATATTCAGGACGTTGACGCCAGCATCCTACAAAGCACGCGCTGGCCGAATGACAAATTCTGATTGCTTTGAAAACACCAAACCGGCGGTTAAACAGATTAACCGCCGGTTTGGTGTTTCATATACAAAGGTCGTCTGAAAATATGTTTTCAGACGACCTCATCATTATCAGGCATTCATCTTGTCTTCAAACGCAGCCAAAATCCGCGCGACTTCCTCCGCGTCTTTGACCGCCCTTACCGCGTCAAACAATTCCTGCGCTTCTCCAAATTCTTTCTTCATCATGCCCAGCCATTGTTTCAGGCGGGCGACGGGGTATTTGTTGTTCGCTTCTTTGGCGAGACACAAATGGAAAAATTGGTTTATCCACACTGAAACTTCGGCGAAATCGGTATCGCGGACGGTTTCGCCGTTTTCGTATTGTTTGATTTGGCGCGCCAAATCGGGACGGATGACGGCGCCGCGGCCGAGCATGACGCTGTTGCAGCCCGTCATTTCTTTAATGCCGATATAGTCTTTGAGGCTGAACACGTCGCCGTTGGCGGTTACGGGAATAGCGACGTGTTCGCGGATTTTGCGTATCCATTCCCAATGCGCGGGCGGTTCGTAGCCTTCGACTTTGGTGCGGGCGTGTACGATCAGGGCGCAAGCTCCGCCTTCGGCAATGGCGGCGGCGCATTCGAGCGCAAGGCTTTTGTCTTCGTAACCGAGCCGCATTTTGCCGGTGAGCGGGATATGTTCGGGCAGGCGTTGGCGCAGGGTTTTGACGATATGGTGGATGAGGTCAGGCTCTTTGAGCAGGACGGCGCCGCCTTTGTGTTTGTTGACTGTGGGGGCGGGACAGCCGAAATTGAGGTCGATTTTGTCCGCACCGAAGCGGACGGCTTCCAAGGCGTTGACCGCCATATTTTCGGCATCACTGCCCAAAAGCTGGACGGTACAGGGCGTGCCGGTGGGGGTCTTGTTACCGTTGGCGATTTCGGGGGCGTATTTGAGCCAGGTGGAACGGGAATGGACGGTGTGGGTAATGCGGACGAACTCGCTGACGCATTCGTCGTAGCCGCCGATACGGGTCAGCAAATCGCGCATCACATCGTCCACCAGCCCCTGCATAGGAGCAAGGATAAGCTGCATATCGGAGGAGGTCGTCTGAAAAAAGGAAATGCGTATTGTAGCGGTATATCGGTTAAAATACACGCTTGCCACGAAGAACTGACCGCCGCCATTGCCGAACTGCCTTGATTTCCCGATTTTGATTTTTCAGACGACCCCTTTTCAGACGACCTCATCATGAACCCGAAAATTCCCGCCACAGCAGCCATGTTGGTCAAAAATTCGGAACGCTATCTGCACGAAGTTTTGACCGCACTTCAAGACTTCGACGAAGTATTGCTGCTCGACAACGGCTCGACCGACCGTACCTTCGAAATCGCCGAACGCTTCACCAACGTCAGTTATTACAAATACGACTTCATCGGCTTCGGCCCGATGAAAAATCTTGCCGCCCGCCTCGCGCAAAACAATTGGATCTTCAGCATAGACAGCGACGAAGTGGCAGACGGAGAACTGATTGCCGCCATCCGCAAAGCCGTGGCGGAAAACAAAGAACAAAACATCTTCTCGCTCTCGCGCCTGAACCACTACAACGGCCGCCTGATCAAAGCCTGCGGCTGGTATCCCGACATTATCCCGCGCCTTTACCACCGCCGGTTTACCCGCTTTTCCGACCGTCAGGTGCATGAATCGCTGATTTTGCCGCCCGATGCAAACGTCCGTCCGCTCGAAGGTCGTCTGAAACACTATTCCTTCGAAAACGCCGAAGGGTTGATTCAAAAAATGCAGCAATACAGCTCGCTCTACGCCGAAGAAAACCGCTACAAAAAAGACAGCTCGCCCTTCAAAGCCCTGTTGCACGGCAGCGTATCGTTTGTCAAAAACTACCTACTCAAACGCGGTTTCGCCTACGGCGCGGACGGCTTGACCATTTCCATCGCCAATGCGCAAGGTTCGTACTACAAATATGTCAAACTTTACGAGCGCAACCGCAATATCAGCGTCGCCTTGATTATTACCACCTACAACCGTCCCGACGCGCTGGAGCTGGTTTTGAAATCCGCACTCGCGCAAACCCGCCTGCCCGACGAAATCATCGTCGCGGACGACGGTTCGCGCCAAGACACCGCCGAAGTCGTCGAGTTCATCCGCAGCCATACCGACATCCCCGTCAAACATTCTTGGCGGCCGGACGACGGCTTCCGTGCCGCCGAATCACGCAACCGCGCGCTGGCGCAGGCAAAAAGCGACTACGTCATCCTTATCGACGGCGACATGATACTCGACCCGTCCTTCATCGCCGACCATCTCAAGCTCGCACGCAAAGGCAGGCTGATACAGGGTTCGCGCGTCATCCTGACCCAAAGCCGCACCCAGGAAATTTTAGATTCCGGCGAATTGCCCGATTTGTGCGCGTTCAGCCAAGGCATAGAAAAACGCCTGTCCGCCCTGCGCTGCCGCAGCCTGTCCTTCCTGATTGGCAGACAAAGCAGCCGCAAACACAAAGGCATCAAAACCTGCAATATGGGCTTTTTCCGCAGCGATGCGCTGGCCGTCAACGGCTTCGACAACCGCTTTGTCGGCTGGGGGCGCGAAGACAGCGAGTTCGTCGCCCGCCTCTTCCATAACGGCATGAAACGCCACAACCTCAAATTCGCCGGCATCGCCTACCACCTCTGGCACCACGAAGCCGAACGCGGCGCCCTGCCGCAAAACGACGCCCTGCTCAAAGCCACGCTGTCCGAACAAAAAATCCGCTGCGAAGACGGCATGGACGAATTCATAAAATAAACCGTTTTGCGCGTGTTTCCCCCTCAAACGTCGTCTGAAACCTTTCAGACGACGTTTTACCTTCAAGCAGCCGTTCAACCATCAAATCTTTACTGAAACCAAACACTTGCAGTGTTATACTATCAATACAACGACAAACTACTCACACACTACGGTTACACATCATGTCCCCCCGCCCGATTACCATCACCTCATACAACATGCACAAAGGCATGTCCGCGCTCAACCGCAAAGTCCAAGTGGACAGCATGGCGGAAGAGCTTCGCGGCATAGGCTCGGATGTCCTGTTTTTACAGGAAGTGCAAGGTCAACACCTGACCCGCAGCAGCAGGCTGCCCGATTTTCCCGAAAAACCGCATTATGACATCCTCGGCGATCGCCTCTCCTACAACCGCAGCTACGGCAAAAACGCCGTTTACCCGCAGCGCCACCACGGCAACGCCATCCTCAGCCGCCTGCCGCTGGAAACCCGCCACAACCTCAACATCAGCGTCAACAAACTCGAACAGCGCGGCGTACTCCATTGCGAAGTCCTGCCCGAAGGCTGGGAAACCCCGCTCGTCTGCCTCTGCGCCCACCTCAACCTGCGCGAACCCGACCGCGCCAAACAATACCGTGCCATCTTCGAATACGTCGTGCATCACATAGACCCGCAAAGCCCGCTGATTCTCGCCGGCGACTTCAACGACTGGCGGCAAAAATCCGCCCTATCCTTAGGCAACGCCTTGAACCTGAAAGAAGTATTCGTGGACAGCAACGGCAAACGCCCCAAAACCTTCCCCGCCCGCCTGCCCGTCCTCAGTCTCGACCGCGTCTATACCCGCAACTTGGAAGTCCTAGACTCCCAAATCCACAATGGCAAAAACTGGCAACGCCTCTCCGACCACTTGCCCTTAAGCGTCAAAGTCAGACCCAAACTGCCTTGACCGCCCCCATGCCAAAGGTCGTCTGAAAACCTGAAATCGGGATTTTCAGACGACCTTTTTATGTCGGCAAATCAACTTCAAGCCATCATTCAATCAACTTCAAACTCAGCAAACTTTTTACGAAATCCAATACAACCCCGGCCCGTCCAAACTCAAAAATATGATTTTCCGAGGTACCCAAATGCCAAAGTTGTATTGTTTGACGTCTGTTTACACATTATCGGGTTTTAGTTAAAATTATTATATAAATAATAATCATAATCAATTTATGTTATTTTGCAGCTCTAAAGAAACAAAGCATTTTTTCCGCCGTTCCTTTCCACACAATCGGTAACCTACGGATATTTTCCTTTTGTTTTGTCAAAATGCCCTTCCCTTGCGTGAAGCAAGCGCATCCATATCAACGGTCCGAACAAACCGTTTAATCAATTGGCTGCAACCCCATTACATTCGGTTCGCGTTTTATTTTCCGATGCCATCTGGAAGCATTTCAGATTTCGCCTATTTTCAAGCTGTTGCGAACAAAGGAAAATCCATCATGAAACCTGTCAAATCCGTCGAATTCCCCTCTACGCCCAAAATATTGGTTTTATTCTTGAGTATGCTGTGGCATACGCCGTTATGGGCGGAAAATACTACCCCCACCCAAAGCGTGCAGATGGATACCATTACCGTCAAAGCCCATCGCAACCGGGATAAAAGCGGCCACACCCAAGTCTATAGCCGTGATATCAGCAATATGTACAAAGGCAAACAGGAAATCGAAACCTACCGCGGCAGCAGCGTAGCCGATTTAATCGGCGGCATGGCGGGAGTTTACAGCGGCGACGCGCGCAACAGCGGCGCGCTCGACCCCAACATACGCGGCATTCAGGGCGAAGGCAAAGTTCCAGTAACGGTAGACGGCACGGAACAGGCAATCAGCGTATGGCGAGGATTTGAAGGCATATCCAACCGCAACTACATCGACCCGAACCTTATCAGCAGCGTGTATGTGGAAAAAGGCGCATCGGCAAATCGCGACATCCGCACCGGCATAGGCGGTTCGGTCAGCATGAAAACGCTGGAAATCGACGACATCGTGCCAAAAGATCAAAAATTTGGTATGGAAGTCAAGATGGAAACCGGCAACAATACCATCAAACAGCGGGAATACGCCCACGCCGAAACTTGGGGTACGGACTACCGCCGTTATCCCAAACCCTATTCTTTTGACCGCATGGAATGGGCGATTATGCTGGATGATAGCGACCGTCAAAAACAACGCTTCGGCGGGCGAGGAAAATTATTTAAAGACAACGCCTTCCGTATTTCAGCTGGTATGCGCGGCGAAGTGTTTGACGGCTTGATTGCCTACGCATGGCGCGACAAGGGCAATTACTTTGCCGGCAGCAAGGGGGCGGAACGCTACGGCTACCTCCCCAATGCCAGCTCCATGACCGAGGAAGAATTTACCAAAAAAGTTACGGATATTCAGGAATATACCGCCAATGTCGGTACGTATTACCATCCGTCCGGCGAAGTGGCCAACACCTCCCTGAATATGCGTTCGTGGCTGGGCAAAGGCACGTTCAAACTGCCCGACAACCAAAAAATACAGCTCGGCATACGCCATACCAACACCCGTTTCGGCGAAATCATGCCGTACAGCATCCTGTTCGGCAATATCGGCGGCAGCAAACTCAAATCCGACGGCTCCGCCCAAACCGATATGAGTAGGCTCACAAAAGGCACGCTGATGGCGGAATGGCCGCAGGCATGGGTAAAACAGACCGCCGTCAATCTGGATTATTCTTGGAACCCCGAGAACAGCCGCTGGGTAGATTTGAAGGCGGGGATTTGGGGGGCGTTTAACAATTCGCAAACCAACTCCACGGGCGGCTATCCTGCATCGACCCTATTCCTCGACAAAGCATTCAACGACAAATACGCCGAAGACTGGTATTACAAAGGCAAAGAGCCGGAATGGGACAAACTGCCGCCCAACACCAACAACCGTTTTACCGTTTTCAACGCTGCCGCCTACCGCGCCAAAAACAACCGCTTGGGCATCAATTTGTCCAACCGCATGAAGCTGGCCGATACACTCGAACTGACCCTGACGGGTGATTACCAACGCGAAAAACTCAAAGGCAGCAGCGACACCAGTTGGATACTCGCCCTGCCGCACGACGAATACCGCAAACTGGTGTGGGACGACCCCGAAACCACTTTAAACTCCAACTTCGCCATGACCATGCCGCGCCAAGGAAAACGCAATGAATGGAATGTCGGCTTCAACTTCAAATACGAACCGACGCCGTGGCTGACACTGAACGCCGGCGGCCGCTATACCGACTACCGCATGACCGATACCTTCGTCCGCGATTATCTGTCCAAACACCGCGACCGCTTGGAAGCAGAAGGCGAATTTAACGTATTGTCTGAAAACAGCCGCAATGTCGCCGCCATCGGCAGCAGACTGGCCACTCCGGAAGAATACCGTGCCCGCATGGATTTGAAAGCCAGATATGAAGCCGCATTGAAAGCCTATGAAGAAAGCCCCGAAGTGGTGCGTACGCAAGCGGCATGGGATGCATACGACCAAAAATTTTGGGCATGGATAAAAACCCTGCCCGTACCCGATTACGCCTGGGCGCTGGAAAATATGCCCGAAGAAACGGAAAGGCGGAAAAGCGGCTACCCTGATTTCATCCCGTGGCCGCAAGAGCTGACCGATTTAAGCGAAGAATACAACAATTCAACCACACTGCCCGCCAATATAGAACAGGGCTATATGCCACTTACCGACTGCACGACAGACCCTGCGGCAGGAAACTGCATTTATTGGAAAAACGGCGAAAACCCCGTTTCAGACGGCCGTCTGAAACAATTTGCCGAAAAAGGCATCAATCAAGCCACCGGAGAAGTCGAAAACAAATACCAAGGCGGCACACTAATTGGTGCAAAAAGCCCCGTTGCCGAATACCGGCACCTGACCGAAGAAGAACTGCGCAACTCATGGAAAAAAAGCGGCCACGCCTTCGCCCCCATGTTCTCCGCCACCGTCAAACTCGGCGACCACACCCGCCTGTTTGCCCGTTACACCGAATTCAAACGCTTCCCCAGCATGTATGAAGGCACATTCGGTTTCGGCAACCACAGCATCGCCAAGCTGTTCAGCATCCCCTTCGACCGCACCCGCTACCCGCTCAAACCCGAACACGCCAAAAACTGGGAAATCTCCCTCAGCCACGACTTCACCCGCCTGCTGCCCAAAATGCGTTACGCGGACGTGCGGCTGACCTACTTCCACAACAAAACCCACAACGTCATCGACCGCAACTATGCCACCTGGCAAATCAGCAATTACGACAAACAAGTCATCAGCGGCTTAGAGCTGCAAACCCGCTTCGACAACGGCCGTGTTTTCGGCGACTTGGGCGTGGTGCGCAACATGAAAAACGAAGTCTGCGACCGCCGCGCCATTGAGCAGCAATATGATGTAGACCAATACGTCTCGCACGGCCGCACCTTCCCCGTACCTTACTGTCAAAACGGCGGTTTCGCCAGCGGTTGGCTGATCAACCGCATCCAGCCGCGCTGGTCGGTCGTTGCCAACCTCGGCGGCAGGTTCCTAAACGAAAAACTCGAAATCGGTTCGCGCCTGACCTTCCACAGCCGCGTTGAAGACAAACAACAGCCCTCCGCCCGCTGGCGCGAATACTACCTGCAACGTGACGGCGCAAACAGCAAAGCTTTCAACAGCGACAACGGCAACGCCAACTGGCAGCCCGTTACTGTCGTGGATGCCTATGTGCGTTACAAATTCAACAAACATTTCAGCGCAGAGCTAACGGGCAGCAACCTGACCGACCGCTATTACCTCGACCCCATGAGCCGCTCCTATATGCCCGCCCCGGGCCGCACCCTGCGCATCGGTTTGACAGGGAAATGGTGATTTCATCCAACAGAAAACAGCCTCTTTGCGTACTGGCAAAACATTAAGGTCGTCTGAAAAACAATTTTCAGACGACCTTTGGACAAGCTTTATTTTTAAGAAGCCAATACGCGCGGGAACAGGATTTCATTTTCCAAATGGATATGGTTGGTCAAATCGTCCACCATTTCGCGTGCCAATGTATACAGGCGCGTCCAGCTTCCGCAGGCGTTTTCGGGAACGGTCAGGTTATTGGTCAATTCAAGCAGCTTGGCTACGGCTTGGTCGTGTTCCTCATGCTCGTGCATCATCACATTAATCGGCATTGCCGCTCCGCGGCCGACGCCTTGTTTGATCATCGGAAACAGCATGCGCTCTTCCTTCATCATGTGCATCAGCAGTTCGTTTTGCATATAGGCAAGCAACTCCGGCACTTCAGCCGGAAAACTGTCGGCATGAACTTCCGCAACTTTTTGAGCCAACGGAACCAGCTCTTCAAATTGCCCGCGGTGTACATCGTGGTAGCGTTGCAGGATATGATCGATGGTTGCACCAAACGGTGCGGTTTCCCATACGGTAAAATCAGTCATGGCAGTATCCTTGGATTTGTGTCAGGCCGGCGTATTCAGACGACCTTTTTAAAGATGGATTTTTTATGAATGTATATAACGGAGTGAAGGATACACCTGCAAAACTGATTTGTATAGATGGAAACAAAACGTATAACAAATTGAGAATAAAAGTAATTTCTTTTTCAAAGAGAGACTGAAGCAGCTTGCTGCCTGAATTGAAGGCAAGAAAAAAGCCCGTCTTGGTCAAGACGGGCTATTTGGAATCTGGCAGAGAGGAAGGGATTCGAACCCTCGATACGCTATTCACGTATACACGCTTTCCAGGCGTGCGACTTAAACCACTCATCCACCTCTCTGTGGAATCAAACATATTTTGTCGTCTGATATTGTAGCTTAATCAGACAAATAAATCTATTCAATAAAAAATCCGGATAAGCCGGATAATTGATTTGGTGCCCAGGAGAAGACTCGAACTTCCACACCCGTGAGGATACTAGCACCTGAAGCTAGCGCGTCTACCAATTCCGCCACCTGGGCAATTAGGATGGATAAGCAAAGCGGCGACCAAAAGGTTTGGTGCCCAGGAGAAGACTCGAACTTCCACGCCCGTGAGGACACTAGCACCTGAAGCTAGCGCGTCTACCAATTCCGCCACCTGGGCTTTGCTTTATTTCCTGTTTTGCGTTACAGTGATTGACTATTTCGCAAAGAAGCGGTCATTATATATTTTAGAAAAAGAATGTCAACCAATAAAATGAACAAAAATATTAAATCTTTAAATTTACGAGAAAAAGACCCGTTTTTGAAACGGGAGAAACAACGTTACGAACATCCGCTGCCAAGCAGGGAGTGGATCATTGAATTATTGGAGCAAAAAGGCGTGCCGTCGAAAATCGAAGTCTTGGCACGCGAGTTGTCGATTACGGAAGAAGAGTACGAATTTTTCGAACGTCGTCTGAAAGCGATGGCGCGGGACGGTCAGGTTTTAATCAACCGCCGCGGTGCGGTTTGCGCGGCGGACAAATTGGATTTGGTCAAATGCCGTGTCGAGGCGCACAAAGACGGCTTCGGCTTCGCCGTACCGCTCACGCCCACCAAAGACGGTGATTTTGTCTTATATGAACGCCAAATGCGCGGCATCATGCACGGCGACATCGTGACCGTCCGCCCTGCCGGCATCGACCGCAAAGGCCGCCGAGAAGGAACGGTTTTAGATATTGTCGAACGCGCGCAAAGCAAAGTGGTCGGTCGTTTCTATATGGATCGCGGCGTGGCGATTTTGGAAGCAGAAGACAAACGCCTGAACCAAAGCATTGTTTTGGAACCTGACAGCGTCGCACATTTCAAACCCGAATCCGGTCAGGTCATCGTCGGCGAAATCGAGACTTATCCTGAGCAAAACCGCCCTGCCGTGGCGAAAATCATCGAAGTATTGGGCGATTATGCCGACAGCGGCATGGAAATCGAAATCGCCGTGCGCAAACACCATTTGCCGCACCAATTCAGCGAAGCGTGTACCAAAGCCGCGAAAAAAATCCCCGACCATGTTCGCAAAAGTGATTTGAAAGGCCGCGTCGATTTGCGCGATTTGCCTTTGGTAACCATAGACGGTGAAACGGCGCGCGATTTCGACGATGCCGTGTTTGCCGAAAAAATCGGACGCAATTACCGTTTGGTCGTGGCGATTGCCGATGTCAGCCATTATGTCCGCCCCGATGACGCTATCGACACGGACGCGCAGGAACGCAGCACCAGCGTTTACTTCCCGCGCCGCGTGATTCCCATGCTGCCGGAAAACCTGTCCAACGGCATCTGCTCGCTCAATCCCGATGTCGAGCGTTTGTGCATGGTGTGCGACATGGTCATCACTTACGCGGGCAATATTAAAGAATATCGCTTCTACCCTGCGGTTATGCGTTCCCATGCCCGCCTGACTTACAACCAAGTCTGGGATTGGATTTCAGACGACCTAGACCACCCGCACAAAGCCCAAATCGACACTCTCTACAAACTCTTCAAAATCCTTCAGAAAAAACGCTTCGAACGCGGCGCGGTGGAGTTTGAAAGCGTCGAAACCCAAATGCTTTTCGACGACAACGGCAAAATCGAAAAAATCGTGCCCGTTGTCCGCAATGACGCCCACAAACTGATTGAAGAGTGTATGTTGGCGGCGAACGTCTGCGCGGCAGAGTTCCTGATAAAAAACAAGCACACCGCCCTCTTCCGCAACCACTTAGGCCCGACACCCGAAAAACTCGCCACTCTGCGCGAGCAGCTCGGCTTATTAGGTTTGCAACTGGACGGCGGCGACAATCCGACGCCGAAAGACTATGCCGCGCTTGCCGAACAATTCAAAGGCAGACCCGATGCCGAATTGCTGCAAGTCATGATGTTGCGCTCCATGCAGCAGGCAGTTTACGAACCGCATTGCGACGGACACTTCGGCCTTGCCTACGAAGCATACGCCCACTTCACCTCCCCCATCCGCCGCTATCCCGACCTGACCGTACACCGCGCCATCAAAGCCGTGTTGAACCAGCAAACCTACACGCCAAGCAAAAGCTGGCAGGCTTTGGGCGTACACACCTCATTCTGCGAACGCCGCGCCGACGATGCCAGCCGCGACGTGGAAAACTGGCTGAAAACCTATTACATGCGCGATAAAGTCGGCGAAATATTCGAAGGCAAAATCTCCGGCATGACCAACTTCGGCCTCTTCGTTACGCTGGACGGCATCCACATCGACGGCTTGGTACACATCAGCGATTTGGGCGAAGACTATTTCAACTTCCGTCCCGAAATCATGGCGATAGAAGGCGAACGCAGCGGCATCCGTTTCAACATGGGCGACAAAGTCAGCGTCCGAGTGGCGCGCGCCGATTTGGACACCAGCAAAATCGACCTGACCTTGATCAGCGGCGGAAGCAGCGACAAAAAACGCCGCACCAAAACCACCGCCCAAACCGGCTCGAAAACCAAGCGCAAACTGACGGCGAAAGAAATCGACGACGCAATGAAAACGCCTGTAAAACAGGAAAAACCCGCCGCCAAACGCCGCAGCAAAGCCCAACCGGCCAGCGCAGCAACGTCGTCTGAAAACGGCAAAAAGAAAACCGCCAAAGCCAAAACAGCAACGGAAAAAGCCAAACGCAAAGACAAGAAGCCAAGCAAAAGCGTGAAAATCAAGGTGAAAACCTCGGATACCGCGCCAACCAAGCGCAAAGGCAGAAGCAAGGCTAAATAGTCTGTCTTTTGGCCAACTTCAAAAGCTGTTTAACGGACAGGTGCGATAAAAAACGGCGGTTGTTCATCATCTACATTTCTACATAACCACCGTTCCATTCCGCCTTAATCCGAGACTAAAAAGGTCGTCTGAAAACCTGTTTCCAAGTTTTCAGACGACCTTGCTTCATTTGTTCATCAGGTAAATTGTTATTTCACCTTAGTCGCCATCAACGTATGCAACCGGCGGTTGTCGGCGCGGGCGACAGTGAACTGCAAACCGCCGATCACGACTTTTTCGCCACGCACGGGCAGGTGTCCCAATTCCTGAATGACCAGCCCGCCGATGCTGTCGGCTTCTTCGCTGCTGTAATCCGTACCGAAAAAGGCGTTGATGTCTTCGATTTCGGTTACGGCATTGATACGCCAGCGTTCGGTGGAAACGGCGTGGATATTGTCCGCGCTTTCGTCTTCGTCAAACTCGTCTTCGATGTCGCCGACGATTTGTTCGATAATGTCTTCAAAAGTTACCAAACCCGATGTGCCGCCGTATTCGTCGATGACGATTGCCATGTGGTTGCGCTGCTCGCGGAATTCTTTCAAAAGCGCGTTCAGTGATTTGCCTTCGGGTACAAAGACGGCGGGACGAAGGATGGATTTGAGGTTGAACTGCTCGGGATTGAACATGTATTTGAGCAGGTCTTTGGCATGCAGGATGCCGAGGACTTCGTCTTTGTCTTCGCCGATGACGGGGAAACGGGAATGGGCGGTTTCGATGACGTAGGCGGTGATGCGCTCGATGCTGTCGTTTTCTTTCAAAACGTTCATGTGGCTGCGGGTAATCATGGCATCGCGCACTTCCAAATCGGCAAAGTCGAGGACTTTTTCCAGCCGCAAAAGTGTATCCGCGTCAAACACTTCCTGCTCGTGCGCCTGCCGCAGCAGGCTGAGTACGTCTTCGGCGGAATCGGGTTCGCCGGCAAGTCGGGAAATCAAACGTTCGAAAAATGTCGGTTTCGACCGGGTATCGTCCATTTCAGTATTCATCCTCTTGGTAGGGGTTGGGATAACCTGCCGCCTGCATCAGGCGGATTTCGAGCGCCTCCATTTCTTCGGCATCTGCCTCTTCGATGTGGTCGTAGCCCATCAGGTGCAGCGTCCCGTGCATGGTCAGGTGGGCAAAGTGCTGCTCGGCGGTTTTGCCCTGCTCGACGGCTTCTTTCAATACGACTTGCGGGCAGATGATCAAATCGCCGCAAAGCTCGTCTGAAAACTGATCGGGCAGGATTTCGCCTTCGTTCAAGGCAAAACTCAACACATTGGTGGCGTAGTCTTTGCCGCGGTAATTGCGGTTGTAGGCGCGGGCTTCTTCTTCGTCCAGAAGAATCAGGCTGATGTCGGCGCGGCGGTATTCGTTTTTCAACGCCGCCCATGCCCAGCGGTAGAAATCGCGTTCGCTCGGAAGATTGGCAGCGGTTGAGGCGTTTTCAAAATTCAGGCAGAAACGTTGCCGCTGCAACGATAAGAAGGGATATTTTTTGGCGCGTTTCATGCTGTAAGGCTGTTGGGGTTAAAATGTTTTTAGAGAATAAGTTTTATTTTACGGCAGTATGAACTAACATCATGCTGACAGATCTTGTATCCGTTTCTTGCGGTCTGTCGAAATCGGCATTTCAATGCCGGTACACATTATAGTTTATTTCGTTGCAACAGATATAGTGCAACGGCTTCTCCGACAGCTTCGCAGCGGAATACCTTTATCAACCACGGTAATTGCAAATGAACAAATTTCTTTTCCCCCTACTGATTGCCCTGACAGCCTGCTCCCCGCAAAACAAAATCGAAACGTCGGCTGCCAAACCGACGGAAACTCAGGTCGAAAAAAACAGCGGCGATACGGTCAAAATGACAGGAACAGTCCATTATTCGCTCGAACAGGCGGAATTTACCGCCGACGGGAAAACCTATTTCATCAACGGCGGCGACAGCCTGATGGACCAAGTAGAAAAAAACCGCCTGAGTTCCGGCTCATATAACGTTACCCTGAACAATGTCTGCATTCAGGGAAAAGTGCTGACCAAAGAACAAAACCAAGGCAACGGATTCGGCCCCTTGGGCAAGTACAGTCAGGCGGTTAGCGTAGAAAGTTTGTGTTAGACTGTCGAACTTCCCGCTTCATGAATTAGAAAATCAGAAACTGCAAATGAACCCGAAAAAACTCGTTATCGCCAGCCGCGAAAGCCTGCTTGCCATGTGGCAGGCAAAACATATCCAAGGTCGTCTGAAAACCCTGTATCCCGACTGCGAAGTCGAAATCTTGGGCATGACCACACGCGGCGACCAGATTTTGGACAAAACCCTGTCGAAAATCGGCGGCAAAGGCCTGTTTATCAAAGAGTTGGAACAAGCCTTGCAAGACGGACGCGCCGATTTGGCGGTGCATTCGATTAAAGACGTGCCGATGGATTTGCCCGAAGGCTTCGCCCTTGCCGCCATCGGCGAGCGCGCCAATCCGTTTGATGCGTTCGTATCCAACCAATACGCGCGTTTGGAAGAAATGTCCAAAGGCGCCGTCGTCGGCACATCCAGCCTGCGACGCGAAGCCCAGTTGCGCGCCCGCTACCCGCACTTAGTGATTAAACCCCTGCGCGGCAACGTGCAAACCCGCCTGTCCAAACTCGACAACGGTGAATACGATGCCATCATCCTCGCCGCCGCCGGATTGCAGCGTTTGGAACTGGACGAACGCATCCGCCTGATTCTCTCCGAAGCCGACAGCCTGCCCGCTGCCGGACAAGGCGCGTTGGGCATCGAAATCGCCGCACACCGCACTGACCTTCTTGACGTATTAAAACCCTTAAACCACGATGTCACACACGCCTGCGTGACCGCCGAACGCGCCCTCGCCCGCGCTTTGGGCGGAAGCTGCCAAGTACCGCTTGCCGCGTATTGCACCGAAGAAGACGGCCTGCTCACCCTGCGCGGACTGGTCGGACACCCCGACGGCTCGGTAATCTTGCAGGCAGACGCGCAAGCCCCCTCCGCCTACGCCGATGCGCTCGGACGCGCGGTCGCCAAAAAGCTGGCGGATGACGGCGCGCAAGAATTGATTGAAGCCGTATTGAAAGAACAAGCCGAATAAATCGGTTCGCAAAAAAAAGGTCGTCTGAAAACTGAACTGCACCCCAAAAGTTGGACACATCCCCTCCAACTCACAAGGTGCAGTTTTTTTATGAGCAAATATACATTACACTTCAAATACCAAGCCGTACTCCACTACCTGCATATACGCAGCCAACAGCGTACCGCAGACCACTACGGCATTTCCCGAACCCACCTGAGACGATGGATACGCGCCTATCAAGAAGGCGGTATCGGCGCACTCGAACATCCCCAATCCAAAACCATGCCCCAACATCGAAAAAACCCCTTCATCGCAGATAAACCCGACCAAGAAAAAACACAGGCAGAGCTTATTGAAGAACTGTGCTATATGCGCGCAGAGGTCGCCTACCTAAAGGAGTTAAAAGCCCTCAGCCAAAAACAGACCGAAAAGGACAAAGCCAAACCGTCCAAACACTGAGGGCGCAACACCCGCTCAAATACCTGCTGCACATCGCAAACCTGCCCAAAAGCAGCTTTTACTACCACCACCAAGACCGACCCGACCCCGACGCAGCCGACAAAGCCCTCCTCGTCGAAACCTACCGGCGGCATAAAGGACGCTACGGACAAAGGCGC
>NZ_AJMT01000070.1:0-23571 GCF_000260655.1 Neisseria sicca VK64
ATTCTCTAAGGTGCTGAAGCACCAAGTGAATCGGTTCCGTACTATCTGTACTGTCTGCGGCTTCGTCGCTTGTCCTGATTTAAATTTAATCCACTATATTACACATCTGGTTTCAGACGACCTTTTTTGAAATGGAAAGTGTTTTGTAGAGAGTGTGTTCTGTGCTCGTTTGATTGAAGATAAAGATGGTTTTATCGCTTTATTGGGTGGATGCTAATCCGGCATGGCGGTTTTGTTATTAAGGGAAATCGGGGAATAGGGGCCTTTAAAACAACCTTCCCGAATCCTTATATTGTAGCTGCTAAGGGTATTTTTACAGAAAAGAGTGAAGGTTTCAGACGACCCCTTATCCTTGAGCGAATGGAGAGCCTCCGGCTTTGTGTCTAACTATTCTCCAATCGGGAAGGTTAGGGTAGATTTGGGTATCTAGGAAGTTGAATTTATAAAAAATGCAGTTCATCTGCACTATGAAGGAAAAGAGGAATTGCTGAAAATGAGTGTATTGGATGTATTTAGGCTGTGTCTGATTTGTATGTAAAAGGTCGTCTGAAAAGTAGGAATGCTTTTCAGACGACCTTTTTTACTGTGCCGGTATTATTGTGCTTTAGTTTCGGTCACAAAGCCGATTTTGGTAATACCTGCTTCGCGGGCAGCTTCGAGGGCTTTGTTGACATATTCGTATTCAACGGCCTTGTCTGCTGAAATGGCAACGATGGTATTGGCGTTTTTCAGCTTTTCAGTTTTCAGTCGGGAAGTGACCGTATTAATATCCGCTTTGGTTGCAGAATCACCATCGATGTAATAGTTGCCATTAACATCTATGGTCAGGCGCAGGGGGTCTTTAGGCTGCTTTTCCTTCTGCTTCGCTGCATTTTCTGAAGCGGACGGCAGTTCCAAAGGAATCGAGTGGGTCAGTACGGGCATGGTGATCATGAAAACGATCAACAGTACCAGCATCACATCGACCAAAGGCGTGACGTTGATGTCTGACATCGGTGCATCATCGCCGGAATTCATAGAGCCGAATGCCATAATTTAGTCCTTTTGATTCAACAGGCGGACGTGTAAATCGTGTGCGAAAGCGTCCATATCTTGAGAGAGGGTTTTCTTACCGCGGTTGAGGAAGTTATACGCCAAGACGGCAGGGATGGCGACAAACAAACCGATGGCGGTTGACACCAACGCCTCACCAATCGGACCGGCTACTGCGGCAATACTCATTTGACCGCTTTGACCGATATTGATTAAGGCGTGGTAAATCCCCCAGACCGTACCGAACAAGCCGATAAACGGGGCAGTTGAACCGATGGATGCCAAAGCAGTCATGCCGTAATCAAACTGGCGCATATTTTGTTCCATGCTGTTTCGGATTTGAATGACGAGGTATTCGTTCAAAGGCAGCTCGGTAGTCAGTGTTTTCGCGTTGCTTTGACGATAGCTTTGGTAGGCACGCAGGGATTCGTCCGCTACGCGGCTCATGGGCGCATCAATATCTTTCACTTTTTGCACGGCTTCGGTAAGCGTAAAGGCATTAAGCATTTGCGTTTTAACGAGTGCGTTGGCGGTTTTGGCTTTTTTCAGTTTGATGGAGCGCAGGATAATCAGACACCAGGTCACGATACTCATTACTAACATCAACACGAATACACTGATCAGAACAAAATCGCCTGATTCGAATATTGTTTTTAAATCCATAATTTTTCCAAATTTTCCAAGTAAATTAAAACTTTTGTCGATAAAGGTGTTGCGCCCGATTACTCAAGAGTAAAAGAGACCGGGACTCGGAATTCAGTCCAGACAGAGGCATTGCAAGCACCATTTTTAACTGCTTTACGGGCAGCTTGGTCAAGAGCATTGGAGCCACTGCGTTTTAAAATTTTAACTTCAGCAACTTTTCCTCCTGGGCCAACCAAGACACTCAGCATAACTGTACCTGTATCTCCGTTTTCTGCCGCTATAGGCGGATATGGCGGTTTAGGAATATGGCAAGTGCCGCCTTTAACGGGATTGGCTCTACTACTACCCGGTCCTGTTCCAGGGCCATTTCCACCGCCGGAACCTCCTCCACTGCCACTACCTGAACCATGTTCGCCTTTGTTGCCACCACTGCCGGGGCCGCTGCCTTCACCTTGTCCGTTACCAGGGCCTTTGTTGCCTCCGCCGTTTCCTTTGCTGTCGCCATGAGGAGCTTTACCTTGTCCGTTGCCTTTACCGTTTTCCGCAGTATTCGGCCCGGTTTTACTGCTGCTGGTGTAGTCCGAGGCTTTAGGTGCAGGCTTGGATTCTGGTTTGGGTTGGGGTTTAGGCTCTGGACGTGGTTCGGGTTTAGGTTCAGGCTTAGGTTCCGGTTTGGGTTCTGGTTTTGGCTCAGGCTTTGGTTTTTCAACCGGCTTGGGCTTCTCTTTCGGCTGCTGGATATCAGCATCCGCTTTTTTTGTTATGACCGGCTTAAATTGTGGTTTGGGCTGTTCGACCGGTTTGGGTTTAGGCTGTGGCTTAGGTTTTTGCGGTTCGGGCGTTTTTTCGGGAGCGACAGGCGCACCTTCGCCTTCGGGGGTGCCGTCTCCACCTCCGTCGCCACCACCTAAATCCGCCAAATCGACAAACTCAATATTTGCCATTTCCGGTATAAGCGGTTTATATGTTTCCCACAAAAGCGCAATCAAGCCCGCGTGAAGCAATGTTACGGTAATGACGGCTACTGGGATTAAAATTCGGTCTTTATTCATAATCGACGCATGATAATAGCAACAATTTTTGTTTGCAACCTGTTTTTACATCTGTTTTTTGAGTTAATATTTATTCTGGAATAATCTAAAATATTAATATGTACAATGCAATATTTTGATATTGCTATTCATTATCACAATAAAACAAAAGAAAAAGAGGAAGCGACGCCTCAGTCAACAGCGTTAGAAGTTGTTCATCCGGAAAAGTTCATAAATTTACAATAAAAGTGGTTCGGATAAAATGATGGCGGTGGCGTGCCTTGGAGTAGAAAAGCTACAAAAATATTATTTTATTGATTGGCTTGTGTTCTTAGATTGATTCCCGCTATTGTAGGGCGGTAGTTGGTGTGGCTTGAATAGCGGGATAGACCCGTACACTTTCCCAAAAAGGTCGTCTGAAAATAGAAAATTTGATGCTTGTGAAATGTTGTGGTTACAAGAATGATCAGATGTTTCCTATTTTGGGATTGTGCGGGTTTTCAGTTAAGTCTCTTAAAACATATCGGCAGAGTAGGTAGGCTATGCCGATTTATCGTCTGTTTTTTCGACAACGATTTCGATTTTGGGTTCGTATAGCAAATCGTAGGTTGGTTTATTGAGCAAATCCTGCAAAGTAAACCCGTCCAAATGCGCAAAGAAAGCCTTAATCGCTCCGCCCAAAATGCCGGTCAGGCGGCAAGACGGCGTAATCAGGCATTCGTTGTTTTCCCCCATGCATTCGACAACCTGCATGGGTTCAAGATGGCGCACAACCGCGCCGACATTGATTTTATCGGGTGTGTCGGCAAGACGCAGTCCGCCTCCTTTCCCTCTTATGCTGGTCAGGAATCCGCCTTTGACAAGCGCGGTAACGACTTTCATCAAATGACTTTTTGAAATGTTATAGGCTTCGGCAATGGTTCCGATATTGACTAACGAATCGTCGTTTATGGCCGCATAAATCAATACCCGCAGACCATAATCCGTATGTTGCGTCAGATACATGGTTTTCTCTGTTCAGAATATATTATTTTTTTAGGGCGGCGGCAGTGTTTCCAGTGGGAAATTGTCGCCGTTATGTGTTTGACTTTATATATGATTAAGTTTCATAATATCTGAAACATTTAAATTAATCCAGTGTAGTTTGATAATTTATTATCATTATAATCAAATATTATGAAGCCGTTAAAACGCCACCCAGCACTTATCGAACTTTCCCGCGAACACCATCACGCCCTTTCACTCTGCGTCCGCCTCCTGCGCGCGCCCGCTGAAAGCCATCAAACAGAGCTTGAAGCCCATTTCCTTGAATTGGAACCGCATTTTGTCGAAGAAGAAACCATGTTCGCCCCGCATTGGCAGAATATTCCCGTTGCAATGCGCGAACGTTTCGAAGCCGAACACGCCAAACTGCGCAGTATGATGGCAAATCCTGAATATCTTAACGAAGCATGGAATAAGGACTTTGCCGTTACCCTACGCGACCATGCCCGTTTTGAGGAGCGCGAACTGTTTCCCGCAGTTGAGCCGTTTTTACCGGAACCCGAAGGAATCTGATAAAAAAGGTCGTCTGAAAAGTCCAAAAGCACGATTTTAGTGTTTTCAGACGACCCTCCTGTCTATTCAAACCTAAAACAAACCATTCAAAAAACAAACCAAGGAACTACCATGACCGCCTTTTTCAAACACCCTGTTTGGGCAATGGCATTCCGCCCGTTTTACTCGCTGGCGGCACTATACGGCGCAATCTCCGTCCTGCTTTGGGGCTTCGGCTATACGGGTACGCCCGAGTTGTCCAATTTTTATTGGCACGCCCATGAGATGATCTGGGGCTATGCCGGACTCGTCGTCATTGCCTTCCTATTGACCGCCGTTGCCACTTGGACGGGGCAGCCGCCCACGCGCGGCGGCGTTTTGGCTGGATTAACCGCATTTTGGTTGGCAGCAAGGATTGCCGTTTTCATTCCGGGCTGTGGTGCAACCGCCAGCGGCATACTCGGCACGCTGTTTTTCTGGTACGGCGCAGTTTGCATGGCATTGCCTGTCATCCGTTCCAAAAACAAACGCAACTACGTCGCCGTATTCGCCATCGTCGTCCTGGGCTGCACACACGCCGCATTCCACTTCCAACTGCATGCCGGAAACGCATCTGCACTGCTCAGCGGGCTGCAGTCCGGTCTGATTATGGTCTCAGGCTTTATCGGCCTTATCGGCATGCGGATTATTTCCTTCTTTACCTCCAAACGCCTGAATGTTCCGCAAATCCCCAGCCCGATGTGGGTCGCGCACGCGTCCCTCTGGCTGCCCATGCTGACTGCCATGCTGATGGCGCACCATGCCCTGCCTTGGCTTTCATCTGCTTTTGCCTTTGCAGCGGGCGTGATTTTTACCGTACAGGTTTACCGCTGGTGGTATAAAGCCGTTTTGAAAGAACCGATGCTGTGGATTTTGTTCGCAGGCTATTTGTTCACAGGATTGGGATTGATTGCCATCGGTGCTTCCTACTTCCACGGCTCTTTCCTTAATCTTGGCGTACATCTCATCGGCGTCGGCGGCATCGGCGTCCTGACATTGGGCATGATGGCGCGCACTGCGCTCGGACATACCGGCAACTCCATCTATCCGCCGCCCAAATCCGTACCCGTCGCCTTTTGGCTGATGATAGCCGCCACTGTCATCCGCATCATTGCAACCTTCGTCAGCGGCACCGGTTACACCCACAGCATCCGCACTTCCGCAGTCTTGTTTGCCCTGTCCTTGCTGCTTTACGCATGGAAATACATCCCTTGGCTCATCCGCCCGCGTTTGGACGGCAAACCGGGTTAATTAAACCAAGCATATCAAACGAAAGGTCGTCTGAAACCTTAAAACAGGTTTCAGACGACCTTTTTATATGGGAATCCGCTTTAAACCGGTACGGCGTGGTTTTACCGAAGTCCGTATCGTTTCAGTGCGTGTTATTGCTCGATACCGTTTTCACGCAATAGCTGGTGAATTTGCTGTTGGGCTTTATCTTCTTTCAACAGCTGGGTGAGTTGATCGCGAATCAGATCAAACGGCGGTGCTTGAGGGTCTTTTTGTACTTCGCTGATTTTAAACAGGAAGAACTTGTTTTCAATTTCAACAGGATTGTGAGTTACCTCTCCCCGATTCATTGGGCCCAAGATGCCTGCAAGCGGTTGGCGCAGCTGTCTTGCCATGACGAAATCTTCAAATGCGGGTTGCTGATTCGGATATCGTTTCGTCAATTCTTCAAATGACAAGCCTTTCAAGAGCAATTCTTGTGCTGCTCGTGCTTCTTCGGGCGTATCGAAGCTAACCTGCTGAATCTTGATCATGCGGGTTTGCTGATCGTAAAACTTCAATAATTCAGCATTGCTGATTTCGGCAGTGCGCTTCAGATAGTCGGCATATTGCGCCGCGTAAAATTCCGCTTCCATAGTGAGGAATTGGTTGCGGACCTCGGGATCTTTATCTAATCCGGCTTTGAGTGCGGCATTTTTGAGAATTTCAATGCTTTGCAAGTGTTTGACGACTTCTTGGCGGATTGCTTTGCCGTCAGGCTGCTGCTTGGATTCAGGACGCTGTTCGGCTTGCTTGAGAATGCGGGCAACTTCGCTGTCTATGCGTGCCGGATCAATATCAGGCGCTTTGGCAACAGCGAATCCGGCAACAGCCGTCGCCATGATGACTGCGGCGGCAGTTTGGTATTTCATTATAAAAACTCCGTGAACAGTTATTTAATTGTGGTTTTTTGCAACAGAGATTGGAGTGCTTCATCGACGCGGGAGGCTTGCAGGTCTTGGGCTATACTGCTTTTGGATTCGTCATAAGACGGAAGCTTTACATCCCGACGGTCGTTGACATAGAAGACGGCATATACGTCGCTGTCTTGCAGAGGCGTTGTAGTGTGCGCGCCTTTTTTCAAATCTTTAACTGCGGCATAGAGCGGGGGAACAGCCTCCTGCAAATCTTTTAAGGGAACATAACCTTGCTGGATGCCGCCCGCTTGTTTGGCGCGTTCATCTATTGAATATTGCTTCAGGACGGAGGCAAAGCTTTTCTTGGCATTTAAATCAGAAATGGCTTTTTGGGCATCCGCTTGGGTGCGGGTAATAATTTCGCCCAGTTGTACTTCTTGAGTGCCTTTGTAGAAGTTGCTGAAATTATCGTAAGCGGTTTTGACGTCTTTTTCTTGGACAGGATTTTGACGGAGGACGTGAATCGCATAAGCTTGTCCAAGTAAATCGCTTTCAAATGCCGCCCATTCGGTTTTGAAATGTGCTTTTTTATCGGCACCTTGTTTTTTGGCATCCGTACGGGCATGTTCCAAAGCTTGTTTGAATTCGGCGCTTTGGTCGAGCTTCAGGCGTTTGGCTTCTTGTGATACGACGGTATTGATGACTTGGCGCTCAGTCAGTTCTCTGCGTAGCTCGGGAGAATCGGGAATTTTGTTGTTTGCTGCACGCAGCGCGGCAACTTGGGCATCAATGACGCTGCTGTCGATGGCTTGACCATTAACTGTAACTAAGGTTTGGGCAGAAAGGCTGCCGGAAACCAGAGCAGTCATCAGCATAGAGATGAGATGTTTTTTCTTCATGATTTTCTCTTGTTATGTCCAGTATATCTGTAATTAGTGGAAGTATTCGTCCGGAGTGGCCGCTTTGATGCTCAATGCGTGAATCAGCCCTTCGGAAAACAGATCGTGCAGTAAGGTTTTAATGGTGCGTTGGCGGTTAAGACGGCTGACGCCGCCGAAAGCTTCGCTGACGACTACGACCGTATAATGCCCGCCTCCTTTGTTTCCCGAGTGGCCCGCATGCAGATGGCTGTCATCCTGAAAGTCAAAAAAAACAGGATTCAGCGTTTTCAGACGACCTTCAATAGCTTCACGCATATCCATTATTTGAATACGGCTTTGAACGGTTTGATCAATACCTCTTCATAGACGCCCGCATCGACGTAAGGGTCTTTTTCCGCCCATTCTTGAGCGGCATCCAAAGATTCAAATTGAGCCACAATCAGACTGCCGGACACGCGCTCCGGATTGTCGGGAAGAGGGTTGGGGCCGGCAGTCAGAAGACGTCCTTCAGCCTTCAAAGCTTCCAAGCGTTGCAGATGGGCAGGGCGTGCCGCCATACGGGCTTCGTGTACATTATCGGCATCGGTGGCCAGGAGCATGTAATATTCCATCAACTATCCTTTTTGGGTAAATATCGGCTCAAATAGGAAAATTGAGCGATAAAGAAAACAAACAAAAAACCGGTAGAGCCGAACATTTTGTAATTTACCCATTGTTCTTTGAAGTGGGTAAATACAAACCAGTTGGCAATACCTAAGAAAATCATGAATGCGATCCAGGCATAAGTCAGTTTGCTCCAAACATGTTCGGGCAGTTCCAGCTCTTTGCCCATAGTCGCTTTTAATCCGTTTTTCCCGCTTAGATGGCTGATCAGCAAAACCAATGCGCCAATCCAGAACAAAACGGTCGGTTTCCACATGATAAAACGGTCATCATGAAGTAGAATGGTCGCGCCGCCGAATACGACGATCAGGATCAAGCCGACCCACTGCATCGTATCGAGTTTTTTGTATTTCCAGTAAGTAAAACCTGCCTGCAAAATGCCGAATACAACGGCAACCGCAGTCGCAGTAATCATGTTTTTCGTGATTGTGTAAGTCAGGAAAAACAAGATGACTGCCAATAAATCGCTTAAAACTTTCATAATCAAACAAACAAAAAAGATGAAACCAATCGGCTAAACGCTAATCATACAGGCAGCCTCACCTTTTTGCACCACCCTGGAAACGAAATTGCCGATGCAGGCGGGCAATAATCTAAAAAAGGGTTTAAAAAATGCCGTCGGGATGATAAACTATGTTATCAGTAGGATTTGTAAAAAAGAAACACAGAAATTACAAACCTATTAATTTCTCGTTCGTTTCATCACTTAATTCATCGGATTACTTGGCAGACTGCGACTTTAGAAGATATCATAACGTAATATATCGTAATATACGGTTAAGTATGTAGCAGTTCTAGCAGGGTTGTCATTTTACACAGGGGACAAGTTTTGAAAAACCATCATAAAATCAAATTAATCGCGGCATCTGTGGCCTTGGCAGTGTCGTTTGGTGCGAGCGCAGGGCTTGGCGGGCTGAATGTCCAATCCCATCTGGGCGAGCCGTTTTCAGGCAGTATCACCGTAACCGGTGACGAGGCTCAGGCGCTGTTGAAAGGCGGAAAAGCGACTGTTTCCAATAGCAATTTGCGTACCAGTGTCCGTAAGTCGGGCGATAAGGCAGTCGTCACTATCCACTCAAGCAAAGCGATTAAAGACCCTGTGTTGATTTTCCAAGTCGGCGCAGGTTCACAATCACGCGAATACACAGCCATCATTGATCCCGCAGGCTATTCCGGTAAAACGGATGGTTCAAGCCGTGCGCGCAGCGGTGGCGAATCTTCATCCAATTCTTCTGCTGACAACAATTCATACCATTCTCAATTTGACCGTCAGGCGGCGCGTGACCGCATCAACCGCGCGATACAAAACGGAAATCAAAATGAAACCGTTCGCAAGGAAGCTGTACGAAAAGATAAAAACAACACGAATAAACCGGTACAGACACAGGCACAGCCGTCAAAACAACAGCAACAATCTTCTGTAGGCGCCAATGGAACCGAGATTCGTTATGGCAAGCAGCATCTGGTTCGTCAGGGTGAGACTCTGACCGAAATTGCCACCAAAATCCGTCCGCAAGGCATGACCGTCGAACAAACGATACAGGCATTGGTCAATGCCAACCCCGGCGTGTTCATCGGTAAAGATGCCGACCGTATGCTTGCGGGCAAGGTGTTGTACATTCCGATGCACGGCGATATGAAATCGACGGCATCCAAACCCGCACAAGTCAAACCTCCGGTTCAGGAAGGCAATAAGCCTCAAGCCCAAGGGTCGTCTGAAAAAGCCGGTACCGCAACGCCTCCTAAAGAGACTCCGGTAGAAAACACCAAAGTAGAAAATAAAAAAGAAGATAAAAAAGCTGAGTCGGTACAAGAAGCCAAGCCCGAAACCAAACCGGCTGTAACGACGGCAGGTACTCCGGAACAAAATAAAGCTGAAACAGGTGCAGCATCTGCCGAGCAAGTAAATGTCCTGCCTGAGCCGAATGCGTCGTCTGCAACAGCAAACACAGAACCACAAGAAATTTCTCAGGCACAAGCTGATGTTGAAGCGCGCATTGCCTCGGCAGTTGCCACAGAAAAACAACAAGAAGAAGCGTCAGCGGAAGACAGCGGATTATGGCGCTGGCTGTTGATCGGCGGTGCGGCAGCGGCAGGTTTGTTGCTGTTGCTGTTCTTGTTGGGCAAGCGGAAGAATTCAGCTGTTGCGCCTGTGGTAGGTGCGATAGATCAGGACGATCAGGATGAGGACGATCTCGATATCAGTATCGAAGATCATGTATTCCCTGCTGCCACTGCGCCGCAACCGCAACCGCAACCACAAGTTGTAGCAGAAACTTCCAAACCTGAAGAAGACGGTTTGGAAATTGAAGATGATTTCGATGATGAAGTATTCTTCAATGAGCCGGCTCCTGTTGCCGAACCTGCTCAAGAAAACGTCGATCTGGATTTGAACGAACTGGATAATACTCAAGCCAGCATCGTGTCCGGCGCCGTTACCATCGACGAAGAAACCGAAAAACGCCGTGATATCGATTGGGATACTGTCGAATCTACCGAAAGCGTATATGAGCCGGAACCGGAAAATCCATATCAACACGTTGCGGTTGTAATGGAAGACAGAACTGCTGAAGTAGAAACAGAGCCTCAGCATGAGGAAGAGACCCCATCAGTTTCTTCTTTTGCAGCAACACCTGTTTCATCTGTTTCAGACGACCTGCCGGAAGCTCAACCGGAAGCACCGGAAGAAGAGCCAATCCCATTCGAAGTGGAGATTGAAGAGCCTAAGTCGGAAACAATTGACGTAGTAGAAACAGAAGAAGCCGAAACCAAATCCGAAGAATCGGAAGAGGGTTGGGATTTCTTTGCGGAAGAGCCGAAAACAGTTAAAGCCATCGAGCCTTTCCCTGAATTAGGTGCGCAAGAAGAAACGTCGTCTGAAGTTGAAGCAGCAGACAAACAGGCAGATAGCTCAGAAGAAGCACTGGATTTCGTTGTTGAAGAAACAGAACAGCCACAGCCCGAAGCCGATACTCAACCGTTTGAGATTAAGCAAGACGAACCTTTGGCATTCCAAGATGGCGAAGATTTCAGTATTGAAAATACTCAAGAAGCCAGCGCTGATGAAACCATCGAATGGGAAAATCTGGGTGTGGAAGATACTGCCGACAGCAGTAATGAACATTCCGGTTTTGAATCAGGCTTCATCTCCGAGTCCGTCGGTATGACGGCTCCGCTGGAAGCTAAATATGACCTGGCTAAAATGTATGTCGAAATCGGCGATCCCGATGCTGCCCGCGAGACGTTGACTGAATTGCTGGAAGACGCAAGCGGTGAGATCCGTAATAAAGCCCAAGCATTGATGAACGAATTGAATGCCTAATATTGGCAAGTAAATCGAAATTGAACAATGCTAAAATAAAAGATGCCGTGAAAACGGCATCTTTTATTATTTTCAGACGACATATGACTTCATACACCGAATCATTATCCACAAAAACCATACAAAGATGGGCATTAACCCTGTCTTATGACGGCAGCCGATTTTACGGTTGGCAAAAACAAGCCGACGGTTTACCCACTGTCCAGACGGTATTGGAAAGCGCACTCAGTCAAATTGCAGGCGAGACCATCCGAACCATTGTTGCCGGACGAACCGATACAGGCGTACACGCGACTGCGCAAGTTATTCATTTTGATACCAAAGTAGCCCGTCCCGAGCAGGCTTGGGTGCGGGGCGTCAATGCGTATCTTCCTGAAGGTGTGGCTGTATTGTTCGCGCAGCAGGTTGCCCCACATTTTCACGCCCGCTTTGACGCATACGGTAGAAGGTATCGTTACCTTTTGGAATCATCTCCCGTCCGCTCCCCGATATTGCAAGGGAAGATAGGGTGGACGCACCTCAAACTCGATCCTGAAAAAATGCAGCAGGCGGCATTATTATTAGAAGGCGAACATGATTTCTCCAGCTTTCGTGCTGCCGAATGCCAAGCAAAATCACCCGTTAAGACCCTGTATAGTGCAAAAATCAGCGGTACACCGCAATTCTTAAAACTAGACTTACACGGCAATGCCTTTTTGCATCATATGGTGCGTAATATCATGGGTGCATTGGTTTATGTTGGTAGTGGCAGGCTTAGCGTTTCCGGATTTCAGGAATTAATCGAAGAGCGCAGCCGATTAAAAGCCCCCCCGACTTTTATGCCTGATGGGCTGTATCTGACCAGAGTGGATTATCCGTCCGAGTTCGGTATCATTCGTCCTGAAATGCCGGCATGGCTGTGAGGTCGTCTGAAAACAAAGTGTCCGCTTATAGGGAATCTTTTTTAGTAATGTCCCGTTTGTGGATAAAGCACACACTACATGAGTAAGGTATAGCAATCCGATACAACATAGATATTCTGACCAGTCCTTTGGAAAATTTGGTTTCCTAGCTTTGTATGTGCAAATTGTAAAAGGTCGTCTGAAAACGCTACACAGATTTCAGACGACCTTTTCTTTGGAGGAGCAGCATAGGTAATGCTGATGCTACGTCAGTGAAATCGTAAATCAAAAGAGGAGAATGCATACTTCCATCTTAAAAGAGTGGGTATTTCCAATGTGCATGACTGGCTAAGCCTATAAATTGCACGCTTTAAGAGAGTACATACTGATTCTCTCTTAATTTACTCGTTTACCCGAGTTAGCCAAAAAACAACAGCCAATCTCCAAAAACGACCGTTTAGGAAAAGTGTGTTGTAAAAATGCAAACAGCGGGCAATTCAATATTACATCATGATTTATAAGGAAAATATTGCGAATGCCTTGTTGTAATGCGGGTGCTGTGAGGTAAGACGGTCAGCAGGGGTAGTGAATAAAGTTTGTTTTTTTAGAGAGGAACAATTATAGTGAGAGTCATGGAATCGCTGATTCCAGCGATAATGTAAAGCCTAAGCGGATTCTATCCGGGTCTGCTTAAGTTATTTCTTCACGATAGAAAAGGAATACAGCAATGAAAAAATCTCTGATTGCTCTGACTTTGGCAGCTTTGCCTGTTGCAGCTATGGCTGACGTGACTCTGTACGGTCAAGTTAAAGCCGGTGTTGAAGTTTCTCGTACTAAAGAAACTGTTAATCACGTAAGCACCAAAAACAAAACTGCAACTGAAATTGCTGACTTTGGTTCCCGTATCGGTTTCAAAGGTCACGAACACCTGAGCAACAACCTGAATGCTATCTGGCAAGTAGAGCAAAATACTTCTGTTGCCGGTACTGACAAAGGTTGGGGTACTCGTGAATCCTTCATCGGTTTGGAAGGCGGCTTCGGTAAAGTTCGCGCAGGTAAATTGAACACTGCTCTGAAAGATAACAGCGACAGCGTAGATCCTTGGGAATCTAGCGACGCGAATGCATCAGTTTTGCAATTCGGTAAACTGAAACGTGTTGACGAGCGTAAAGTATCTGTACGTTACGACTCTCCAGTATTTGCTGGTTTCAGCGCAAGCGCTCAATACCAACCACGCGACAATGCTAACCCTGAGGACAAACATGTTCATGACGTGAAAACCCGTCACTCTTTTGACTTGGGTCTGAACTATGAAAACTCCGGTTTCTTCGGTCGCTACGCTGGTACTTTTGCAAAACGTAAAGTTTTGAGCGACGATCATCTGGAACTGTTCAACAGCAACACTACTTTGGGTTCTGGTGTTTACAAAGACTACCAAGCACACCGTCTGGTAGGTGGTTACGATGCTAACAACGTACTGGTTTCTGTTGCCGGTCAATACGAAGGCTTTAAAGCTGACGTAGCTGACGCTAAGAAAAACGAACGTACTGAAGTTGCTGTAACTGGCGGCTACCGTATGGGTAACGTAATGCCTCGTCTGTCTTACGCTCACGGCTTCAAAGCTAAAGAAAACGGCGTGAAACAAGGTAACAGCCAATACAACCAAGTGATTGTTGGTGCTGATTACGACTTCTCTAAACGTACTTCTGCTCTTGTTTCTGCCGGCTGGTTGAAAGAAGGCAAAGGTGGCGACAAAACTCAATCTACCGCCGGTCTGGTTGGTCTGCGTCACAAATTCTAATCTAGTACGATTAGTTTAAATAAAGAGCCTGCTTTATGCAGGCTCTTTTGTTTTTTGAATGATGTGTGTTTGGTTGGATGTGTATCGGTTTTGTATTAATAGACAAAGGTCGTCTGAAAAACCGATTCGGATTTTCAGACGACCTTTGTTTGAATCGAAAGCTTGTTTATTCGATGACTTCTTCGGTTGTCGTGCTGCGGTAGGTAGAGCCGTTGAACGTCGGCACGGGCGGGGGCAGCAGGTTGTTGAGGGTCAGGGCGGCGGGGTTCAGGGTAGGGTAGCCGCTGAAGGTTACGGTGTAGCCACCGTTGGCAGTGCTGTGGATTTTGGCATGTGCGCCCAAGGGGAAGGTGCTTTTATTGGTGATGTGTCCGAAGGGGAAGCCTGTCAGGACGGGGACTTTGGCGGTGCGTGAGACGTGGTTGACGACGGCTGAGAAGTCGTAGCTTGAGTCGTACACGTCGCGGATGGTGCCCATACGGAAGTCGCCGAAGATGATGGCGCGTTGTTTTTGCAGGATGCCTGCAAGATAAAGCGTGTTCAACATGCGTTCGATGCGGTAGGGTTGTTCGCTGACGTCTTCGACGAACAGGATGCCGCCTTGGATATCGGGCATATAGGGCGAGCCTGCGAGGGAGGCGAGGACGCTGAGGTTGCCGCCCCACAAAGTACCTTCGACGTTGACGTTGGCACGTTGGATGGCAGGAACGTCGATGATGTTGACGTTGTTGGTGGTGCCGCGGATGAACGAATCCATGGTGAAGACGCTGGGTTCGGGTTTGCCGAATTCGCTGTAAACCATAGGGCCGGCGAAGCTTGCCATATTGCCTTTGGCGAGCAGGGCGAGTTGGATGGCGCAAACGTCGCTGAAGCCGAAGAATAAAGTACCGCGTTCGCGCATTCTGGCGCCGAGTGAAGCGAAGTCGATTTGCGGCAGGATGCGTGCCGCGCCGTAGCCGCCGCGCAAGCCCATGAGGACTTTGGGTGTTTCAACGCGGCCGGTGGCGACCTCTTGGAAGTCGGCGGCACGTTGGGCGTCGGAGCCGGCGAAGCGTTGATAGCGCCGGCTGCCTGCTTGTTGGTTGGTCACGGTAAAACCTGCGTTATAGAGGCGGGTCAAGCCTGCGTTGACGCGGTTGGGGTCTTCGGCAAAGCCGGAAGGGGCGACGACGCGGAGGAGGTTGTCGCCGGAGCGTGGGGGATGGCTGGTTTTGGGCTGCACGGGTTGGGCTTTCGCTGTGTTACCGGTTTGAGTAGACGGAGTGACGGTAGTGCCGGTGCCGCAGGCTTGCAGCAGTCCGGCTCCGGCTGCGGCGGAGCAGGCGCGGAGGAAATGGCGGCGGGAGGTTTGCCAGGTCATATGGTTTCCTTTGGTTGGGTTTCAGACGACCTTTTTGGCAGGGGTCGTCTGAAAATCGGTTGATATGCGGTATCCGATACGCCTATTGAGGTCGTCTGAACGTTACGCCAGCAGGGCTTTGACTTGTTCCGTCCAGTTGTCCGGCAGGGTCATGCCGTGTTCGCGGACGGGGGCTGCCCAAATTGGGGCGGGAAAGTTGGCATCGTTTTCAAAGCGGGCGATGACGTGCCAATGCAGATGGGGAACGACGTTGCCCAGGCTGGCAAGGTTGATTTTAGCGGGACGGAACACTTGGCGCATGGCGGCTTCGACTTTATACACCATTTCCATGATTTCGGCACGTTCGGCGGCTGAAAGGTCGGTCATCTCGGCGATGTGGTCGTTCCAGATGACGCGGCAGAATGCCGGGGCTGCGGCTTCGTTGTGGACGGCGATGACGCGCAGGTTTGGGGTTTGCAGCAAAATGTCTTCGTTGTCTGCGGTGCAGATGGGGCAGGTCATGGGTTTTTCTTTCTGAGTCTGAATAGGAATCGGATGATTTCAATCAGGATTTTTAGAACGAGGTAAATGGCAGTTAGTAGTATGAATGCGTAAAACCACGGTTCAGGTATAAACCACCAAAATAAATAGGAGGGCGTGATTAAGTCGGCACACTCTTCGGCACTCTTAACGTGATCACACAAGCCAAAGCGAAAAAAATCATTGACATCATGAAAGGGCGAATAGGCGAACATAAATGCTATGGGCGTCACACAAATCAATGCAATGATGGCAATCCAAAAGAATGGTTTGAGATGTTTGAGTGCAGTCATGGATGAAATGTTATAAAAATTTTGCCGCGCCTCGGTTGGCGAGCTCGTCGGCTTTTTCGTTTTCAGGGTGTCCGGCATGGCCTTTTACCCACGTCCAGCGGACATCGTGCTGTTGAACCAGACTATCCAGCTCTTTCCATAAATCATCGTTTTTAACCGGTTTTTTGGCGGCGGTTTTCCAGCCGTTTTTTTTCCAGCCGTGTATCCAGCTTTCCATGCCGTTTTTGACGTATTGCGAGTCGGTGCAGATGATGACTTGGCAGCGGCGTTTTAGGGATTTCAGGCCTTCAATGACGGCGGTCAGCTCCATGCGGTTGTTGGTGGTTTCCGCTTCGCCGCCGAACAGTTCTTTTTCATGTGCGCCGTAACGCATGAACACGCCCCAGCCGCCGGCACCGGGATTGCCTTTGCATGCGCCGTCGGTGTAGAGATAGACGGGTTTGTCCATAAAATACCTTTGTGTGAAGAGCCATTATCATAACACAAGGCGGGAGGTCGTCTGAAAGCGGGGTTTGGGAATGGTTTTTTAAGTGGATGAATGGATGCCGCGCTGATTGTCGATAATAGGAAGCAGGTCGTCTGAAACCGTTTCAGACGACCTGCTTGACTATGGGCGAGGTGTTAACTGCCTGCGCCGACGGTGTAAACCTTACCGATGCTGTCGGGGTCTTGCAGGACGGCGGTGACGGCGGCGGCGAGTCCGTTTCGGCTCATGTAGTTTTTAGGGATGCTGTCGGGGTGGTCGGTCAGGATGTGGTGGCTGTCTTCGCTGTTGTCCAAGCCGCAGGGGCGGAGGATGGTCCAGTTCAGGCTGCTTTGTTTGAGGTAGATTTCGGCTTCGGTTTTTGCGCGGACGGCTTCGCCGAGGGCTTGTTTGAAGGGTTCGCTCATCATGTCCCATTGTTCGCCGCAGCCCATGCTGGTAATCAGGATGAAACGGGCTTGCGGGTTGGCGGCTTGGGCGGCGGCGATGATGTTGATATTGCCCAGTGCGTCGCTGCGTATGCCTTGTTCGTTTTTGCCGCCGACGAAGCTGATGACGCTGTCGGGGCGGTATTGTGCGAACACTTTGTCGAGCGCGTCGGCATCGAGCGCGTCGGCGGTGGCTGTCTGAATGCGGTGTTCGCTAAAGAACGAATCTTCAGACGGCTTTCTTAATACGGCGACGGTGTCGGCGGGATGGGTGAGTGTGCGGATGAATGCTCGGCCAGACGGGCCGTTGGCACCGAAGATGAGTTGCATGGGGTCTCCTTTGTGTGTCGGGTGGTTCGGGATTTCAATAATTTGTGAGTGGTTTGGAGTAAGGCTTGTTGATTTTCAGACGACCTTTTTGTGTTTGATGTTGTGCTGTCGTGGGCATAGCCCACGCTACGTTCCGACTATTGTGAAACTGAAACCCAAAAGCATACTCTGCACGGTTTGTGCTGTGCCCTCTCCCTAACCCTCTCCCACGGGGAGAGGGGATGGGTTGGCAGGGAGAATCCAAGCGACAGAGAAGCCAAAAATGGTTGGATTTCAGTCGTAGCGTGGGCTTTGCCCGCAGAATTGACTTACTGGTTTGTGCTTTGCCCTCTCCCTAGCCCTCTCCCACGGGGAGAGGGATGGGTTGGCAGGGAAACTCCAAGTGGCAGAGAAGCCAAAAATGCTTGAATCTCAGTATCCTCAATCCCCTCTCCCCGTGGGAGAGGGTTAGGGAGAGGGTGGTAAGCGCAAGCTTACTTTAGTGGCAAACGCCAATATTGCAGGCAGCCTGTCGAATTTCATCGGATATTTACGATGCCGGAAGATGATTTTGTTTGTGCAGGAATGCGGCAATTTCTATCGGTTTCAGGCAGAGGTCGTCTGAAACCTGTTTAAGCCGCATCAAACAGTTTTCTCATGGCTTCGATTTGGTGTTGTTTGAGTTCGCCTGCTTCGTCGCGGCCGACGAAGATTTTGAACATGGCGC
The DNA here is from genome assembly GCF_000260655.1 of Neisseria sicca VK64. Lineage (GTDB taxonomy): Bacteria > Pseudomonadota > Gammaproteobacteria > Burkholderiales > Neisseriaceae > Neisseria > Neisseria sicca_B. Next base: position 18,078 of record NZ_AJMT01000070.1, read on the forward strand.
CACCGTTGCGGTTGATGAAGTTGAGCGAGCAGGTGTCTTTGCCCATAAACGGACGTTCCAAAAGGTAGATGGCGGCGCAGTTTTCGTAATAGATATGACCGTGTACGCCGCCGTCGGTTTCGGGGTGGTCGAAATTGTAGAAGCCGCGGCCGACTTTGCCGCTAGGTAATTTGCCGGTAACTTCGACGATGGCGTCGGGGGTGTGGGCGATGAAGGTGACGGCTTCGTCCCAAGCGGCGACGGCTTGCAGGATTTCGACGATGCGGCTGCCTTCGGTTTGGCGGATGCAGTTTTCGGGCAGGCAGCGGATGACGTCTTCAAAGCTGCATTGGTTTTGCGCGGCGAGCATTTCGAGCACTTGGCCGGGATTTTTTTCCAATGATTGGCGCAACATGATTTGTTGTTCGGATGAAAGTTTTTGCATGGTTTGATCCTTTTCTTGGGTCGGGAGGGTGAGCATGAGTTTGCGGATGAGGGTGGGCGACCAGTAGCGGCCGCTGGTGTTCAGGCGGATGAGGCCGTCTGAACCTTGTTCTTCAAAGAGCTGCATTGCCTGCCATTGGGCAATCAGTTTCTGCGCGGCGGCGTTGCCGTCAAACAGCGAGGGATTCAGACGGCCTGTTTCCATGTCGTGCTGCACTTGTCCGAGCAGGGTTTTGTTTGGGCTGTGGCCGCTCATGAAGGCGATGTTTTTTTCGCCTTTCGGGGTGGCGAGGTAGCTGTCCAAATCGCCCTGCACCTGATAACTGAAGCCGCCGAAATTGCCGCCTGCGCCGGAGCCGAACGCCCAGCAGGGGATGTTGGATTTGACCAGCGTGTTGTATCGGTTGCGTTCGCCGCGGCCGGGATAGGCGAAATGGCTGTTGCTGACTTGGTTCCAGCCTTTTTGCGCCAGTGTTTCGACGGCGTAGGCGTATTGGTCGGCCTGAACGTCGAAACCGGGTGGGGCGGGAAATGCGCCTTTCTCCACCATGCGGTTGATGGGCAGCATGGGATAGAGGTTGAAGGCGTAGGTGTCGAGTCCGGACAAAGGCAGGGCGGTGGCGCGTTCGAGGTCGTTTTGCCAAACGGCGTCGGTTTGGTTGGGCAGGCCGAACATCAAATCGACAACGATGACGGCATTGATTTCACAAAGTTTTTCCAGATAGGCAAAGGCTTCGTCGCCGCCGTGTTTGCGGCCGAGGCGGCGGCGGATGGCGGTGTCAAAGGTTTGCACGCCGATGGAAATGCGGTTGGCACCCGCTTCGATGCAGGCTTGGGCTTTTTCGATGTCGAAATGGCTCATGCGGCCTTCGATGGTGAACTCGCAGTCGTCGGCAATCGGCAGGTATTGGTAACAGGCGCGGATGAGTCTGGCGAGGTCCGGGGTTTGCAGCGCGGTGGGCGTGCCGCCGCCGAAATAGACGGCGCGGATTTTGCCGTTGCCTTGGCGGATTTCGGATTCCGCCGCCATTTCTTCGATGATTTTGTCGGTGTAAACGCTGCTGTAACTCTCTTTCCACGCGTTGCGGTAGAAGCCGCAGAAAACGCAGTGGTTGGCGCAGAAGGGGATGTGCAGATAGGCGAGCGCGTCGGAATCGGCGGCATGGGGGAGCTTCTGCCGCCAGATGTTCTGCCATTGCGGACGGGGAATCGGTATGCCGCCCCATATAGGCATCAGCGCCTGCCGTTCGGGAAAGGCTTTGGGCGCGGATTGGCGCGGTGTCCAAACAAGCTGCTGTTCCATATTTGATTAAAAATAATTATTAATCATATTAGGAAATTAAATCACTGTCATCAGGCAGTGTCAAGGATGATAGAGCGGGAAAACGGAACATGAACAGTGTCGGCAGGTGAATAAATATAGTGGATTAACTTTAAACCAGTACGGCATTGCCTCGCCTTAGCTCAAAGAGAACGATTCTCTAAGGTGCTGAAGCACCAAGTGAATCGGTTCCGTACTATCTATACTGTCTGCGGCTTCGTCGCCTTGTCCTGATTTAAAGTTAATCCACTATATTGGTGGAATGGTTTAAGGTCGTCTGAAAAATCAAAGGCTTGTTTTGCTTTTGGCCTTAGTGATGAGGCATTCAACCGAAAACCTGATGAATAGGTGGCAAAACCGGCGAACCGATGGCGCAATGAAAAAAGGTCGTCTGAAACCCAAAATCGGATTTCAGACGACCTTTAAGCTGTATCTTCAGACGGATAGCTTACATTTGCTGTTTCGCCGCCTTGATGGCGTTTTGGTCGGGATTGATCAAAATCTCGACGCGGCGGTTTTGGGCGCGGCCTTCGGCTGTGGCGTTAGACGCAATCGGATGGCGTGAACCGTAGCCGGCGGTGGTCAGGCGCGAGCCGTTTACGCCACGGGATTGCAGGTAGTCGGCAACGGCAAGTGCGCGGTTGCGGGACAGTGGTTCGTTGATGGCGTCGTTGCCGGTGTTGTCGGTATGACCGTTAATCGTCAAGGTCGTGTCGGGGTATTGCACCAGCGTTTCGGAGGCGGTCGCCAAAGCGTTTCGCGCCTGATCGCTCAATGCCGCGCTGCCTGTGGCGAAGGTGACGTTTTCAGGCATCACCAACTTGATTTGGTTGCCTTGGCGTTCCACTTCGACGTTGGTGTTTTTCAGGTTTTCGCGCAGTTTTTTCTCTTGATAGTCCATGTAGCCGCCTACGCCCGCGCCAATCGCGCCGCATGCCAACGCGGAGTTGCGCGCGCCTTTGCCGCCGTGGGTCAGTGCGCCGACGATGCCGCACACTGCCGCGCCGCCCAAGCCGTACATGGCGGTTTTGCTGGTGTTGCGTTGTCCGCTTACAGGGTCGGTTACGCAGCCGGTCAGTGCTAAAGGAATTGCCAACGCGGCAACGGTTAGGGATTTCAAGAGTTTCATTAAGATGTCCTTTCGACAACGACGCTCGGGTCGTCTGAAAATCAGTTGGAAGAAGGGATGGTTCCCGCCATGACTCATATTGCCATTAATCCAATCGCTGTCCGCTCATTGCCCGCGCGTTTCAGGGATAACGCGATGCGGCAGCCTTGATTAAGGTGTTTTTCATTCAAAACAAACGATTAGAAGATTTGGAGGGATTGTCATCAAGCAGGAGTATCTATTTGATTGGGCAAAAGAAAAGCGATTTGGTTCACTGAGCGCCGATAATTGGCATGGTGGTATGCGGATTTGCCGCAATAGCGCTTTTTAACGCTGTTTCGCACGATGCCGCCGATACCAGCCCGCCAGCGCAAATTTCAAGCGCACTTTCACATCATAGCCCACAGACCCTGCGCCCAAGATGAACAAGACGGCGGATACCGGCAGCGCGAAATGGTGTCCGATTTTGTGGTAGCCCCAAGCACCCACGACGCCGCCCAGCAGAAATGCCCACATCAAGCCGTTCAACAGCCACATCTTCGGCTTATTGACATGAACATGAGGCAGGCGCGGATGATGTTTTTTTGAATAATACAGCGCACGCGAAAGCTCGATGCCCAAGTCGGTCGCCGTGCCGGTCATATGCGTCGAACGGATGGCGCCGCCGGACAAAAGCGTCATCACCGTATTGTGCATTCCCATGATGAAACACATTAAAAACAAAGCCAACGACGGGAAAACCAAATTCCCGTCCCCGATGTTCCACTTCGATGTCGTCAGACCGAACAAGCCGAATATCAGCAGATAAACCGCTTCCAGCCACATGGAAAAACCGAAGCTGCCGCGAAACCGCTTCTGCTGCGTCCACAAAACCACCCAGCCCGAATGCGCCGCGCCGACAATAAAGCACAACACGCTGATCAAAGCCACCGCCGCCGTTACCCATTCGCGCAGATAAACAGCGTCCGCCAGCATCGACATCGAGCCGGTAACGTGCGACGTATAACGTGAAAACGCAAAGAAACCGCCCGCATTGATTGCCCCCGCCAACATTGCCATGATATAGCCGAGCCTGCGGAAACGCGCATCTGAAATATGGTGTTCGTGCAGATACGGCCTGTCCGCCTGCCAAAACGGCGGCGCGTGCAGGCGTTCGTGCCGACGCTTGTGGCGGCTGGTCGGCTGCTGTGGCTCGTTTGGTGTTTCTTCGTGATGATTTGCCGTCATATCAATCCCTTTTCAATTTTTCAGACGACCTCGATTCGATTGGATATGGTGCGATATTGTATCGCTAAGGGCTTCTTCAATGAATATGGCGAAATCACTATAAAAAGAGCAGGGTGAGATATGAGGTCTTCTGAAAATGGCTCTTCACTTTTCAGACGACCTCTTGTCAGGTGGTACGGTTTGTTTTGGCCGGGCTTTGCCGTTTTGTCGGTTGAACACGGACGGTACGACAGGCTTCACAATTTGCCGCAAAAGGCGTACATTACCCCTATCCCTTGATATAAAAAGGAAAAATCATGTCTCCCATTCGAGCTTCCCTGATCCTGTGCATCGCGGCAACCCTGACCGCTTGTGCCACTACGCCCGAACAAAAAGCCGCCCGCGAACGCGCGCAAAGACGTTATGAACAGAATCTTCAAGTCAGTCTGGCTGCCGAATGCGATCCGGAGACTGCCAAACTGATGCGCAAACAGTTCGAGCAGGCGGAGCAAGTCGGCACGCCCAGTGCGGAACAAAAAGCCTTCCGCCTGAAATACATCGACAAAGTGTCCGACCCGATGTTCCAGGCCTGCTATAAGATGGCATGGCAAAATTATATTTCCCAACAACAGCTGCGCGAAGCACGCTATTACCGCTATTACGACGAGTGGGGATTCCCGTTTTACCGGCCGTATTACTGGTGGTAAAAAACGGCTTGATATGTGTGCAGCCTTGAGCCGATAGTGTGGGGCAATTGTAGAGAGCCGGCGCTAAGGCAGGCTGTTTGTGGTGTCGCGGTATCCGTTTACCGAATCATGCAGAAAGACAGCTGATGATGCAAAAAGGTCGTCTGAAAACCCGATTTCAAGTTTGAACTGCACCCCAAAAGTTGGACATCCCCTCCAACTCACAAGGTGCAGTTTTTTTATGAGCAAATATACATTACACTTCAAATACCAAGCCGTACTCCACTACCTGCACATACGCAGCCAACAGCGTACCGCAGACCACTACGGCATCTCCCGAACCCATCTGCGACGATGGATACGCGCCTATCAAGAAGGCGGCATCGGCGCACTCGAACATCCCCAATCCAAAACCATGACCCAACACCGCAAAAACCCCTTCATCGCAGATAAACCCGATCAAGAAAAAACACAGGCAGAGCTTATTGAAGAGTTGTGCTATATGCGCGCAGAGGTCGCCTACCTAAAGGAGTTAAAAGCCCTCAGCCAAAAGCAGACCGAAAAGGACAAAGCCAAACCGTCCAAACACTGAGGGCGCAACACCCGCTCAAATACCTGCTGCACATCGCAAACCTGCCCAAAAGCAGCTTTTACTACCACCACCAAGACCGACCCGACCCCGACGCAGCCGACAAAGCCCTCCTCGTCGAAACCTACCGGCGGCATAAAGGACGCTACGGACAAAGGCGC
>NZ_AJMT01000071.1:0-5969 GCF_000260655.1 Neisseria sicca VK64
CTCCTGGAAATACTGTAAACAACGCTACTGATTTCTACACGTACTGTCCGTCGAACCTGATTTTCAGGCGTGAACGGCAGGCTGTCGGATTTGTTTTCAAGAATTTGGTTTTTCGCGGGAAGACTAGTATAAAATCCCACTTTATTTTTTTCTCCCCGTCCTTATCCCATGCGCCTGACCCACATCAAACTCTCCGGCTTCAAATCTTTTACCGACCCGACCACGATTCATGTTCCAGGGCAGCTTGTTGCGGTTATCGGGCCGAACGGCTGCGGCAAGTCGAATGTGATTGACGCGGTGCGCTGGGTGTTGGGTGAGGCTTCGGCGAAGCAGCTTCGCGGCGAGAGTATGCAGGACGTGATTTTTAACGGTGCGGCGACGCGCCGTCCTGCGCCGAGGGCTTCGGTGGAGCTGGTGTTTGACAACAGCGACCACAGTTTGCAGGGGGCGTGGGGGCAGTATGCCGAGGTGAGCATCAAGCGGCAGTTGACGCGTCAGGGCGAATCGACTTATTTCATCAACAATCAGACCGTGCGCCGCCGCGACATTACCGATTTGTTTCTGGGTACGGGCGTGGGCGCGCGCGGTTATGCCGTTATCGAGCAGGGGATGATTTCGCGCATCATCGAAGCGCGGCCGGAGGAGTTGCGCGCCTATATCGAAGAGGCGGCGGGCGTGTCCAAATATAAGGAACGCCGCAAGGAGACGGAAGGTCGTCTGAAAGATACGCGCGAGCATTTGCAGCGTTTGGGCGATTTGCAGAACGAGTTGGCGCGTCAGGTGGAAAAGCTGGAGAAACAAGCCGAAACCGCCGAACGTTACAAATCCCTGACCGCGCAGTTGAACCAACAACAGGATTTGCTCGATTACGCCCAATGGCAGCAATCGCTTGCCGCCGCCGACAAGGCGACCGCGCAGCATCAGTCTTTGCAGGCGCAGCAGGACGAAACCGCCGCGCAGGTTCAGGCGTTAAACGACGAAGTACACGCCTTGCAGACCGCCGAACAGTCGCAGCAACAGGCGGTACACGAATTGAGCAACAAACGCGGCGTGTTGCGCGAGCAGATTGCCCGTTTGGAAGAACAAATCCGCCATCAGCAAAACCTGCACCAACGCATCGAACGTGACAAACAGGCGGCACAGGCGCAGATGCAGCGCATCCATCAGGAGCAGCAGCAAATCCGCGTGCAGCTTGAAGAAAACGAGTTGCAGGCCGAAGAAAAGCAAACCGAATTGGCAGAATGGGCGATGCAGGTTGCCGAACACGAAGAGCGTCTGCCCGAATTGGAAGAAGCCCAAGCCACGCTTAACGCCGCCTTCCAAACCCAGCAGGACGAGGCAAACCGCATCCGCCGCGAACTGGCGTTGAAGCAGCAGCAGCTTGCCCATGCCGAACAAACCGTTGCCAAGCACGAAGAGCGCAAAGGTCGTCTGAAACAGGAAAATCAAGCCCTGAACCTGCCCGACGAAGCCGAAACCGCCGCCGCGCAGGAAGCCGCCGCCTTGTTGCAAGGCCAGCAAGAGCATTACGAAGAACAAATCATTGCCGCCGAAGAAGCCTTACACGCCGCCCGCCAGGCGTTTCAGACGACCTCAGACCGCTTCCAAAGCCTGAAACAGCAACACATCACCTTGCAGGCGCAGCAGCAGGCGTTGTCGCAAATCCTGTCGCAACAGCAGGAAGCCGCCGACTTCTGGCAGGCAACCGACCACGCCGCCGCGCCGCAACTGTGGCAACACATCACCGCGCCCGCCGAGTGGCAGCACGCCTTGTCCGTCATCCTTGCCGAACGCCTGCACGCCCGCGCTGTGCCGCACGGCTTCGTGCCGCCCGCGCCGTTGCCGCAGGGGCAGGCGGCATGGCTTTCAGACGACCTCTCCGGCGGCATCAAAAAATCCCTGCCCGTACAGGCATTGCTGAACCAAATCCAAGCACAGCCGCCGTTTCAGACGGCATTGCACCACTGGCTCGACGGCGTATTGTGCGCGCCCGATTTGAGCTACGCCCTCGCGCATCAAAGTGATTTGGGCGCACACCAAATCTGGCTCACGCCCGAAGGCCATCAGGTCGATAAAGTCAGCGTCCTGCTCTATGCCAAACCCGCGCAGGAAAGCCTGATTGCCCAAAAAGCACGCCTTGACGGCATCGCGTCCGAACTGGAAAACCTCGCCCCCGAACTCTCCGCCGCCGAAGCCGCGTTCAAACAGGCGGAGGCTGCCGTGCGCTCGTCCGAAGTGCAACATAAAAACCTGATGCAGCAGCAACAGCAGCACACGCGCCAATACAGCCAAGCGCAGCAACGCGCCGCCGAACTCTTGGCGCGCACCAACCAAGGGCAAATCCGCCGCGAACACATCGAGCGCGAACTGGCCCAGTTGGCGGAAGAACAGACCGCGTTGCAACACACGTCCGATGGGCTTTCAGACGACATCGCTACTTTGCAGGAAGCCGCCGCCGAACTCGAACACCAACAGCAAACCACCGCGCACAGCCGCCAAGAGCAGCAAGGCCGTCTGAAACAGGCGCAGCTTGCCCTGTTGGAAGCCAACCGCCAATACGGGTTGGCGGAAGTCGCCGTCCACAAACTCAACCAGCAAAAACAAAACTACCAGCAGCAAATCGCCCGGCTCGAACAGCAAACCCTGGACTGGCAGGAACGCCAGCAAGAGCTTGCCCTCGCCTATGAAACCGAGTTCCAAAACGACGAGCAGCACATCAAGCTCGACGAGTTGACCGAAGCCGTGCACACGCTGGACGAAGAATACATCGCCGTGCAGGAAAAACTCGCGCAGATTCAGGAACAGGGCAGGGAGCAATACGCCCGCGTACAAACCCTGCAAACCAAGCTGCCGCAGCTTCAAGCCGCCACCCAAACCGCCCTGTTGCAGCAGCAGGAAGCCCTGATTAACGCCAAACGCTACCATCAAAACCTGACCGAACGCGCCGTCGATTTGGACGCGCTCGAAGCGTTGGCGAAAGAATCGCCGAAAGTGTTGAACAGCAGCATCGGCAGCCTCACCCAGCAAATCGAAGCCCTCGGCGCCGTCAACCTCGCCGCCCTGCAAGAACTCGAAGAAGCGCGCGAACGCGACGGCTACTACCGCAGCCAGAGCGAAGACGTACAGGCCGCCATCACCCTTTTGGAAGAAGCCATCGCCCAAATCGACGACAAAACCAAAGAGCGTTTCAAAGAAACCTTCGACGCCGTCAACGGCAAAGTCCAAACCTTCTTCCCCACCCTGTTCGGCGGCGGCGAAGCCACCCTCAAAATGATAGGCGACGACCTCCTGACCGCCGGCGTATCCATCATGGCGCGCCCGCCCGGCAAGAAAAACAGCACCATCCACCTCCTCTCCGGCGGCGAAAAAGCCCTCACCGCCATGAGCCTCGTGTTCGCCCTGTTCAGCCTCAACCCCGCCCCCTTCTGCCTTCTGGACGAAGTCGATGCCCCGCTGGACGACGCCAACACCTCGCGTTTCTGCAACCTGGTCAAAGAAATGTCGGCGCAAACCCAGTTCCTCTACATCTCCCACAACCGCCTGACCATGGAAATGGCGGAGCAGCTCGTCGGCGTAACCATGCAGGAAAAAGGCGTCTCTCGCGTCGTTGCCGTGGACATCAAGCAGGCGTTGGAAATGGCGGAACCGTGATGAGGTGGGGGAATTTTGATTGAGCTTGATACGGAAAGGTCGTCTGAAAAACGAAATCAGGTTTCAGACGACCTTTCCGTGAATTGAAATAGGGCGTTGGATTCAGATTTCAAACTGCTATTGTTTGGGGGATTAAATTCGTCTCAATACAAAGATTCAAAGAATTGCACCAACCGTGCCAGATTTTATAGGGGTAAACATGAACGAAACCGAACAAGTTTGTTTTAATGAAAAACGTAGGCAGCATTTTTTGAGTGAGGAAAGATTTAATAAATTTAATAATTATTTTCTGGAAGCTATTCCTGAATATAATAAATGGAAACTCTCAGATGATTTGGCATTAAGATTTTTATCTAGGCAACAAGCAGAAACCTACTGGGATTATTTGAAAATTATATATACAGCAGGTAAACCGATAGAGGATTTAATTCCTATTCTAGAAAAATTTTTAGCTTCAGAGGAAGAGATAACCAAATTCTGGCAGCAAAACAAAGTGAAATTAAACGATATCGGCTACTATACCAGCCCGATGCCGTGGTGTGATGTTGAGCATTACCTTAAAACGCTGCACCTTATCGCGCTTTGCTACCTCCTGCAACGCGAAGACCTGCTCCCGCGCCTGCTCGAAGTCATCCTTGCCAATGCAGAAGGCGATTTAGAACCTGATTCCACTATTGAAGACTTTTTGGACTACCATTTTAAAAATCGTCCCGATCCGGATTATGTCCAAATGGGCAAACACGCCATTTTATTCGGCGAAGCGATGCGTGGCGAAACCAAAGAAGAACAATTGGAAGAACTCAACGCCTACCTCAAAGACTGGTATCGCGAAATGGTCGGCATGAGCGACCTTGAATACCAATCCCACCTCGATCCAGAACAGAACGGTTATTGCGGTTACTGGGCATTCGAAGTCGCCGCCATCGCTTATCTTGACGATTTGGACGATACCGAATTGCGCCAATCTCCTTACTACCCCAAAGATATGATTGACTGGGCGAGGGAACAGAAGCGCAAATGTGAAGACAAAGGTAAAGCTGATTAGTTTGGAAAAGTTTAAAGATTAAAAGGTCGTCTGAAACTGATCAGCAGAATCAAGAGAGTGTCGACCAAGCCAAATTTTACGGGAGTAAACATGAACGAAAACGAGAAAATTCCTTTTCATGAAAAACGCAGGCAAAATTTTTTGAGTGAGGAAAAATATCAGAAAGAGAAAAATGGATATTTATCTAATTTAAAATTTTGGGATAATAATTGGCAGAAAAGTATTTTAGAATCAAAACATCTATTTCGCTATAAATTTTCCGAAGTATTTGATTATTTGAGAATATGCTATACAGTGGGCGAGTCGATTTCCCTTTTGTCTCCTATGCTGGACAAAATTGTCTCTACATTAGAAGTTTCCACCAAATTCTGGCAGCAAAACAAAGCCGAATTAAACGAAATCGGCTACTACACCAGCCCGATGCCGTGGTTTTATGTCGAATACTATCTTAACACTCTGCACCTCATCGCGCTGTGCTACCTCCTGCAACGCGAAGACCTGCTCCCGCGCCTACTCGACGTCATCCTTGCCAATGCAGAAGATGGGCTTGAGCCTGATTCGACCATTGAGGATTTCTTCTACTACCGCTTCAAAGACCGTCCCGACCCCGATTATGTCCAAATGAACGACCATGTCGTTTTGATTTCAGACGCCATCCGCGAAAAAGATAAGGCTGAAAAACTCGCCATTCTCAACGCCTACCTCAAAGACTGGTACCACGAAATGGTCGGCATGAGTGACCTTGAATACCAATCCCACCTCGATCCAGAACAGAACGGTTATTGCGGTTACTGGGCATTCGAAGCCGCCGCCATCGCTTATCTTGACGATTTGGACGATACCGAATTGCGCCAATCTCCTTATTACCCCAAAGATATGGTTGATTGGGCGAGGGAGCAGAAACGCAAGCGTGAAGGAAAAGGTCAAGCTGATTAGTTTGGAAAAGGTTGAAGATTAGAAGGTCGTCTGAAAATATGTTTTCAGACCACTTTTTTATGAATGGAGTGGTAAATTAAATGCCATTTAAACTATGCCATTTGTTGAAAATAGTTAAATGTATAGAAAAATAGGAAAATAATGAAGATAATGCTGACGGAATCGTTATACTCAAAAAAGATACGATATTTACCGATATTATAATAAATATCAATAGGATGAAAATATGAATTGCAAAAATATCAACCGTAAAAATAAAGTTATTGTTTTATTTATTGGAATATTATTACTGGCTGGTGGTTATCATCTAACGCAGAAGAAATATCAAATGTATGTG
>NZ_AJMT01000072.1:0-10231 GCF_000260655.1 Neisseria sicca VK64
CGTATGGGTGTCTTACGGAAAATGGCGGAAAAATGGGGACATAAGGTATTGCCTCTTGCACCTTATTCACCTGAGCTCAACCCGATTGAGAAGGTGTGGGCGAATATTAAGCGGTATCTGCGAACCGTATTGTCTGATTACGCCCGATTTGACGATGCGCTACTGTCCTATTTTAATTTTAATTGACTATATGTTTTGGTTGCCAGCCGGTCTAGAAAAGATAACGCGATGTAGCGTGGACTTTGCCCACGAAGATGATAAGTAAAAAAGCTGCTGAAACTTTCTCTATTATCCGCGGGCAAAGCCCACGCTACGGGTTTTAACCAACCGTGCAATGAATGCAAAACAGGTCGTCTGAAAACGTACAACTCCTGTTTCAGACGACCTCTTACCCATAAAAAACCGCAGGGATAAACCTGCGGTTTGCTGTTTTACAGTTTGCTGTCTTCGCTGTCGAGGAAGCTTCTGAGGCGGTCGCTGCGGGTCGGATGACGCAGTTTGCGCAGGGCTTTGGCTTCGATTTGACGGATACGTTCGCGGGTTACGTCAAACTGTTTGCCGACTTCTTCGAGCGTGTGGTCGGTATTCATGTCGATACCGAAGCGCATACGCAGGACTTTGGCTTCGCGCGGGGTCAGGCTTTCGAGGATTTCTTTGGTGACTTCGTGCAGGCTGGTGTACATTGCGGCGTCTGCAGGGGCAACGTTGTTGGCGTCCTCGATGAAGTCGCCCAAGTGCGAATCGTCGTCGTCGCCGATTGGGGTTTCCATCGAAATCGGTTCTTTGGCGATTTTCATGATTTTGCGGATTTTGTCTTCCGGCATTTCCATCAACTCGGCAAGTTTGGCGGAATCGGGCTCTTCGCCGGTTTCTTGCAGATACTGGCGGGAGATGCGGTTCATCTTGTTGATGGTTTCAATCATGTGCACCGGAATACGGATGGTGCGCGCCTGGTCGGCAATCGAGCGGGTAATCGCTTGGCGGATCCACCATGTTGCGTAGGTGGAGAATTTGTAGCCGCGGCGGTATTCGAATTTATCGACCGCCTTCATCAAGCCGATGTTGCCTTCTTGAATCAAATCAAGGAACTGCAAACCGCGGTTGGTGTATTTTTTGGCGATGGAAATCACCAGACGCAAGTTTGCCTGAATCATTTCCTGCTTGGCGGCTGCGGTTTCTTTTTCGCTCGACACCATGTTTTTGTTGATTTCTTTCAGCTCTTCGATGGAAATGCGGGTTTCTTTTTCCATGTTTGCCAACTCGGTTTGTTTTTCGAGGATGGCGTGGCGGAAGCGGTCGAGCGCGTCGCTCCAGACCCTGCCTTTGGCAACTTCTTCTTCCACCCATTTCAGGTTGGTGATTTCGGGCAGGAAGTTTTGGATGAAGTAGTCGCGTTCCATATGGACGCGGTCAAGGCAGATGTCGCGGATTTCGCGTTCGAGCTTGCGGATGTTTTCGACACGGCTGCGCAGGTTGCCGCTGAGGCTTTCGATTTGGCGGGTGGCGAAGCGGACTTCCAAGAGCTTGTTGGCGATGGCGTCGCGGTGTGCCAGATAATCGGGGTGGCGGCTGTCGTGTTTTTCCAGCTTTTTGATCATCTTGCCGTATTCGCTTTCGATGAAGGCGAAGTGTTCCAGCACTTTTTGCTTCAATTCGGCAAGATGGGCAGCGGACATGGCTTCGGAGTCGCTGCCGGAATCGTCGTCATCGTCGTCTTCATCCGCTTCATCTTCTTCACTGCTGCCGGAATCGTCGTCGTTTGACGCGCTTTCCAAGTGTCCCAAGCCCAATTCGTTGAGCAACACTTCGTTCGGGTCGATGATGGCTTCGACCACTTCGTCCACGCGGATTTCATCCTTGCGGATTTGCTCGATCAGCTCGAGGATTTCGGCAATGGAGCCCGGACAGGCGGAAATTGCCTGCACCATGTTTTTCAGGGCGTTTTCGATTTTTTTGGCGATGATGATTTCGTCTTCGCGGGTCAGCAGGTCAACCTGCCCCATTTCGCGCATATACATACGCACGGGGTCGGTGGTTCTGCCGAATTCGGAGTCCGCGCTGGACAAGGCGGCTTCGGCTTCGGCAACGGCATCGTCGTCGGTTACGGCAGCGGCGTTGTCGCTCAACAAAATGTCTTCCGCATCAGGAGCCTGCTCGGTCACTTGGATGCCCAAGCCGGAAATCATGCTGACGATGTTGTCGATTTGATCCGCATCGGACATATCGTCGGGCAAGGCGTCGTTGATTTCGGAATAAGTGATGTAGCCGCGTTCCTTACCCATGATGATGAGCTGGCGCAGGCGGGCGCGCTGCTCTTCGAGGGTCAGCGGACGGTTGTCGTCCTGTTCTTGATAGTCTTCGTGATTTTGGTCTTTAGACATGGATTACTTTCTTGATCTGATGGTTTGCCGACGGTTTGCATGATGCACCTGAAGGCGGAACAGAGTTACAACCGATTTAAATTCAATCTGCCAGGTTGTAACGCTGAGGTCGTCTGAAAGCTCTTTGGAACGGGTGTTCTGCGGGATCATGTTCGCAGCTTGGGACAATGCTTTTCTGACGGCCTGAAGGTTGCTGGATTCGGCAGGGATTGCCGTTCGTTCAATTTTGCTTTGCGGTCAAAAGCGACAGCAAGAGTTTTTTTTCATTTTCATTCAAACCCGATTGCAGGCTTTTCTGCTTGAGAGTTTCGATTTGTTTGTATTTTAACTCGTTAAGGAGTTTCTTCATGCCGATTTGGAAGTTCTCGCGGTCTTCTTCGCCTCCGCCTTCCATTTCTTCAGAATAGAGTGTCGATTGGAAGATTTGGTTCACGGTTTCTTCGTAAGGAGAACCGCGCATATACTCTAAAACCTGCGCGGTAGCAGGTACGGCGGCATGGCTTTTAATGGTTTCAGCAAGATTGGCAAGGCAGGCGAAATCGCCGTCCAACGCCAAATAATCGGGCAGGTCTATATATGCAGCCCAATCCGGATTTATCAAGAGGCTGCGGATTTGCCGTTGCACCAGCGTCAACATGACAGGCTGTTTGACGGAAATCGGAGGCAGTTTGTAGCTTTTTTGTTTGACGTGCCGCTTCGGCGCTTCCTGCCCCAATAGTTGGGCGAGATTGTCGGGATCGATGCCGACCAGTTCGCTAAGCCGTTGTTTCAACAAATAAGCCAATGCCGGCGCGGTAATCTGCGCCAAAAGCGGCGAACTGGTTTTCACCAATTCCGCCTTACCTTCCTGCGTATTGAGATTGAGGTCGTCTGAAAGATGTTCCCAGAAATATTCCGACAAGGGCTTGCTTTGATTCAACAGCGCGTCTTCAAATTGCGCTTTTCCGTAGGCGCGGATGTAGCTGTCGGGGTCGTGTTCTTCCGGCAGGAATAAAAAATGCAGCGATTTATCGTCTTTCAACTGCGGCAACGCGTTTTCCAACGCGCGCCAAGCCGCCTTCCGCCCCGCGCTGTCGCCGTCGAAACAGAAATAAATACTGTCCGCCTGACGCATCAGGATTTTGACGTGTTCCGCCGTCGTCGCCGTGCCCAAAGCCGCCACGCCGTAGCCCACGCCGAACTGCGCCAGCGCGACCACATCCATATAGCCTTCGACCACCAAAATCCGCCCTGCTTCCTTGACCGCGGCACGCCCCTCATACAATCCGTAAAGGTTTTTCCCTTTATCAAACAAAGGCGTATCAGGCGAATTCAAATATTTCGGTTTCGAGTCGTCCAACACCCTGCCGCCAAAACCGATGACCTGCCCGCGCGGATTGCGGATGGGGAACATAATCCGATGACGGAAGCGGTCGTAATGCCGCCCCTCATTGTCAATCACCATCCCCGTATCCACCAAAGCGGTATTCGGGTACGGTTGGAACACTTGCGCCAAAGGCTGCCAGCCGTCGGGCGCGTAGCCCAAACCATAATGCGCGATGACTTCCGCGCTCAAACCGCGCTTGTCCAAATAAGCCTTCGCCGCCAGATTGAATTTCAACTGTTGCGCATAAAAATCAGCCGCCGCAGCCGTCGTTTCCTCCAGCGTCTGCTGTTTTTTCTTACGTTCGGCACGGACTTCAGGATTGTCGTTCTGCCCGCGCACTTTAGGCACAGCCATGCCCACGCGGTCGGCAAGAAACTGCACCGCCTCGGGAAACGACAGCCCCTGATGTTCCATCACAAAACCAATCGCCGAACCATGCGCCCCGCAACTGAAACAATGATAAAACTGCTTGGTCGGACTGACCGAAAACGACGGCGTCTTTTCCTTGTGGAACGGACAACAAGCCATATAATTCGCCCCGCCCTTCTTCAGCGGAACCTGCTCGTCGATAATATCGACAATATCGACTTTGGCCAGAAGCTCGTCAATGAAATCGGATGGAATCATAGTTCGGCGGATGCGTATGGACGGGACAAACGTTTTCAGACGACCTTTTATCTTAAAGGTCGTCTGAAAACGGAATCTCGAATCGGTTTGAAAACAAGGTTCGTATTATAACGTGTATTCAGGATAAAAATAGCACTCTTACAAAACCGACTCCTTAGCGGACAGCTTGTGCAACAGAAACCCACGAGGTCGTCTGAAAATTCGTTTTCAGACGACCTTGGGTACTTAAAACCTGTATTCTGCTTTGGTGACAAAGCCCCTGAATATCCTCTTCCCAATATCGAAATATGGGGAAATCCTAATTTGAAATTACTTTAAAACTTGCCCGTAATCCCTATCCTGATCGTCCTGCCCGGTGCGGGCATATAGGAACGGCTGAACGGGTCCATATAGTAGCGGTTGGTCAGGTTGGTGCCCACCAGTTCAGCGCTGATGTTTTTGTTGATGCGGTAGCGCAGATAGGCATCGACTACGGCCGTGGCCGACCAGCGCATGTTTTCTATGCCGTCGATATAATTTGTATTAATACCGTAGTTGCTATTGACCGCCTGCTGGAATCCGACCCATGAATCTTTGCGGCTTTTGTATACGTCGCTGTGCCAGTGGAAGCGGGTGCCGACATCCAGTTTGTTTTTCAGGAAACGCGCGCCCAGTTCGGCATCGACCGACCAGCGCGGCTGCTGCATGGATGACAGGTAACCTCTGATTTCCACTCCGCCGGGGAAGCAGGTCGGTGCGCGTACCAATGGCTTGCTGCCGCTGCTTTGGACATAAAGTGCCAATACTTCGGACTGTGCGTTGTCGGTAAATGCGGCACCCTCGTCGCAGACATCGTTGCGGATGGTACGGATGACGCCGAGGCTGCCGTATACCTTGCCGGTATCGAAGCGGGCGGACAATTCCGCGCCGGTGCGTATCTGCTTGTCGAATTGTTCGAATTCAAGCTGGTCGTTGCGGTCGATGATGTTTTTGGTGGTGTTGCGGAAATAGTTGATGCGGAAATCGGCCTTGCGCATTTTCGGGAACATTCCGGTCAGGTCGTGGATATAGCCGACCTCGAAATTCTTGCCGCGTTCGGGTTTCCATTGGTAGCCATAGCGGTTTACCGAGGTGGTGTTAACCCTCGGGCTGATGGGAACACCTGCAGTACCCTCGAAAATGCTAGGAAAGCGCAAGGTTTGGGTATAGCGCAGATAGGCGCGGGCATAGTCGGTCAGATTGAAGGTTACCGAGGCGGCGGGCGCCCAGCCGCTGCCTTTCTGCTTCTGCGCCTGCTGCTTCTGCGCCGGTGTCAGTGCGCTTTTATAAGTGTAGTTACTTGCAATTTCGGCCGTAAGGTCTTGGAATTTGTTTACAAAACGCGGGCTATTGGGATCGGCCGGATTATAGGCGGGATTCTCGACACGGGTCAGCACTTTGGGATTGTTCAATACCGGATGGTCGGCCATATTCAGTCTGCCGTATTGGTCTTTGGTCCAATCGAAACGCGCTCGATTAGCATACGCTGGTATACCCATACCGTTAGATCCTTCGGGAATGATTTTGGCAGATGCATCCAACATGTCTTGTGTCGCTTCGCATGTAGGAGACATGATGCAGGCATCGGCTTTTTGGTAGGCTTCGTAATCCTTTTTCGTCGCCACGACATCGGCGGTATATCGAAGCCCCCTGTGGGCTTCCAATTCACCGCCGTTGTCTAAGAATTTTTTGACACTGTCGTCTTGCAGGGAGAAGTTGGTATAGCGCGCGCCTACGGTCAGCGTCAGCCACGGGCGCGGCTCGAAGCGGAAATTGAAACCGAGGTTGTATTCGCGTCGCCTGCCGTTGCGCGGATAGGTGATAACGTCGAGAAATGGGTTGGGATAGAGCGAATCTTCACCGATTTCCTTTTTGAAATGGTCGCCGTATAAATCGGCAAATTCATTGCGTGTTGCCAGTTTTTCGTTCTGAAAGTCGCCCAATACGGTCAGCTCAAGATTGTCGCGCAGCTTCATGCGGTTGGAGAAATTGAAACCGTTGCGGTTGTTGGTGGCATAGAGTGCCTGTGCTTGGCGGGTATTGAAGCGGCCGTCGGTATTCGGCAGGCCTTCATCTAAGCCGGGCCTGTTGCGGCGCAGGCCGTTCCTCCAATTATCGTAAGCCTCTCCCCAAGGGATATCCATCCAAGCGATATCGCCGGGAACACCGCCGGAGGAATTGGTTTTGGAGCGGGTGCGGGTGGCCCATAGCGAGGCGTTCAAATCAATCCAGCGGCTGCCTTCGGGTTTCCACGAATAGTCGATATTGTAGGCGCGCTGCTTGACCCACGCCTGCGGCCATTCGGCGATTTTGTTTTGGGAATCGACATTATCACCTTGGAAACCGCCGCCGCTGAGGATGCGTGATGGCATAACCTCGCCGAAGGTGGAGTGCGTATGGCGCAGGCCGAGTTTGATGCTTTGGTTGTTCGGCAGGCGGAAGGTGGTTTTACCCAGCCAGGATTCGGTTTCCAGCGAAGTATTGGCTACCTCGCCTCCCGGCGTGTAGAAGAGGCCGATAATGGGGACATCGGGGCTGAGTTCCTTTATCCCCTGTTCTTGTTCCAGCCTGCGGAGGTTCTCGGCATTGTCGGCGGAGTAGAAGCCGTAACGGTGCGCGCCTTTTTTGCCTGAAAAGTAATTGCCCTTGTTGCGGTAGGCATAGGTGAGTATGGCATCGAAATTATCTTGTTTGGTCGCAGCGGCGATGCGGTAGGCCTTGTCTTCCGAAAATTTATGCTTGCCGCCGAAGCGCGGGGTTAATCTGTCTGAATCGTCTGCATAAAACCGCCAGTATCCGCCTACTACATTTTCAGGATGTTCCAAAGTGCGGTAATCCACGTTTTCGGCATAGGTGGCTTTACGCGGCTTGATGGAATTGTTGCTAGCCTCTGCCTTGATTTCCACGCCGTATTTCTGACCTTTGGGTACGATGTCGTCGGCCTCGAGGGTTTTCAGCGCCACCGAACCGCCGATACCGCTTTTGACCTCGCGGTTGAACGACGGGCCTTTTTCCACATACACGCTGCTGATGATATTAGGATCGACATAGTTGCGGTTGTTTGCGCCGAACATGCCGCGCCAGACGGTAATCGCCTGCTCGGTGCCGTCGATGGTAACGGGGATGCGCCCCTGCCCCTGCACGCCGCGGATATTGGGGTCGAGCGCGCCGCTGTTGCGCGCTTCGCCGCTGTAGACTCCGGGCAGGCCGCTGAAGAGGTCGGATACGGTGTTGCCTTTAAAGGTTTCGACATCCTCCTTGCCTTTGTAGAGGTTGACGATTTCGCGGGTATAAACTCGGCTTTTACCGATTTCATCTTTATTGCGTGTGCCTTTGACGGTAACGGGATCGAGAATGACGGTCGGCGTATTATCGGCAGCATAAATGATGGGAGAGAAACCAATGACGGCGATGCAGGCGGCAAGGGTGTTGACTTTGACTGGCTTCATAACGGATTCCTTGTGTGGCGGAATGTCAGACAGCGTCGTCTGAAAGTTTTCAGACGACCTCGGAAAGGTTTTGCCGCAAGTCAGATTGGAATATAAATATAATGATTTTGATTATTATTTGTATGATTTTTTGAGATTTTAACAAGTTTTTAAGCGCATGCAAACATTTGCCAGATATATCCGCATTCAATAGTTAAAATGATTTAAAAACCTATTCCATTGTTTAACATAAAAATATTCCATTTTTTATATAACCCATATAGGCAAACAAGAAATTCAAAAATAAAAATTGCCTGAATATGTCTTATCAGCCGGTCAAAACACTTTCTTACCATTCAAACGAAAAGTCCTAACCAAGCCCATAAGGCATTTTCAGACGACCTTTTTAGCCACCTGCTTTGGATTCCTCTTCTCATGTGGCTCAAACTGCTCAAGCAGTTTGCGCTTTTATCCTATGAAGAGAATAATGACTTCCATCCATCATCTATACACACGAGGGCAGGCATGAATTCTTTTGCATCATTGTTAAACCATCCCGATATTTCTTTTCTTCCGATTCCAGACAGCATCAAAGTCGATAATCCGGCAACGGGCGAGACTTTGGCGTTTGTCCGCACGACTCGTTCAGACGACCTCAAACTACTGATTCAAAAGGCGGAGGCTGCACAAAAATTATGGGCGGCAAAAACCGCGTTGGAACGCGCCGATGTGTTGTGGCGTTGGTATTTTTTGATCAAGGAAAACAAAGAAGAACTGGCGCGCATCATGACGATGGAACAGGGCAAAAGCCTGACCGAGGCGCGCGGCGAAATCTATTATGCGGCTTCGTTTGTGCGCTGGTTTGCCGAAGAAGCGCGGCGGATTGACGGCGATGTGCTGACAAGCGTGAAAGCGACGCAAAAACTGGTCGTGTTGAAACAGCCTGTCGGCGTTACCGCCGCGATTACGCCGTGGAACTTCCCGTCTGCGATGATTGCGCGCAAGGCCGCGCCTGCTTTGGCGGTGGGCTGCGCGATGATAGTCAAACCTGCGTCGCTCACGCCCCTGAGCGCGTATGCGCTGGCCTTGTTGGCTTACGAAGCGGGCATGCCGCAGGATTTACTTCCCGTTGTCAGCGGTCGCGCTTCGGAAATCAGTCATGAATTTGCCACGAACCCGACCGTGCGCAAAATCAGCTTCACCGGTTCGACCGAAGTCGGCGCGAAAATTTTTGCCGACAGCGCGGCGGACATTAAAAAACTCAGTTTGGAACTGGGCGGCAACGCGCCGTTTATCGTGTTTGACGATGCCGATTTGGACAAAGCCGTCGAAGGTGCGCTCGCCAGCAAGTTCCGCAACAGCGGCCAGACCTGCGTCTGCACCAACCGCGTGTACGCTCAATCCGGCATTTACGACGAATTTTGCCGCAAACTAAGTGAAAAAGTGGCCACGCTCAAATTGGGCAACGGCCTGGATGAAGGCGTGAACCAAGGGCCGCTGATTGAGGAAAAAGCGGTGGAGAAAGTCGAGCAACACATCGCCGACGCGCTCTCCAAAGGCGCGGTCTGCCTAACCGGTGGCAAACGCAGCGCATTGGGCGGAACGTTTTTCGAACCGACCGTCTTAAGCGGCGTAACGGCGCAAATGGCGGTGGCGCACGAAGAAACCTTCGGGCCTTTGTGTCCCGTGTTCCGCTTTGAAACAGAAGCCGAAGTCATCGCGGCCGCCAACGATACGGAATACGGTTTGGCGGCTTACCTCTTCACCGCCGACACCGCCCGCCAGTGGCGCGTCGGCGAAGCCTTGGAATACGGCATGATCGGCATCAATACCGGCTTAATCAGCAATGAAGCAGCACCGTTCGGCGGCGTGAAACGCAGCGGGCTGGGACGCGAAGGCAGCAAATACGGTGCGGACGAATATTTGGAATTGAAATATTTGTGTATCGATGTAGCGGATTGAGTTTAGTCTCAGGAGGTCGTCTGAAAACGTAACTTCAGCAAGATAATCTCCCCCTATCTTTGTAGCAGCACTCTGAAAAAATTGGCGGAAATCAACAAATACGCGATACAAGACTAGCGTGTCGTGCAACTGATGAGTTCGCCAAATATTTTGCTGGGGCAACGACACCAAATTTTAAGGCTCACTGGATAGTATGGGAAAGTCTTTTATGTAGCCCGCGAATGGGCAGGATAATTAACCAATACAACAAGTTAAAAGAAATAGTAAATTTAAAATCTGTTTACTTAGAGAAAATAAACGTGAATTGAAAATCTAACTTTCAAAAAGGTCGTCTGAAAAATTTCTAAAAGCCAGCCTTGGAGCAATTGATTTTAGAATTTTGTGAAATATCAGTAAATTATGGAGCTTATTTTAAGTATGATAAGGAAAGTATTTATCTTTTCGGCTGT
>NZ_AJMT01000073.1:0-3332 GCF_000260655.1 Neisseria sicca VK64
GCGTTAATGCGGAAGTCAAAACCACCAATCACAAAAAAGGCAAAATCGTCCTCCACTTCGATACGCCGGAAACATTTGAGTATCTGCTGAAACAGTTGGGCATTGATTATCAGGCATAAGACGACAATCAGATATCGACCAAAAGCCTTTTCAACCGCTTTTCAAGCCGGATTTTGCATGATGCGAAACCCGGCTTTTTCAATATATAGTGGATTAACTTTAAACTAGTACGGCGTTGCCTCGCCTTAGCTCAAAGAGAACGATTCTCTAAGGTGCTGAAGCACCAAGTGAATCGGTTCCGTACTATAGTGGATTAAAATAAAAATGAGACAAGGCGGCAACGCCCGCCGTGTACGGGTAGTACATAAGGGCGTTGGCAACGCCGTATCATTGCAGTTTTAATCCACTATACAAAGGATTGTGGCAGGGTAGCACAACCAGTTTATTGAAAAGAGTGCGGGATGGCGATGAAGATTAAAGCGGTTGATTCGTTGTTTTTTGCCATCATCCACACTAAAAAAGGTCGTCTGAAAACATACTTTCAGACGACCTTTTCAAGTTTGGCTTCCGTATCTGTCAAACAATCCGATCGGATGCAGCCAAGTCAATCAATAACGGCCCGGAACGGTTCCCATACGCTGTTTCAGCGAGGTTTGCGGTTCGTTGAACAGGGATGCGTAGAAGGTCGCGTTGGTCATGACTTTTTTGACGTAGTCGCGGGTCTCGGTGAAGGGGATGGTTTCGGCGTAAATCGCGCCTTCCAGAGGCGTAGAAGCCTGCCAGTTGCGGGCGCGGCCGGGGCCGGCGTTGTAGCCTGCGGTTGCCATCACTTCGTTGTTTTGCAGGCGGCGTTTGGCATCTGCCATGTACCATGTACCCATGCGGATGTTGCCGTCCATGGTGTAGAGTTCGCTGCTGCTCATGCCGATTTTGCCGGCGATTTCGCGGGCGGTGGCGGGCATAACCTGCATCAGGCCTTGCGCGCCGACGCTGGATTGCGCGCCCATGACGAAACGGCTTTCTTGACGGATCAGGCCGTAAACCCAAGCGGGGTCGATGCCTGCTTGTGAGGCGTAGCGGATGGTGGTTTCTTTAAACGGAGAGAGGTAGCGCAGGTTGTAGTTGAGTTTGCGCTCGGTCCGGTCGGCGCTGTTGATCGCCATGTCGTAAAACTGGTTTTCAAAGGCGACTTGCGCGGCAGTCAGGAGGTTGTCCTCGTTGAAGTCGCGGGTGGCGAAACGCCATTCTGCCTGCGCCTGACGGCGCATTTTGGCATCGTTGCTGCTTTGGCTGTTTTTAAACAGAACCAGCGCGCGTTTGATGGCGCCGTCGTCTGCCATGCGGCGGACGTCTTTTTTATCGGCGTCGGAAACGTTGTTTTTGGTGTTGACGCGGCGGCCGAGTTCTTCGCCTGCTAAGACGGCGTAGAAATTGCGTCCGCTTGCGGCGGCTTTTTCGTACATTTCTTTAGCACGGCTTTGGTTGCCTTGTGCGGCGTAGCTGCGGCCCAGCCAGTATTGCCAAGTCGGATCTTTTTGCAGGTTGTCGGGCATTTGTTGGATGATGCCGGACAATTCGTTCCAGCGTTGCAGGCGCAGGGCGGCGCGGGCGTACCATTCAAACTGCTCGTCGGTCAGTTGTTTGCGGTCGGAAACGCGGTTGTAGTAGCTCAACGCGGTTTGCATGTTTTGATTTTGCGCTTGGTAGAGTCCCAATACGCCCCATGCGAAGCTGCTTTGTTCGCGGCTTAAGCCGGATTCCATGCCGGACAGCGTGGAGGCTGCGGAGGAGGATTTGCGCGCGTCTTTGCCGATGACGTTCAAAAGGCTGTATTCGCGCGCACCTTGCGAGCCGCCCTCAAACGGGCTGCCTAAGGCGGCTGCCAAGCTGCGTGCGTCGCTGGTTTGGCTGTTGCTCAACAATCCGCGTACGCGGCGCCATGCGTCGTTGTTGTTCAGACGACCTGCCGATGCCGCGCTTTCGACCAAGCGGGTACAGCCTGCGGGCAGCTTGTTCGTAACGCGCACAAGCTCTGCCGCCATGTTGTAGCTGCCGCTGCTCAGTTCGGCATAACATTGCACTTCTTGCACCCGACCTGCCGCATTCAGCTTTTTGTTTTCTTGGCGGAACACATCCCATTGTCCGCGCGCGCCGAGGCTTTTGAGCCATTCGTTGCGGACGGTTTCAGCCATCGCGCTGTCGCCCGCCTGCGCCAAGAATTGTTGCACCCACATATCGTCGCCGCGTTTGGCAGCGTCCAGCGCGCCTTGATATTGGCCGTAATCGGATAATACTTTGGATTCGCCTTCCGCGCGGCGGGCGGGGATGGAGGCGGGTTCGGTCAGGGAAGAGGCAGGCTCTTTGGATGAGGTGTCGTTTTCAGAGACGCACGCCGACAAGACGGCTGCGGCAATCAGGCTGAGCGAGAGGGAAAATATGCGTTGTGCGTTCATTACTTGCCGTATCTTTATTAGAATCAATTAGAACCGTATTTTAAACGATTTGGCGGCATTATCCGAATCTGAAACCGATATTTACATTAACCGCGTAATCAGGGACAACAAAAAGGTCGTCTGAAAAGCGGAATGGCTGTTTCAGACGACCTTTGAGGCATGGGCAAAGTTTACATGCAGCCTTCGTTTTGCAGCAGGGTAAACAGGGGAACGCCGTTTTCGCGGATTTTGCTGCCGCCGATCAAGTCCGTAAATTCCAAAATCGCCGCCGCTTCAACGACTTCGCCGCCGAGTTTGCGGATTAATTCCACGCCTGCGAGCATGGTGCCGCCGGTTGCGACCAGGTCATCGACCAGCAGCACGCGCGCGCCGGGTTTGACCGCATCTTTGTGGATTTCGACCGTCGCCTCGCCGTATTCCAATGCGTAGCTTTGCGAAATCGTATCAAAAGGCAGCTTGCCCTTTTTGCGGATGGGGACGAAGCCGACGTTCAATTGATACGCCAACGCCGCGCCGATGATGAAGCCGCGTGCGTCCAAGCCAGCCACGACATCGATTTTCTGACCCATATAGCGGTAAACCAGCAAGTCCACCAAAAGGCGGAAATATTCCGCGCTTTGAAGCACCGGTGTAATGTCGTGAAATAAAATGCCTTTTTGTGGCCAGTTTTCGATTTTGCGGATTTTGTCCGCCAATGCGGCGACGCCCATCGCCTCAGGATGAACCAACATTTTGCGTGTTCCCAAATGAAAAGTTTTTAACACGATATTGTAGCCGTCAGACCGTCGGTTGCCAAATCCATCGGGGCGGTTTAACCGTTCCCCGAAGCATTCATGACATGGCGTGCGACACGGTAATGCGGCTCAATCATCTTTAAGA
>NZ_AJMT01000074.1:0-17721 GCF_000260655.1 Neisseria sicca VK64
CTTTATGAGTTGCACGAATTTATTTTCTCCTCAGAAACACAAAGCCACCCCCATCCTAACCTTCCCCCGCCAGACGGGGGAAGGAACAGAATTGCTGATAAATCAAAGAGGTCGTCTGAAAATTACAATTTATGAGGTTTCAGACGACCTCGTTTAATGAGTTCAAATAAAACAGCAAACATCTCACATCCGCCGCTATCCCCTTCCATACTTTTCCACATCTACCGCAACCTACCCCCTCTCCCGTCCGGCGGGAGAGGGTTGGGGAGAGGGTGGCTCTATGGACCACACGAATTTGATTTTTCCCAAACAAAAAAGCCACCCCCATCCTAGCCTTCCCCCGCCGGACGGGGGAAGGAACAGAATTGCTGATACGACAAAGAGGTCGTCTGAAAATTACGATTTATGAGGTTTCAGACGACCTTGTTTAATGGATTCAAATAACAGCAAACCTCTCACACCCGCCACTATCCCCTTCCATACTTTTCCACATCTACCGCAACCTGCCCCCTCTCCCGTCCGGCGGGAGAGGGCTGGGGAGAGGGTAGCTCTATGGGCTGCACGAATTTAATTTTTCCCAAGCCACAAAGCCACCCCCATCCTAACCTTCTCCCGCCGGACGGGGGGGAAGGAACAGAATTGCTGATAAATCGAAGAGGTCGTCTGAAAATTACAATTTATGAGGTTTCAGACGACCTCGTCTAATGAGTTCAAATAACAGCAAACATCTCACATCCACCGCCATCCCCTTCTATACCTTCCCCATCTGCCGTAACCTACCCCCTCTCCCGTTCGGCGGGAGAGGGTTAGGGAGAGGGTGGCTTTATGAGTTGCACGAATTTATTTTCTCCTCAGAAACACAAAACCACCCCCATCCTAACCTTCCCCCGCCAGACGGGGGAAGGGACAGGATTGCTGATACGGCAAAGAGGTCGTCTGAAAATAAGAATTTATGAATTTCAGACGACCTCTTTCACAATCAAACCACACTAAACAATCCTCCGTCGTCATTCCCACATAAAGAAGAGGTCGTCTGAAACCCATCTTTCAGACGACCTCTTTTCTCTTTCAAAAACGCTCTGCCCTAACCCCTAGCCTGCTTCTTGTAAGAAGCCTGCCAGTGCAGCGGTGTCGAGTGCGATCATCAGTTCTTCGTTGGTCGGCACGACCAAAACGGCGGGGTTGGAACCTGTCGGGCTGATGATGCCTGAGTTGCCGTAGCGTTTTTCCATGTTGGCTTTGGTGTCGATGTGCAGGCCCAAATAGTCGAGGTAGGCGACGGTTTTGGCGCGGATGTTGCGGGAGTTTTCGCCGATGCCGCCGGTGAAGACGAGGGCGTCGATGCCGCCGCAGGCGACCGACATCGAGGCGATGTATTTGGCGAGGCGGTAGGTCATGACTTCGAGGGCGAGGCGTGCGCCTTCGTGGCCTTCGTCGGCGGCGATTTCGAGGGTACGGCAGTCGTTGGAGAGTTCGGAAATGCCGAGCAATCCTGATTTTTTGTTCAACATTTCATCGACTTGCTCGATGTTCATGCCGGCGTGGGCGGTCAGGTAGCTGTACACGCCGGGGTCGATGTCGCCGCAACGGGTGCCCATGACGAGACCTTCGATGGGGGTGAAGCCCATGCTGGTATCGACGGATTTGCCGTTTCGGATGGCGGTGATGGACGCGCCGTTGCCGAGGTGGGCGACGATCATGCGCAAATCTTCCAGCGGTTTGCCCAAAATCCGCGCGGCTTCGGGGGCGACGTAGCGCATACTGGTGCCGTGGAAGCCGTAGCGGCGGAAGGAGTGTTTTTTGCGCAATTCGCGTGGCACGGCGTAGGTGTAGGCGCGTTCGGGCATGGTTTGGTGGAACGAGGTGTCCATCACGCCGACGTTGGGCAGGCCGGGGAAGTGTTCCTGCGCGGCGAGGATGCCGCTGATGTTGGCGGGGTTGTGCAGCGGGGCGAGCGGGATGCAGGCTTTCAGTTCGTCGAGGACGTCTTGGTCGATGAGGACGGACTCGTGATATTTTTCGCCGCCGTGGGCGATGCGGTGGCCGATGGCTTTGATGCGGTCGTGCAGGCCGTGTTTTTCCAGTTCGTTCAACAGCATACCCACCGCGCCGGCGTGGCAGTTGCGGCCGGATAGGGGAACTTGGCGTTTGTTGCCGTCTTTGTTGAAGGTGATGACGGCTTCGGGCGTACCCAAACGTTCGCCGAGGCAGCTTAGGACGACGCTGCCGCTTTTGCGGTCGATAACGGCGCCTTTGAGCGAGGAGCTGCCGCAGTTCAGGACGAGGATGAGTTGGTCGGACATGATATTTCTCCTTGTAGTTTGTGGTTGTTTTTTTGGTGTGGGGTCGTCTGAAAAAGGATGGGCGTTGGGCGGGATGTGTTTCAGACGGCCTCTTTGGGCAAAGCTTATGCCGCATTTTCTGTCGTCATTCCCGCGCAGGCGGGAATCCATATTTGCTCACAAGCAAGCTCTGATAAAAATCAGGAAACAGAATATCGACTGTGGATTCCCGCCTGCGCGGGAATGACGGCGGTTAGACTATTCGGCTTCATTGCAATCCTTTATCAAATGTCGTCTGAAACAGTGGACAGTGATGTCCGTCCTACATGATTTCAAAAACAATCATCGGGAACGCGCACCCGCCCTTCCATAATCACCCTTGCGCTGCGGCTCATGACGGCTTTTTTCACTGCCCAGATGCCGTCCGAACACTCTGCCGCCGCGCCGACGCGCAATGTGCCGGAAGGATGGCCGAAGCGCACTTCGTTGCGCGTTCCGCCGCCGGCGGCGAGGTTGACCAGCGTACCGGGTACGGCAGCAGCAGCGGCGATGGCGACCGAGGCGGTGCCCATCATGGCGTGGTGCAGTTTGCCCATGCTCAGGGCGCGTACCAGCAAATCGATGTCGGCGACGTTCACGGTTTTGCCGCTGGAGGCGGTGTAATCGGCGGCGGGCGCGACGAAGGCGACTTTCGGCGTGTGCGCGCGGGCGGCGGCTTCGGACACGTCGTTAATCAAGCCCATTTTCAGCGCACCGTAAGCGCGGATTTTCTCGAATTTTTCCAGCGCGGCGGCATCGTTGTTGATGTCGTCCTGCAACTCTTTGCCCGTGTAGCCCAAGTCGGCGGCGTTCAGGAAAACGGTCGGAATGCCCGCGTTGATAAGCGTGGCTTTCAGACGACCTATGTCCGGAACGTCCAGCTCGTCCACCAGATTGCCGGTCGGAAACATGCTGCCTTCACCGTCGGCGGGGTCGAGAAATTCGATTTGCACTTCGGCGGCGGGAAAGGTAACGCCGTCCAGCTCGAAATCGCCCGTTTCCAAGACTGCACCGTTTTGCATCGGAACATGGGCAATGATGGTTTTGCCGATGTTTTTCTGCCAGATTTTCACCGTGCAAATGCCGTCTGAAGGGATTTTGCCTTTATCGACCAAGCCCTGCTCGATAGCAAACGCGCCCACGGCGGCGGTGAGGTTGCCGCAGTTGCCGCTCCAATCGACGAAAGGCTTGTCGATGGAAACTTGCCCGAAAAGGTAATCGACATCGTGGTCGGCGCGTTCGGACTTGTCCAAAATCACCGCCTTGCTGGTCGACGAGCTGGCGTTGCCCAAACCGTCTATCTGCTTGCCGTAGGGGTCGGGGCTGCCGAGTACGCGCAACAGGATTTTGTCGCGCGCGCTGCCCGCTTCCCGCGCCGCCTCGGGCAGGTCGGAACGTTTGAAAAACACGCCTTTTGATGTGCCGCCGCGGTAGTAAACGGCGGGGATTTTGATTTGCGGCATTTTTGGATTCTCCTTATGTAGCGTGGGCTCTGCCCACGATTTTTTACCGTATCAATTTAGCCTTTATTTCGCGGGCAAAGCCCACGCTACACCAACTTTCCAAAAGTACATTAGGCTGCCACTCCGACAAAGCCGTTTGCTTCCGCAAAATGTCAGGGTTCGCCCCAATCTATGGCTGCTGTGTTGTGATACGGCAGATTATTAAACTCCGTCATTCCCGCGCAGGCGGGAATCCAGACTTATCCGCACAGAAACTCATCGGATAAAAAGGTTTCCTCAATTCCACTTTCTGGATTCCCGCCTGCGCGGGAATGACGATTTACAGTAAATGCCTGCCATATCGGGAATTACGTGAATGAGCAAAATGTTGAACCCGACCCACGCTACGTCTGCTTTTCAGACGACCTCTACGCCGCGTTCCCTTCCAAAAAGTCCTGTGCAAACCGTTGCAGCACGCCGCCGGCTTCGTACACCAGCACTTCCTCTGCGGTATCGAGGCGGCAGGTAACGGGAACTTCGACGGTCTCGCCGTTTTTGCGGTGGATGACGAGGGTCAGGTCGCCGCGCGGTTTGCGTTCGCCGACCACGTCGTAGGTTTCCGTGCCGTCCAGTTGCAGGGTGTGGCGGTTGGTGCCGGGTTTGAATTGCAGCGGCAAGACGCCCATGCCGATGAGGTTGGTGCGGTGGATGCGCTCGAAACCTTCGGCGGCGATGGCTTCCACGCCCGCCAGCCGCACGCCCTTCGCCGCCCAGTCGCGGCTGGAGCCTTGTCCGTAGTCCGCGCCGGCGATGATGATGAGCGGCTGTTTGCGGTTCATGTAGGTTTCGATGGCTTCCCACATGCGCATGGTTTCGCCTTCGGGTTCGACACGGGCGAGCGAGCCTTGGCGCACGCTGCCGTCTTCGTTTTTCACCATTTCGTTAAACAATTTGGGATTGGCGAAGGTGGCGCGTTGGGCGGTGAGGTGGTCGCCGCGGTGGGTGGCGTAGGAATTGAAGTCTTCTTCGGGCAAACCCATTTTCGCCAGATATTCGCCCGCCGCACTCGCCGCCAGAATCGCGTTGGAAGGCGAAATGTGGTCGGTGGTGATGTTGTCGGGCAGAATCGCCAAGGGGCGCATTCCCGTCAGGCTGCGTGCGCCCGCCAGCGCGCCTTCCCAATAGGGCGGACGGCGGATGTAGGTGGACATCGGACGCCAGTCGTACAGCGGACTGGGGGCTTTTTGCGCTTTGCCGGTGTCGAACATCGGTACATACACGTCGCGGAACTGCTGCGGTTTCACATATTCGGCAACGACGGCATCGATTTCTTCGTCGGTCGGCCAGATGTCTTTCAGGCGGATTTCCTTGCCGTCGTCTGAAACGCCGAGTACGTCGTTTTCAATATCGAAACGGATGCTGCCCGCGACGGCGTATGCCACCACCAGCGGGGGCGAAGCGAGGAAAGCCTGTTTCGCATACGGGTGGATTCGGCCGTCGAAGTTGCGGTTGCCCGACAGTACGGCGGTGGCGTATAAATCGCGGTCTATGATTTCCTGCTGGATTTTCGGGTCGAGCGCGCCGCTCATGCCGTTGCAGGTGGTGCAGGCGAAGGCGACGATGCCGAAGCCGAGTTTTTCCATTTCGGACAACAGACCCGCTTCTTTCAAATAGATTTCCGCCACTTTCGAGCCGGGGGCGAACGAGGTTTTGACCCACGGTTTGCGTTTCAGCCCGAAGCGGTTGGCATTGCGCGCCAAGAGTGCGGCGGCGACGACGTTGCGCGGGTTGGAGGTGTTGGTGCAACTGGTAATCGCGGCGATGATGACCGCGCCGTCGGGCATGAGGCCGTCTGAAGGCTCTTCGTAAGGCTTCGCCAGCCCTTTCGCCGCCAAATCGACGGTGGCAAAACGCGCGTGCGGGTTGCTCGGACCTGCCATATTGCGCGTTACGCTGCTCAAATCAAATTTCAACACGCGCGGATAAACGGCGGTTTTTAGGTCGTCCGCCCACAGTCCGGCAGTTTTGGCGTAGGTTTCCACCAATTTCACCTGCGCGTCGTCGCGTCCGGTCAATTTCAAATAATCAATGGTTTGCGCGTCGATGGCGAACATGGCGGCGGTCGCGCCGAACTCCGGCGTCATGTTGGAAATGGTCGCGCGGTCGCCGATGGACAGGCTTCTCGCGCCTTCGCCGAAAAATTCGACAAACGCCCCGACCACGCGTTCTTTGCGCAGAAACTCGGTCAGCGCCAACACAATATCCGTCGCGGTAATGCCCGCCTGCCGTTTGCCCGTCAGCTCCACGCCGACAATATCGGGCAGGCGCATCATGGACGCGCGCCCCAGCATCACCGTTTCCGCTTCCAAACCGCCTACGCCCACGGAAATCACGCCCAGCGCGTCAACGTGCGGCGTGTGCGAATCCGTACCGACGCAGGTATCGGGGAACGCCACGCCGTTTTTAACTTGGACGACGGGCGACATTTTTTCCAGATTGATTTGGTGCATGATGCCGTTGCCCGCCGGAATCACGTCCACATTTTCAAAAGCGGTTTTCGTCCAGTTGATAAAGTGGAAACGGTCTTCGTTGCGGCGGTCTTCGATTTCACGGTTTTTGCGGAACGCATCGGGGTCGTAGCCGCCGCATTCCACCGCCAGCGAATGATCGACGATGAGCTGCGTCTGCACCACCGGATTCACTTTGGCAGGATCGCCGCCCTTCTCTGCAATCGCATCGCGCAAGCCCGCCAAATCCACCAGCGCGGTCTGCCCCAAAATATCATGGCACACCACCCGCGCGGGATACCACGGAAAATCGATTTCCTGCTTGCCTTCTATCAGCTGGCCCAGCCAGCTTTGCAGCGTCGGCAAATCGACCTTGTCCGCGCGGTTGACCAAGTTCTCCGCCAAAATGCGGCTCGTGTAAGGCAGCTTGTCGTAAGAGCCGGCTTGAATGTCCTCACACGCCGCACGCGCGTCGTAGTATTCCAAATCCGTACCGGGCAGCGGTTTGCGGTAACGTTGGTTGGCAGCCATGTTCAGTTCTCCTGTGGATCTATTTTTCTTGTGGTTTGGGGTTTCAGACGACGTTTGTTGAAGGGGTCGTCTGAAATCTTGGGAAATAAAAACTATTCAACTCGCTTCAACAATGGTCTATACAATCCATTGATAGACACAATACCGGCAATAATCAGAATAGCGCCGACAAAGAAGCGTCCTTCCGGTATTTCATTCAAAAACATCCAAGCCAGTACGGCGGCAAATAATGGCTCGGCCAATTCAGTTACCTGCACCTTCGCGGCACTCAAATAATCCAATGCTTTAGTTGTACAATAAAATCCTAAAATCGTCGGCAATAAAGACAGTGCCAAGAGTGGCGGAATAAAAGACCATTGCCAATGTATATCCTCAAGACCTTCCAATGAAGGGATAAACAAAAAAATACTTCCAAAAAACATCAAGATCCGTGTCAAATAAATACCGCCGTTTAAGCCGAATTTTTTAATCAAAACGGAAAAACAACCGTAACCCGAGCCCGCCAGTGCGGCATTCAGAATCAACCCTAAATTTCCTTCTCCAGTCCAAGAAATCACCGCGATCCCCGATACTGCCAAACCCACACCGACGACTGAAGAAATATAAATACGTTCGTTTAATAGTATGCTGTCCAATATCAAGGCAGATACGGCAGCCGATGCCATTAATACAACTACTACATTCGCAGCATTACCGTATTGATAAGCGGTGGTTTCAAAGAAAAACAAAGTGTAAATTCCGAAAAAAGCACAAATTGCGACTTTAAACAACAACGGCAAGATTGCCTCTTTCTTTTTTGAAATATCCGCAATCTGTCTGGTAAAACCAGTACGGCAAAGCAAAATGCTGATAAACACAAAACCTGTCAAAGTTTTCAAAAATGCAATATGCTGAACAGACAGGCCCTGCTCCATTAATACCTTACTGAATATACCGATAGTTGCATTCAGAAGGGCTGCAGAAACTGCCAAAAATATTCCCATCAGTAAATCAGGCAGCTTCATATTTACTCCATAATACTTTGCACATAGGTGCATTATTGTTTTTCGAAAAGAAAATCCCTCCAAAATCTTTATTTACCTCTTGATAATCAAACGCCTTTATTTCAAAAAGTTGCCGCGCTGCCTCCGCCATTCCCGCCGCGGCCTGTCCTCGCTTAGGCGGGGGCGGGAATGACGGCAGACGTTGCGGCTGGTTTTTCAGACGACCTTCTCTCTCGCATATTTCAACAGGTCGTCTGAAAAGCGGAACCGTAGGCGGGATTTCGGTTTTCCGCGGACAAAGCCCGCGCTACACGTCGTCTGAAATCCGATTGGCACCTCCTACGGTTGTTGTCCGTCTCAGCGTTCCTCAATCTCCACAAACGCCAAGTCTTCAGGACCGGTGTAGTTCGCGCTCGGACGGATGATTTTGCCGTCTTTGCGCTGTTCGAGGACGTGTGCCGCCCAGCCGGTGGAGCGCGAAATTACAAACAGCGGCGTGAACATGGCAGTCGGTACGCCGAGTTTTTGGTAAGACACGGCGGAGAACCAGTCTAAGTTGGGGAACATCTTTTTCTCTTCCCACATCACGCTCTCCAAGCGCTCGGCGATGTCGAAGAGGCGCATGTCGCCCGCTTCCCGGCTCAAACCGCGCGCCACTTCTTTAATCACGACGTTGCGCGGGTCGGAAATGGTGTAAACCGGATGACCGAACCCGATAACGATTTCTTTGCGGGCGATGCGTTCGCGTATGTCGGCTTCGGCTTCGTCGGCGTTGCGGTAGCGTTTTTGGATGTCGTAGGCAACTTCGTTCGCGCCGCCGTGTTTCGGGCCTTTGAGCGCGCCGATGGCGCCGGTGATGCAGGAATACATGTCCGAACCCGTACCGGCAATCACGCGGGCGGTGAAAGTGGAGGCGTTGAACTCGTGTTCCGCATACAGAATCAGCGAAACGTGCATGGCTTTTACCTGCGATTCGGTCGGGCGTTTGCCGTGCAACAGGTGCAGGAAGTGGCCGCCGATGGTGTCTTCTTTGCTTTCAACGTCGATGCGTTTGCCGTTGTGCGAATATTGATACCAGTAGAGCAGGATGCTGCCGAGGCTGGCGATAAGTTTGTCCGCAATGTCGCGCGCTTCGCTGTCGGGGTGGCTTTCGCGTTCGGGATGAACACAGCCGAGCATGGACACGCCGGTACGCATGACGTCCATCGGATGCGTGTGCGCGGGCAGGCTTTCCAACACTTTAATCACGCGGATAGGCAGGCCGCGCATGGATTTGAGTTTGGCTTTGTAGGCGGCGAGTTCAAATTTGTTGGGCAGGTGGCCGTGAATCAACAGGTAGGCGACTTCTTCAAACTCGCATTTCTGCGCCAAATCAAGGATGTCGTAACCGCGGTAGCTCAAATCGTTGCCGGTGCGGCCGACCGTACACAGCGCGGTATTGCCCGCCGCCACGCCGGAGAGGGCGACGGATTTTTTCGGTTTGAAGGTCGGGGTTTCGGGGGTTGCAGTCATAGTATTTCTCCTTTGTGTTTTTATGGGTTTTGGGTTTTCAGACGGCCTTTTGAAGGTTGAGGGTCGTCTGAAAACGGTTTTTTACTTCTGAAACAATTTATCCAGCTTCTGCTCGAAGTCGTGATAATTCAAATGCTCGTAAAGCTCGGCGCGGGTCTGCATGGTATCGACCACCGCCGCCTGCGTGCCGTCGCGCATAATCGCCTCATAAACATTCAGCGCGGCCTTGCTCGCGGCGCGGAACGACGACAGCGGATACAGCACCAGCGACACGCCGTTGTCCGCCAGTTCGCGCTGCGTATAAAGCGGCGTCGCGCCGAATTCGGTAATGTTCGCCAACACGGGCACTTTCACCGCGTCCACAAATTGCCGGTACATCGCCAAATCCGTCATCGCTTCGGGGAAAATCATGTCCGCGCCCGCTTCCACGCAAGCCTGAGCACGCTCGATGGCGGCATCCAAACCTTCCACCGCCAGCGCGTCAGTCCGCGCCATAATCACAAAATTCTCATCCACGCGCGCATCCACAGCGGCTTTAATGCGGTCAACCATTTCATCTTTAGAAACAATGGCCTTGTTCGGACGATGCCCGCAACGCTTCTGCGCCACCTGGTCTTCGATATGCACCGCCGCCACGCCCGCACGCTCGAAGTTGCGAATCGTGCGCGCGATATTGAACGCCCCGCCCCAGCCGACATCGATGTCCACCAGCAAAGGCGTATCCACATTGTCCGTAATCCGCCGCGCATCAATCAGCACATCTTCCATCGTGGTGATGCCCAAATCCGGAATCCCGCACGAACAGGCCGCCACGCCGCCGCCCGACAGATACACCGCCTTAAACCCGCTCTGCGTCGCCAGCCGCGCAAAATAAGCGTTCACACAGCCGACCACGGCAAGGGGATTCGACTCCTTCACCGCTTGGCGGAAACGGGTGCCGGCAGAAAGTTGGCTCATGGTATTTCTCCTTTGTAGATTAGATTTTTTTCAGTATCGACTCAGTGGCCCAGTTTCCGCAAAAACTGAAACGAACCGTTCAAAAAGAAACAATGGTTTCAAAACCGTTTTCAGACGACCTTTCAAAACCCAAACCTGCCAGGTCGTCTGAAAAATCAAAATCAATAAAAACAATCAGTTAACAACTTTAATACAAACAATTCGGCTAAGGCGGAGGTATAAGGAATTTTTAATAATTTTTAAATTCGGAAAGGAAATACAGTTGGAAAGACAGAATTTTCAAAACCCAAACCGTCCGCAGAAATGCGGAAACCCCGATTCGGGCGAAGAGCCGTCAGACCGCCGCGACTGCCCAAAAGCAGACGACGACGGATGCGGCAGAGATAGAAGACGATCTATAACAAGACGGAGAAGTTTGGTACAGATTCATGATAGGGTTCCTTTGTAGTGCAATGTAGTTTTTATAAGTATGGACAAATTTAAAAAATAATTTTCAGGCTGTCAAACACTTTTTCTAAAATATTTTTAAAAAATTCAATCATTAATAAACAATACTTCATAAATAAAACCAAAAACTCCCGCCTCAAAACAACCCAAATCTATAACTGACGGAGATTATACCGTTCCAAACCAATCAGAACGATTTTAAACAATCCATCTCAAAAACAAATATAATTAATTCATTTTTCGGGAATTTTTATTCAAACAAGAAAATAGGCATCCAAATCGCCCAAACCGCCCTATTTTCCACCCACTCCCTTTTCAGACGACCAAAACTAAAATAACATCATGATTTACAATTAAAACTATAATATTTAAAAATGTAGTCATATGTAGTTTTAAATATAAACAGGTCGTCTGAAAATCGTAACCCTATGATTTCAGACGACCTTGCCCCAGCCGTAGCGTGGGCTCCGCCCACGAAAAAAACGCCATATATCTCCCGACTCGGAAACCAAGCTATCAATCCCGTGGGCAAAGCCCACGCTACAATCCGCGGCAGGCATTGCCACACCCTACCCGTCGCCCGTTGAATTTACTTATCAAGAAAATTTTTTGTATTTAAAGGGAAATTGTTTGCTTATCTCGGGCTCACGTTCATCCACCATAAAACACAAAAAGGTCGTCTGAAACCTATAAATACATGTTTCAGACGACCTCACCCAGCCGTAGCGTGGGCTCTGCCCACGAAAAAAACGCCATGTTATCGCCCGACTCGAAAACCAAACAGATGATTCCGTGGGCAAAGCCCACGCTACAATCCGCAGCAGTATCACGCGCCCTACCCGCCGTCGCGGTGGATTTATCCGTCAAGGAAGTTTTTTGTGGTACTCAGTGAGAAAGTTCTTTGCTTCTCTTAGACTCGCGTTACTCCACCATAAAAGTTAAAAAGGTCGTCTGAAACCCGTAATCACATGGTTTCAGACGACCTTTTATCTTTCCCGTCCGTTTTTCAGACGACCTCACAGCAAAAACATCGTTGCCAGCCCCAAGAAAATCAGAAAACCGCCGGAATCCGTTACCGCCGTAATCAGTACCGAGCTGCCCAAGGCAGGGTCGCGTCCGAATTTATCCATGATGACGGGGATGAGTACGCCGACCGAGGCGGCGAGCAAGAGGTTCAGTGTCATCGCGGCGACCATCACCAAACCGATGCCGATGCTGCCGTACAGCAGCCATGACACCACGCCCATGACCGTTCCCCAGATGATGCCGTTAACTAAGGCGACGCCGACTTCTTTTTTCAACAACCGTCCCGCCTGCATCCCCGTCAACTGCCCCATCGCCATCGCGCGGACAATCATGGTGATGGTTTGGTTGCCGGAGTTGCCGCCGATACCGGCGACGATGGGCATCAGCGCGGCGAGTGCGACGATTTTCTCGATACTGCCTTCAAACGCGCCGATAACGCGGCTGGCAAGAAAGGCGGTGCAGAGGTTGACGGCAAGCCACATCCAGCGGTTTTTCACCGAATCCCAGACAGGCGCAAACAAATCTTCCTCTTCCTGCAAACCCGCCATGTTCAACATATCCGCTTCCGATTCTTCACGGATAACGTCCACCATCTCGTCGATGGTAATCCTGCCGATGAGCTTTTTGTTTTCATCGACCACGGGCGCGGTAACCAAGTCATAACGTTCGAACGCCTGCGCCGCTTCTTCCACGTCGTCTTCGGGACGGAAGCGCACGACTTCGGTCGCCATCACGTCCGCCACCAAGTCTTCGGGATCGGCGACCAAAAGTTTGCGGATGGGCAACACGCCTTGCAGGATGTCGTTCTCATCGACCACGAAAATCTTGTCGGTATGGTCGGGCAGGCTCTCGAAGCGGCGCAGGTAACGCAGCACCACTTCGCAGGCAACGTCGGCGCGGATGCTGACCAATTCGAAGTCCATAATCGCACCGACTTGGTTGTCTTCATACGACATCGCCGCCTTGACTTGGGCGCGCTCTTCCTCGTCGCGCGTCTGCAAGGCTTCATAGACCACTTGGTGCGGCAAATCGCCCGCCAGCTCCGCCAGTTCGTCCGCGTCCAAGTCATCGACCGCCGCCAACAGCTCGTCTTTGTCCATTGACTCGATCAGCGTTTCGCGCACCGCGTCAGATACTTCCAGCAACACTTCACCGTCGTCTTCAGGCGTGACCAACAGCCAGACGATATTACGTTCGCGCGGCGGCAACGATTCCAACACAGCTGCCACATCGGCGGGGTGCAGCTCGTTCAAAAGGACGGTCAGCTCGGTAAATTTGTCGCGCAACGCCTCGTCCTCAATCGGCACGCCTTCCTCAATCTGCGGGAAGGCGGGCGAGAGGATTTCGCACAGCGCGTGGATACGGTCGAAATCGGCGGAAACGCGCTCTACGTCGCTTTCGATACCGTCGTTTTCAAGGTTCGGAGGGGTTTGTTCGATGCTCATAAATGCTCCGCCCGCCGGATGCGGGAGGGCATTTCGGCGGGATGGTTATCGTGTATTTCGGGATAAACCGGAAGGGAAGTTCAGTAAAAACGAACTGGGAAGGTCCATAATAAAAGCCTGCTGGTTCAGGCGTCGTGTTGGAAACGGAGCGTATTTTACCGCGTTTCGAGGCGGTTTACTATTTTTAACTGAAAAGGTCGTCTGAAACCTTAGATTTCAGACGACCTTGATATTTTGAGTTTTCAACCCGACTGTACTGGCTAATTCACTCCTACAGTCTATTAATGAGATATTTTGCTATCTTTATATCGATAGATTTGCAGCATTGTTTCCCTACCGCCGCCGAACGAGTTGATTTCATAGGTAATGCCATCGTATACGGCACGCGTACTGATCAGTTCCTCATTAAGAGGCTGTTTCTGTTTAAAGGCTTCGATGTTTTGAATATGTTTGTCCAACAAGTCTTTAAACAGATTCTCAGGCTTGTGTTTATGATTAATGGTAGAGATGAGTAGATCAGGAATGGCAGTATCTCTTAAGATGAGCCCATCATCTCCAATCCTAACTTCTACGCCGTTTACTTTATTGCCGTTTACTTTATTATTTATATAATATACATTGATATTGTAAGGACATCCTGGCTTGATAATGTCTTTCAAAATTATAGATATTAAATAAATTCCATCATCTTCCCTATCGCTGTACATACCTTTTTTCCTAAAATTTTTTTCATAGATTTCGTTATTACTG
This sequence comes from Neisseria sicca VK64, assembly GCF_000260655.1. GTDB lineage: Bacteria > Pseudomonadota > Gammaproteobacteria > Burkholderiales > Neisseriaceae > Neisseria > Neisseria sicca_B. Next base: position 13,922 of record NZ_AJMT01000074.1, read on the forward strand.
TATTCTATAAAGCCTAAATTCTGTAATTTAGAAATAATCAGTGCTTCGTTCATGGGAATGGTCAAGCGTTTAGCCGCATTCCCAAAAGGAGATTCTCTTTGCTGCCGTATATAAATTGGTTCGAAATCCACATAAGGTAGAGGCTCAGGTAGTGGGGGAAGTGTATTAAACCTATATTCAGAAGAATGGCATTCAAAATGCTCTTCCCTTTGTTCTTTATATTTCGATTTAATAATACCAGTATTTGTTTTTCCACTCTGTTCCAAGTCAGGCTGACTATTGCATGACAAAAGATTAAACAGACACATTAATATAACAATATTTTTATTTGATATCTTCATTAGTACACCTACTTCATACTTTTGTCTTTACGCATAATGTCCCATTGCCATTTATAAAAATTAAATGGGGACATATTGCCTTTTATAAATTTTTTATTATCCCCATTTACACCATGAGTATAGTCCATAAAATTATCGAGTGTTCCTTTATAAAATACATGGGTTTCTTCTGGTGGTGCAAATGTATGCCACAAACCAAAAGAATGAGCAAGTTCATGGGTATAGGTTCTAGGTAAATTTAATCCCTCTTTAAAAATAATAGCCATGTCTCCTAAAGATTTATCATTGTTTTGTGAACAAACACCTCTGTATTTGCTCAAGTCGTGTGCTGTCAAAAATAAAACTGTTCTACCTACACAATTTTTATCCCTACGTCCCTTAGTACACTTGCCATCATTGTCTATCACTCCAAATTCTTTGGTTAATTCCGGAGTTTGATTAAATAATTGCCGTAGTTTCGTCCGAAATAATTCCAGATTTGTTGTAAGTCCTGATTTATTCCAAGATGACAAAGGAGAATTTTGAGAATTTGTCATATCTATAACTTTCTCTTTAACAATTTCAGCACGGATCAATGCCTGATTAAATGAACGTTTTTTCAAAAAATGTTCATAACCCTTTAATTTTGGAACAGTCTTATTTTTTGGGTCGGTAATCAGGTAAATCACAATGATTTCTGCCCGTTTGATAATTCGGTTATCATAAAGCATCAACTTACCGACTTCCATTTTTTTATTCCCGTTTTTGGCAATCACTTTCACCTCGGTATGCCCATCCAACCAACCACCTTCACAACGGATATTAACAGCCTTAGAAAGGTGATAGTAAGTTTTATTACCGTCAGGATCTTTGATTTTAGGCTTAGCTAATGCAGGAGCCAAAGAAACAGTTGCTGGAGAAATCTTAACAAATTTATTGGTACAAACAAATTCCAAGACGGTATTATCGGCTGAAAGAGGCTCGAGATTTTCGATATATAAATCCAATGTAGCCCCATTTTTGGTCATATTGGAAACATTTTGATTTTTTCCAGGTATATAGGCAAATAGGCTCAACCAGGCAGGGAAATATTCTTTGCCGTATGGAGCAATGGGGTTCTTTACGTCTTTTTTATATTCATTTTTCAAATCATCTGGCTTTATGCATAATGGTATTTTTGGAGCGCCAGTTGGTACTTCCACAACACCCTCCACATAACTCTGTCTCAGCCAATCAAAACCGTATTGACCATGATAGTCTTGAGGTCGCCTAAAGTGCACCAAAAACTTTTTCAGCGTACATTCTGTGTTACATTGTCCCATATTGCTTTCCTTATCTTAGATGGTTATTCTGCGTATCTCCGCGCACTTTTTTACCGGTTATATTTAAAATTGGGTCATCAAAACAACGGATGCCCCAAACAAATTGCAAGACTTGATAAATTGCTCCATCCTTCTGCGTCTCTTCCATAAATTGTTCCAGTATTGCCGGATGATGCTCTTGGTAAAAGCAGTATTTTTCAGGATAGACCTTTTCCAGCAACTCCTCAGTGTTTTCTTTTTGAGAAACAAGGTCTTGCCCGATTTGCTGCTTTAATTTATTAGCTGCGTTGGAGTGGAAAACGCCTTTGTCTCCGTATATGCATTCCCTAAACGTTGCCTTAACTTGTTCCAACTCAGCCAGATAATAATATTCTTGAGATTCGTTATTTTCTTCTCCATGATATTCTGCTAATTGTGTTATTTCGGTATAAAGCGGGTTGTCCCGATAAAACCAGCCGAGTAAAAAGTGCAGTTCGATATTAAGATGTCTGCTTTGAGGCAGGCAGAGTTTCTTTTTCAGATAAATTTTATTTAGTTCAACAACCTTTGCCAAAACGGTATCAAAAGTTTGACCGGTTTGTACATGCGGGTACCTATTACAAAGTTGAGAGGTTAATTTTGCCATCTCATCGTTATGTAGTAAGTTGCTCAAAAGGGCCATTTTTTCACTACTGATGATTTTCATACTGTTTCCGGTAATTGTTGTGCATTATGATTTGGCTTTCAAAGTCATATTGGACCATGGAAATCCACCAAACTTCCATCGGAGCGGTAAATTCTAACCATTGTTCTTCTGTCAAAACTTGATGCATATATTTACCAATGCGTGGATCGTACCAGCGGAATAAATACGGGGTACCATTCTCATCGCAAATAGACAGATAGTTTTTCAAATGCTTCACAAAAATAGCTTCATCCTGCGTACTGCCGATAATGTTAATCATACTTTCCGTCTGACATAATTCTTCAAATAACAGGCAAATTGGACTGTTTTCATACATATTATCCGTATCCAGCTTAATATATATCGGACTGGCACGAAAGGGGACATTTCCTTCCTGCGTACCTGCAAAAAGAGAATGGAATATCAAATTGGTCTTCCCATATTTTTGGCGGATAAAATCCGTTATTTTTTCGGGTTGCTGGGCAGCATCAATAATTAAATAAAGATTGCACAGATCTTTATAGGAACTAAATGTTTCTATTATTGTATTTTGAGTAATCTTGCTCATATTCTTTAATCTCTTTTAACAAATGCTGCAGCTTCTTGGGCAGCTTTGAGCAGACAGGCGACACAAATAGGTTGTCTTTCTAGTTGGAAGCCAATCATATGCCTCTCCGTCACCTCCAACGGTGCCTTCACCCTAACCAGCTTCGGACTCCCAATCTCCACCTCCCCGTTCGCCAGTTTGATATACGCCCCCTTGCAGGTAATCAGAATCTCTTCCTTCGCCGCGATGGTGATTTTCCCGCGCTGCTGGTTAACGTTGCATCCTTCAGCGCATTCAACTGCAACTCGTCATTCTGTGCCTGCACTTCCACTTTGCCCTGATTGGCCTGCACCTTGATGCCGCTGCTTTGCGCAAACAGGTTGAGGCTTTCTGCCGCATGGGCGGTCAGGCTTTGACCAGCGGTGATGTCGGTATGGTTGCCGCTGACCAGGTGGATGTTTTCATTGGCGGTGTGCAGTTGGCTTTGCTGGGTTGCGGTGGCGATGCCGGCAGGGGCGGTTTGGATCAAACCGGCCTCTTTCAGGTCTTTGAGGGCGTCTTTCAGACGACCCCTTTGGGTTTCTTCATCGGTGTGGTGGTTGTTGGCGGTTTGGGCGGCTTTGTTCAGGCTTTTGGCGAGGGAAAGAGCCTGTTCGAGTTGGGAAATGGCATCGTCCATATCCAGCACTTTGCCGTTGGCGTCTTGGTTTTGTGCGCTGACGAGTATGCCTTTCCCCGCCCGTACGGCGCCCCAGCCGTCGGTTCTGAGTTCAAAGCCTTCGCCGTTTTCTCCACGTTTTTCTCTACCGCTGTCGACGATGTGGCCGAGGTTGAGTTGGGATTTTTGGTAGTCGGTGGCGAGTTTGATGTGTTCCTGACCTTTTTGGTCTTCCATCCTGAGTTTGTTGTTCGCCCAGGTACGGATGACGTTCCTTGTGTTCCAATCG
>NZ_AJMT01000075.1:0-5441 GCF_000260655.1 Neisseria sicca VK64
CCTAATCAGCGAGCAATACTTAGACCAAACCGTAACCGTCAAAGGCTGGGTACACCGCCGGCGCGACCACGGCGGTGTGATTTTTATCGACCTGCGCGACCGCGAAGGCATCGTCCAAGTCGTGATTGACCCCGATACGCCCGAAGCGTTTGCCACTGCCGATTCCGCCCGCAACGAATACGTTTTGAGCATTACCGGCCGCGTGCGCAACCGTCCCGAAGGTACGACCAACGACAAAATGATTTCCGGCAAAATCGAAATCCTTGCCAAAGAAATCGAAGTCTTGAATGCTGCTGCTACGCCGCCGTTCCAAATTGACGACGAAAACATCAGCGAAAACGTGCGCCTGACCAACCGCGTTATCGACCTGCGCCGTCCGGTGATGCAGCGCAACCTGCGCCTGCGTTATCAAGTCGCTATGGGCGTTCGCCGTTATCTCGACGCGCAAGGCTTCATCGACATCGAAACCCCGATGCTGACCCGCTCTACTCCCGAAGGCGCGCGCGACTACCTCGTGCCGAGCCGCGTTCATCCGGGCGAGTTTTTCGCGCTGCCGCAATCGCCGCAATTGTTCAAACAACTGTTGATGGTGGCAGGTTTCGACCGTTACTACCAAATCACCAAGTGCTTCCGCGACGAAGACTTGCGCGCCGACCGCCAGCCTGAATTCACCCAAATCGACTTGGAAACCTCGTTCTTGAACGAGGATGAAATCATGGACATCACCGAAGGCATGGCAAAACAAGTTTTCCAAGACGCATTGGGCGTGGATTTGGGCGATTTCCCGCGCATGCCTTACTCTGAAGCCATGTTCTACTACGGCTCCGACAAGCCCGATATGCGCATCAGCCTGAAATTCACCGAGCTGACTGACCTGATGAAAACGGAAGAATTCAAAGTCTTCCGTGGCGCAGCCGACATGAAAGGCGGCCGCGTGGTTGCCCTGCGCGTACCGAACGGCGCGAAATTCAGCCGCAAAGAAATCGACGAATATACCAAATTTGTCGGCATCTACGGCGCGAAAGGTCTGGCGTACATCAAAGTGAACGATGTCAGCAACCTTTCCAACGGCGAAGACAGCGGCCTGCAATCTCCAATCGTGAAATTCCTGTCTGAAAACGCCCTGAAAGAAATCATTGCGCGTACCGGCGCGCAAAACGGCGACATCATCTTCTTCGGCGCAGACAAAGCCAAAGTCGTGAACGAAGCCATTGGCGCGCTGCGTATCAAAGTCGGCTTGGAACACGGCGCGGAAAACGGCTACTTCGTGGACGAATGGAAACCTTTGTGGGTCGTCGATTTCCCAATGTTCGAATACGACGAAGACGGCGACCGCTGGACAGCCATGCACCATCCGTTCACCTCGCCCAAGCCAGGCCATGAAGACCTGATGGCATCCGATCCTGAAAACTGCCTGGCCCGCGCCTACGACATGGTGTTGAACGGCTGGGAAATCGGTGGCGGTTCCATCCGTATCCATCGTGCCGACGTGCAGGAAAAAGTGTTCGCCGCGCTGAAAATCAGCCCCGAAGAGCAACAGGAAAAATTCGGCTTCCTCTTGGACAACCTGAAATTCGGCGCGCCTCCGCACGGCGGTTTGGCATTCGGTCTCGACCGTCTGGTAACGCTGATGACCGGCGCCGAATCCATCCGCGACGTGATTGCCTTCCCGAAAACCCAACGCGCCCAATGTCTGCTGACTAACGCGCCCAATGCGGTGGACGACAAACAACTGCGAGAATTGAGCTTGCGCCTGCGCCAAAAAGCGACCGAAAATAAAGAAGCGTAATTTTTAAAAGCAGGTGGACAACACCTGACAGCCAAAAGGTCGTCTGAAACCTATTATACGGGTTTCAGACGACCTTTTTCATCACGGATGTATAGTGGATTAACTTTAAACCAGTACGGCGTTGCCTCGCCTTAGCTCAAAGAGAACGATTCTCTAAGGTGCTGAAGCACCAAGTGAATCGGTTCCGTACTATCTGTACTGTCTGCGGCTTCGTCGCCTTGTCCTGATTTAAAGTTAATCCACTATACTGAATGTCAGTAAGCGGGCATTTTCTATTTTAATCCTCCGACACTCATCAAGTCATGGGCAAATCGCCCTATTAAATTTAATCTAATTGAGTAATATCAGTTTATATTCATAATCCCACAGTAATTTTTTACATTTCCCCCTTGTCATGCTATCCTCGCCTCCCCTGTATGTATCAGCTTGTTTCATCAAGCAGTTTATTGTTGCACGCATACAGACAATATCCTGATTAATTATCGACAAGAGTATTGCTATGAAAAAAATAACTTCCTCTATTCTAAAAACCTGTTTTGCAGCGACGGCGGTTATCACAGCGCATTCTGCGTTTGCATATGACGCTTCCCGCCCCACCTCTGCTCCCGCACGCAGCACTTTGGACAACCACAATTTCCCCTATTCCATGCCGATTAATCCTAACGCAGCGCGCGACGGCGAACCTTATTTGAAAGCACACGACGACGTAATGACGCTGGCGGGCGCAACCCTGCCTCCTGCACGTCCGGTCAAACCGACTGCGCCTCCTCCACAACGTGCACCATTGGCTAACCAAGATTTCCCTTACTCCATGCCAATCGACGGCAATGTTTCGATACCGGACAGCGGCGTGATGAGCACAGCCTCCCAACCTCCTGCCCGCCCTATCGGCAAACCGATTGCGCCTCCTCCGTCTAAACCTGTCGTCAACAATGGTAACTTCCCTTACTCTGAGCCAATTTATGGCAAACGTACTTCGACAACACCTGTTGGCGTCATGACCACAGCTGACGCATCTCCTGCCTACAATCCAAATAACGCAGTGGCAAAACCTCAATACACAGTCAAAAATTCCGTCCGCGTTGCCGATGCCGACAACCTGAAAAACAAAGAAATCCTGTTTGTTATCGACAGAATCGAAGGCAAGGGCGAGCGCGTCATCCGCGAACGCCGCATCAATCAGATCGAGCTGTTCAGCCTGAATACTGAAGACGGCAAAGGAAAAGGCTTGCTGACCGTCGGCAAAATCCCGACTGCTTCGGGCAATGTGTTCTTCGGCGAATGGGCGCCTGCTTCAGAAGCCGCCGCTACTGCGCATGTCAAAGGCAACGCTCATCCCGCCTGGTTCTATGGCAAAAACCCGACCGGCAGCACCAAAGGCTTGGCAACCGTGACTTACAACGTAGTCGGTGTCAACGGTCATAAAGCCGGCGAACGCGATATCTATACCGGTACCGTCAAAGCCTATTTCGGTTCGGGCGACAGCGGCAGCATGACCGGCAAACTGGCGCGCCATACCGACACTCTGGACTTTGCCGGCGTGAAAATCGACAACCGCAACGGTACTTTTGCCTCTGATGCAGCCCGCAACCGCGAAGGCATCAAAGGTCAGTTCTACGGTCAAAATGCCGCCGCATTGGCGGGTATTGCGACCCGTGGTACAGAAAGCCACGCCGACGACATCTCCTTCGGCGGTATAAAACAATAAACCGTCGATAGAACAACGGGGAAGGCGCGGATTGCCGTGCTTTCCCCGTTTTATGGCAAGCTACGGACGGATTTCCGCGGCTTCCGTTTTCAGACGACCTTTTGTGCTTCCCATTACCTCAAGGGTCGTCTGAAAACGGAAACAAATTAAAAACAAAGCAAGATTCAAAATCGCATCTTTTCAGACGACCGCTCCGCTTCGCCACAAACCCGCCTCGTCCGAAATTTACCCACCACACACCAGCCCGAAAGAAGACGAATGAACAAATCCTGCCTCCTCCTGCTCGCCCTGCTGCCCCTGTCCGCCCACGCAGACAGCGACGACCTGCGCCGCCTGTCCGAAGAAAACGGGCGCGTGCAGCAGCAATATCGGGAAAGCGGCTGGCTGGACGGCGGCACACCCGCAGGCGACATCGAAAACGACGACGCATACATCCGTATCGGCGGTCAGATTTACACCGTAGGCAACAATACCGAAGAGCTGGAAAGCGCGATTTATCATGCCATTAACGAACGTCAATGGAAAAAGGCAGAACGCTTCGCCACGCGCTACGCCGCCCTGCCCGACCACAATCCCGCCCTACCCAAATTGGTGCTCGGTTTGAAACAACGTGCCGAAGGACGCCTCGCCGAAGCCTTGCAAAACCTGCAATCGGCAGAAGCACTCGACCCCGCCAACCCGCGCATCCTGCTCGAAACCGCGCGCCTTTATACCGAAGACAACCAAAACCGCGAAGCCCGAAGCGCATTCGCCCGCGCACAAGACGCCGATATTCCCGAAGAAACCCGCGCCCTGATCGGACAATACCTCGGCGAAATCGACAAACGCAGCCGCTGGCACGGACAAATCGGCATCGCCTACGGCTACAACAGCAACATCAACCAATCCGACGGCTCCGTCCGCTGCATTCTGCCGCTTGACGGCCAATGCCTCGCCTACCAAAACCTGCCCGACCCCATCCGTTCCCCTGTATGGAATTACAGCCTGAGCGCAGGCAAAATCACCCCCATTAAAGGACACCACAGCCTCAAAACCAACCTCCTCGTCTACGGCACGCACTACCGCCGCAAAGACACAGACGCCGCCCTGTCCGACTACGGCAGCCAAACAGGCACACTGTCCGCCGGTTACGAATACGCCGACGCACAAAGCCGCCTATCGCTGATGCCCGTTTACGAACACGAACGGCGCAACCGCCACACCTACTACAACGCCTACGGCGCCGAAACCTCGTGGACGCATACCATCAACCCCAAATGGCAGGTCAACGCCGACTGGTCGGGCAAACGCTACCGCCACAGCGGCACCGCGAAAACCTACGCCGCCGACTACACCGAATACCGCACAGGCTTAGGCGCAGAATACGCCCTGACCCCGAAAACCGGCGTGTTCGCAGGCTCCGACTACACCCGCCGCACATACAACGGCGGCACATCCGACCACCGCGAATACACCCTCCGCACAGGCTTATACACCCTGTTTGACAACGGCACCTACCTCAACGCCCTCGTCATGAAACGGCGCAACCTCTACGACCGCGCAGGCATCGCCGCAGACGGACAAAGACGCAGCGACCGCCAAACCGTCTGGCTCGCCGCCGCAGGCTTCAGACAATGGCACATCGGCGGCTTCTACCCCGAACTGCGCTTCAAACACACCACCGTCAAAAGCAATTCCGTGTTCTACCGCTACCGCCAAAACGAAATCATGTTGGGCGTGAAGAAACAGTTTTGAAGCGTTTTATAGGATGGATAGGAACATAAAGAGGTCGTCTGAAAATAAGGATTTATGAATTTCAGACGACCTCATTCAATAAGTTTTAATAACAGCAAACACCCCACCCCATACTTTTCCCCATCTGCTGCAACCTACCCCCTCTCCCGTCTAGCGGGAGAGGGCTGGGGAGAGGGTGGCTTTATGAGTTGCACGAATTTATTTTCTCCT
>NZ_AJMT01000076.1:0-44616 GCF_000260655.1 Neisseria sicca VK64
TTCCAGATTGACCATCAGTTTTTGTCTAACGGTTTTTGTCTAACGGTAATCGTTACATACTTCTATTTTCAGAGAACGCCAAAATTTTTTTGGGCTAACACCCTCTCTTTTAATGAAAAACTGGTCATCAGCATAAAGCAACATATCTATCTCTTTACCATTTTGTGTAAGGCTATAAAACTCACGACTCGGGTCGCCAAAATCGTCTTTATATTTAGCCAACTTCATGCCGTTATCCAAATATATTTTTTGTTTGACCAGTCGGTAAGTACCACGTCGTACCTTTCCAGACTCACCCTCTCTCTGCATGCAATATTGACGATTTGGAAATAAGGCAACAGTCACATGGTTTATTTTGCTTCCAGGAGGCCCCAAAAACGGATTTAGATATAACCCTGCCGGACGGCTGCTTTTAGCCAGCGCAACGCTAGAAGAGCAAGCGATCAAAAAAGCTAATAAGCCTAGCTTGGCATAATTCGATATATTTCTCATTTTTTATATTGGTTGGCGACCATACACTTGTAAACATATTGGGAAGAGGATCTGCATTTTCAGACGACCCCTGTCTCCCTACCCTTTCAACTCGTCCAAATCGGCAACATTAATCGTTTTTCTGTTACGGTACACCAGCACCATAATTGCCAAACCGATGGCGGATTCGGCAGCAGCGACGGTCAATACGAAGAATACGAAAATCTGTCCGGCGGTATCGCCCAGATGCTGCGAGAAGGCGATAAAGTTGAAGTTCACCGCCAAGAGCATCAGCTCGATAGACATCAGCAAGACCAGCACATTTTTACGATTCATAAAGATGCCCATCGCGCTGATACCGAACAGGAGCGCGCCCAATACCAGATAATGCGTCAAGGTAATCATGCTTTACCCTCCTCTTTCGGTTTGAGGCCGTCTGAAACTTCGCTCTCTTCGACAAATTCGGTTTGCGGTTTCACAGCTTCCATTTTCACCAAGCGCATACGGCCTTGGTCGGCGCGCACTTTAACTTGGTCGGCAGGATCCATGCGTTTCGGATTGGTGGTTTTACGGTGAACCAGCGCAATCGCCGCCACCATACCCAACAGCAGCAATACCGCCGCCAGCTCAAACGGCAGCAGATAATCGGTATAAATACGGCTGCCCAAATCGCGGATGTTGTTGTAATCGGCAGGAATGTCTTTCATCAGACCAAATGCGGCAAGGTCGGTTTTCGGATTGACCAGAATCAAGATCAGGGCAACCGCCAACAATGTGCCGACAACACCGGCAACAGGCGCATGCCGCCAGAAACCGGCGCGCATTTCCTCGATGTCGATGTTCAGCATCATCACGACGAACAGGAACAGCACCATCACTGCGCCGACATACACGACCACCAGCGTAACGCCCAAAAACTCCGCCTGCATCAGCATCCAAATCATCGCGCTCACGCAGAAGGTCAGCACCAGATGCAAAGCGGCGTGGACAGGGTTTTTCGCGGTAACGGTACGCAGCGCGCCGTATAGGACGATGGCGGCAAGGATATAGAACAGAATCGCGGAAAAAGTCATTCGTCTGCTCCTTAACGGTACGGCGCGTCAGCGGCTTTGCGTTTGGCGATTTCGGCTTCGTATTTGTCGCCGATTGCCAAGAGGATCGGCTTGGTCATGTGCAAGTCGCCTTTTTTCTCGCCGTGGTATTCAAAAATATGCGTTTCCACAATCGCATCGGTCGGACAGGCCTCTTCGCAGAAGCCGCAGAAGATGCATTTGGTCAGGTCGATGTCGTAACGTTTGGTGCGGCGCGTACCGTCTTCGCGTTCTTCCGATTCGATGTTGATCGCCATTGCCGGACACACCGCCTCGCACAATTTACACGCGATGCAGCGTTCCTCACCGTTCGGATACCGCCGCTGCGCGTGCAGGCCGCGGAAACGCACAGATTGCGGCGTTTTCTCTTCGGGGAAATAAATCGTGTCTTTGCGGGCAAAAAAGTTTTTGAGCGTTACGCCCATGCCTTTGACCAGTTCGCCGAGCAAGAAAGTTTTTACTAAATTAGCCATATTCTGTTCCCTCAAAACAGGGATTCCGTTAAATATTCAAAACTGCGTTTTCAGACGACCTTGATACGTCGTCTGAAACTTATTTCCACAAATTCAGCGGCGAAATCATCCACAGACCCAAAATCACGATATAGGCGAAGCCGATGGGAATCAGCACTTTCCAGCCCAAGCGCATGATTTGGTCGTAGCGGTAGCGTGGGAAGGTTGCACGAATCCACAGATACCAGTACAGCACCGCCGCCATTTTCACGAACATCCAGAATGCGGAAGGTGTACCGATAAAGCCCCAGCTTTGCGGGAACGGAGACAACCAGCCGCCGAGGAACATCAGCGATGTCAGCGCGGCAATCAGAATCATGAAAATGTATTCGGCAAGGAAAAACAGCGCGAACGCGAAGCCGGAATATTCGACGTGGTGTCCGGCAACAATTTCGGACTCGCCCTCTGCCACGTCAAACGGTGCGCGGTTGGTTTCGGCAACGGCGGAAATCAGATAGACGATGAAGATTGGGAAGAGCGGCAGCCAGTTCCACGAGAACACGGAACCGCCCGCGATGCCTTTTGCCTGCGCGGCAACGATGTCGGAGAAGTTCATGCTGCCCGACACCATCACGACACACACCAGCGCGGCGCTCATGGCGATTTCGTAGGAGATGCTTTGCGCGGAGGCACGCATTGCGCCCAAGAACGAATATTTAGAGTTGGAAGCCCAGCCCGCGATGATCACGCCGTAAACCGACAGCGAGGTAATCATCAGGATGTACAAAAGGCCGATATTGATATTGGTCAGCACCCATTCTTCGTTGAACGGAATCACCGCCCACGCCGCGAAAGACGGGGCGAGCGACATAATCGGGCCGATGTAGAACAGGGCTTTATTTGACAGCTTCGGACGGGTTACCTCTTTAAACAAGAGTTTGAACACGTCGGCAAACGGCTGAATCAGACCCCATGGGCCGGTTACGTTCGGGCCGACGCGAAGCTGCATAAATCCAATGACTTTACGTTCGAAATACGTCAGGTAGGCAACGGTCAGAATCAGCGGAATCAGGATAATCACGATTTTGACGATGACGGATACCACCAAGCCTACGGTGATACCCAAATCGCCCAGACCGAGCGTTGCGGCAAAGAGGTTTTGGAACCATTCTTGCATGATCAAGCTCCCGCCAGTTCAATAGTGTCCATCAACGCACCCAGCGCGGCATTTTCGGTATGCAGCGGCAGATGCACCACGTTTTCAGGCAAACCGGCATCGGCTTTGACTGCAACCGATACGCTTGCGCCGTTTTGTTTGGCGACGGCGGTTTGTCCGTCTTGCAGGCCTAAGCGCGCCAATGTGTTCGGATTCACACGCGCGGCGGGCACGGCGGCATGGCTGGTCGCTTGCAACGGCGCGGAACGGCGCACGATGGCATCGGTGTGATAAATACCGACTCCGCCCACGCGCACGAGGCGGCTTGAGGTCGTCTGAAAATCTTTTTGAGTCGAAGCGGCGCGGTTGTTCAGTTTGGACGGCAGGCTTTCCACGTCCAACGCGTCTTTCAGAATCGCGGCGGTATCGTGGTATTCAAAGCCTTGCAGGTCAAACAGATTGCCCAATACGCGCAACACTTTCCACAGCGGGCGCGAGTCGCCGAAGCCCTGAACGACACCGTGGAAGGATTGCAGACGGCCTTCCATATTGATGAAGCTGCCCGAGGTTTCGGTAAACGGCGCAATCGGCAGCAATACGTCGCACACGTCCAGCAGCGTTTCGCTGACAAACGGCGTAAACGCCATCACGCTTTTTGCCTGTTTCAACGCGGCTACGGCTTTTGCACCGTCCGCCGTATCGATTTCCGGCTCGACATTGAGCAGCAAGACTGCCTGTTTCGGCGCGTTTGCCATTTCGGCAACGCTCTCGCCCGAGTTCACGCCCAATACGTCCGCACCGACGCTGTTGGCAGCCTGCGGCAAAATACCCAGCACCGCGCCGGTTGCGTCCGCCAGCTCTTGTGCGGCGGCGTAAATCGCAGCGTAATCGGGATGGTTTTGCACTTCCGCGCCCAAAATCACCGCTGCTTTTTCAGCGTTTTTCAGGCTCGCGGTAATCGTGTGTTCCGCATCGGCAAACAGGTTTTTCAGACGACCTGCCCACTCGTCGGGATGTACGGCTTCTTGAGACAGAAGCGGCATAAACAATTCTTCTTTACTGCTGGCCAATACGCTCAAAGCCATGCGGTCTTTAGCGGCGCGGCGCAGGCGGGCGGTCAGAAGCGGCTGTTCTTTGCGCAGGTTTGCGCCGACCACCAATACGGCTTCGTTGTCCGCCAGCGATTCGATGCTTTGTCCCAACCATTGCGCACCATTGAGGTCGTCTGAAAAACGTTTGTCCTGTTGGCGCAGACGGGTAGCGAAATTTTTAACGCCCAAACCGTCGGCGAGTTTCTTCGCCAAATACAGTTCTTCAACCGTATTCATCGGGTTCGCCCAAATGCCGACTTGGTTTTGGTTGCCGTCTTTGGCGATACATTCAATCGCGCTGCGGACATATTCCAGCGCGGTTTTCCAATCCACGTCCATCCACTCGCCGCCCTGTTTGATTTTCGGGTTTTTCAGACGGCTTTCGTGATACAGGCCTTCGTAGGCGAAACGGTCGCGGTCGGACAGCCAGCATTCGTTAATCGCTTCGTTTTCCAGCGGCAGCACGCGGCGGACGGTATGGTCTTTGGTCTGCACAATCAGGTTGCTGCCCAAAGCGTCATGGGCGGAAACGGATTTGCGGCGGTTCAGCTCCCAAGTACGCGCGTTGAAACGGAACGGTTTGCTGGTCAGCGCGCCGACGGGACACAAATCGATGACGTTGCCCGACAATTCGGTTTCCACCGCTTTGCCGATGAAGGGCATGATTTCGGAGTGTTCGCCGCGATTCGCCATCGCAATTTCCTGCAAACCGGCGATTTCTTCGGTGAAACGTACGCAGCGGGTGCAGTGGATGCAGCGGCTCATTTCCTCGGCGGAAACCAAAGGCCCCATGTCTTTGCCGACGACGGAACGTTTTTCTTCGGTATAGCGGCTGGTGGTTTTGCCGTAGCCCACCGCCAAATCCTGCAACTGGCACTCGCCGCCTTGGTCGCAGGTCGGACAGTCGAGCGGATGGTTGATGAGCAAAAACTCCATCACACCTTCCTGCGCCTCACGGGCTTTTGCCGAATGCGTGCGCACAATCATGCCGTCCGTTACCGGCGTAGCGCAGGCGGGCAGCGGTTTGGGGGCTTTTTCCACGTCCACCAGACACATACGGCAGTTGGCGGCGATGGAGAGCTTTTTGTGGTAACAGAAATGCGGAATATAAGTACCGAGCTTGTGCGCGGCCTCAATCACCGTCGCGCCCTGCTCCACAGATACCTGTTTGCCGTCGATTTCGATTTGTAACATGGTTCGTTCCTAGTTACGGGTATTTGATAAATAATCTTTTATGGAGGTCGTCTGAAAAATGGGTTTCAGACGGCCTTTAAAGTATAAGTTTATTGCTTGTTTATTTTTAGGAGGGGTTTCTTAATTTTAAAAAATCCAAATTCTAGTACAACCTATCCCCCCACCCTCTCCCGCCTGACGGGAGAGGAAACAGGTTTCTGTCAGAACATATAGTGGCAGATTCTGCTGCCATGTCTTTCAATATTATGTTTTATGTTTACTTGAATCTCAGGAATCAACCCGAAGTATTCAAATCTACTACCGTCTGTCCCTTCCCCCGTCTGGCGGGGGAAGGCTAGGATGGGGGGTGGCTTTGCAACGTTGCAGCCGTCTTATTTTCCGCCGCACATTTCGATAATCTTTTCCAGTACTGCTTCGGTTTGCTGCAAAACTTCATTATTCCAAAACCGCAACACCCGATAACCTTGGGCATTCAAAAACGCCGTCCGCTGCTCGTCATACTCAATCTGTTCCGAATGTTGTCCACCGTCCAATTCAATAATCAAACGATGTTCCATACTGACAAAATCGACGATATATCCGCCTATTGTCTGTTGGCGTCGGAATTTTATTCCGTTCAACCGTTTGCCGCGCAAGTGATGCCACAATTTCTGCTCGGCCAAAGTCATATTCTGCTTCAGATTACGGACATTCTGTTTTAATGCCGTATTTCTTGTGCTGTACCGCATAGCCGAGTTGGCCTCAATCTTTTTCAGACGACCTATACGGAGGCCGTCTGAATCTTGCCCGTATAAAAATCTGTTTCAAAATATTCCAAGCACCACCCCCACCCTAACCCTCCCCCGCGAGCGGGAGAGGGAATTAATTTGCTGGTGAGAATCCCAAACACCACTGATATTCAGGTCGTCTGAAACCTCAACACCACTTATTCGGCTTCATCGGTCCGCCGTGTTCAATGTAATGCACAAACTCATCACGGAAATGCTTGGTAAAGCTGCGGACAGGGAAGACGGCGGCGTCGGCGAGGGCGCAGATTGTGCGGCCTGCCATTTGGTTGCCGACGGAATCCAGCAAATCCAAGTCTTCCATGCGGCCTTTGCCTTCTACGATGCGGTGGACGATACGGTAGAGCCAGCCGGTGCCTTCGCGGCAGGGAGTGCATTGACCGCAGGATTCGTCGTAGTAGAAGTAGCTTAAGCGTTCGAGGGCTTTGACCATGCACACGTCTTCGTCCATCACAATAATCGCGCCGGAACCGAGCATCGAGCCGGCTTTGGAAATCGAGTCGTAGTCCATATTGGTCTGCATCATAATGTCGGCAGGCAAGACGGGTGCAGACGAACCGCCGGGGATAACGGCTTTAAGTTTTTTGCCGCCGCGCATACCTCCCGCCATTTTCAGGATTTCGGCAAACGGCGTGCCTAACGGCACTTCATAGTTGCCCGGACGCTCAACGTGGCCGGAGATGCAGAACAGTTTGGTACCGCCGGCATTCGGAATGCCTTTGTCGGCAAACGTCTGACCGCCGTCGCGGACGATAAACGGTACGGAGGCGAAGGTTTCGGTATTGTTGATGGTGGTCGGTTTGCCATACAGGCCGAACGAGGCGGGGAACGGCGGTTTGAAGCGCGGCTGGCCTTTTTTGCCTTCCAGCGATTCGAGCAATGCGGTTTCTTCGCCGCAGATGTATGCGCCGTAGCCGTGGTGGGCGAAGAGTTCGAATTCGAAGTCCGAACCTAAAATATTTTTACCCAAAAAACCCGCCGCGCGCGCTTGGTCGAGTGCGGCTTCAAAACGTTGATAACCTTCGAAAATTTCGCCGTGAATGTAGTTGTAACCCGCTTTCGCGCCCATCGCGTAACCGGCGATAATCATGCCTTCAATCAGAGCATGGGGATTGAACATAATGATGTCACGGTCTTTAAATGTACCCGGCTCGCCTTCGTCTGTGTTGCAGACGACGTATTTTTCGCCAGGGAAGGAACGGGGCATAAAGCTCCATTTCAAGCCGGTCGGAAAGCCCGCACCGCCGCGGCCGCGCAGACCGGAGGTTTTGACTTCGTCAATCACGTCGGTTTGCGAGATGTTTTCGGACAGGATTCTACGCAGCGCGGTATAGCCGCCACGTTTGACGTATTCGTCCAATGTCCAGCAGTCGGGATTGGCGGTATCCACTTGGTCAAAAATCACGCCTGATTGGTAAATAGCCATTTTGGTGTGCCTGTTCGTTTTCGTATCGGTTGCAGCCGTTGTTTTCAGACGGCCTTAAGATGTCTTTGTGTATCGGCTTGTAACGTCGTCTGAAATGAAATCTGTTGGTTTATCAAATCTATATTTTCAGACGACATTTAATCGTTTTTGTTGGATCTCGACCACTTTGCTTGTCTGCCGTCATTCCCGCGCAGGCGGGAATCCATCCTCGATGATAAGCAATGTCTTAATTAAATTCAGAAACCGAATCTTACCGATGGATTCCCGCCTGCGCGGGAATGACGGCATTTCGGTATTTCAGTAGGTCGGATTCTTGAATCCGACATTTTGCCTTTTTACCCACTCTGTCGGATACAAGTATCCGACCTACGTTTAAATCGTCGTTTCAGACGACCTATTCCAACTCCGCCAGTTTCTTCTCAATCGCCTCTTCGGTCATGAAACTGCACATACTGTGATTGTTTACCAGCATAACTGGGGCGTCGCCGCATGCGCCCATGCATTCGCCTTCGACTAGGGTGAATTTGCCGTCGGGCGTGGTTTCGCCGTAGCCGATACCGAGTTTTTTCTTCAGGTATTCGCCGGTATCCATGCCGCCGCGCAGGGCGCAGGGCAGGTTGGTGCAGACGGTCAGTTTGTATTTGCCGACCGGCTCGAGGTCATACATATTGTAGAAAGTAGCGACTTCGTATGCCTGCGCCGGCGTAATGCCGATGTAGTCGGCAACAAAGGCGATGGTTTCGGGGGCGAGCCAGCCTTTTTCGGCTTGGGCGATACGCAACGCGCCCATGATGGCGGAACGGCGTTGGTCGGCGGGATATTTTGCCAACTCGATGTCGATTTGTTTTAAGGATTCTGCGGATAACATTATCTGTCCACCTCCCCGAATACGATGTCCTGCGTACCGATAATGGCAACGACGTCGGCGAGCATGTGGCCTTTTGCCATTTCGTCCATGCCTTGCAGGTGGGCGAAGCCGGGTGCGCGGATTTTCAGGCGGTAGGGTTTGTTTGCGCCGTCTGAAATGATGTAAACGCCGAACTCGCCTTTCGGGTGTTCGACAGCGGTGTAAGTCTCGCCCTCGGGAACGTGCATACCCTCGGTGAAGAGTTTGAAATGGTGAATCAGGTCTTCCATGCCTGTTTTCATTTCGGTGCGTTTGGGCGGGGCGAATTTGTGGTTTGTGGTGATGACCGGGCCGGGATTGACGCGCAGCCAGTCGGCGCATTGTTTGATGATGCGTACGGATTGGCGCATTTCTTCCATGCGGCAGAGGTAGCGGTCGTAACAGTCGCCGTTGATGCCGACAGGGATGTCGAAATCCATTTGGTCGTACACTTCATACGGCTGTTTCTTACGCACGTCCCACTCCACGCCCGAACCGCGCAGCATCACGCCGGTAAAGCCTTTTTGCATGGCGCGCTCGGGAGAGACAACGCCGATGCCGACGGTACGCTGTTTCCAGATGCGGTTGTCGGTCAGGAGGGTTTCGAGTGTATCGATGTTTTTTGGGAAGCGCTCGCAGAAGGCGTCGATGAAGTCGAGCATGGTGCCTTCGCGGGATTCGTTGAGCTGCTTCAATACTTTGGCGTTGCGGAATTTGCTGCTCTCGTATTTGGGCATAAAGTCGGGCAGGTCGCGGTAAACGCCGCCGGGACGGAAGTAGGCGGCGTGCATACGCGCGCCGGAAACGGCTTCGTACAAGTCCATCAGCTCTTCGCGATCGCGGAAGGCGTAGAGAATGGCGGTCATTGCGCCGATGTCGAAGGCGTGCGAACCGATGCCCATCAAGTGATTGAGGATGCGCGTTACTTCGGCGAACATGACGCGGATGTATTGGGCGCGGATAGGCACATCAATTCCGGCAAGTTTTTCTACCGCCAAGCAATACGCCTGCTCATTGACCATCATGGAAACGTAGTCCAGCCTGTCCATATAAGGCAGGGCTTGCAGATAGGTTTTGGTTTCCGCCAGTTTTTCGGTACCTCGGTGCAGGAGGCCTATATGCGGATCGGCACGGACGATTTGTTCGCCGTCCAACTCCAAAATCATACGCAATACGCCGTGCGCCGCAGGGTGTTGCGGACCGAAGTTGATGGTGTAGTTTCTTAATTTATTGGCCACCGTAGTTCTCCTCACGGACGATACGCGGCGTGATTTCGCGCGGCTCGATGGTAACAGGTTGGTAAATCACGCGTTTTTGTTCTTCGTCGTAACGCATTTCCACATAGCCGGAAATCGGAAAGTCTTTGCGGAAAGGATGTCCGACAAAGCCGTAATCGGTCAGGATACGGCGCAAGTCGGGATGGTTGTTGAACATGATGCCGTACAAATCGAAGGCTTCGCGCTCGTACCAATCCGCGCTGTTATAAACGGGAACCACGGATTCGACCACGGGGAAATCGTCGTCTGAAACCCAGACGCGCACGCGGATGCGCTGATTGTTTTTAACGGAAAGAAGCTGGCTGACAACGGCGAAGCGTTTGCCCTGCCATGCTTCGTTTTTGTAAGTGCTGTAATCGACGCCGCATAAATCAACCAAAAGCTCGAAATGCAGTTCTTCATGGTCGCGCAACGTAGTCATCACTGAAATATAGTGTTCGGGCAGACACTCGACAGTAATCTCGCCCAAAGCGGAAATGACTTTGCTTGCCTGATTGCCCAAAACGCGGCTGACGGTATCGTATAAGTTTTGAATGCTTGCCATATCGTTCCCCCCTACTCGTCCCGCGCGATGGTGGAAGTGCGCTTGATTTTTTGTTGGAGTTGCATCAGGCCGTAAATCAAGGCTTCCGCAGTCGGCGGACAACCCGGCACATAAACGTCTACCGGCACGACACGGTCGGCACCGCGCACGACGGAATAAGAATAATGATAGTAGCCGCCGCCGTTGGCACACGAACCCATGGACAATACCCAGCGCGGCTCGGCGAGCTGGTCGTACACGCGGCGCAGGGCGGGCGCCATTTTGTTGGTGAGCGTACCCGCCACAATCATCAGGTCGGCCTGACGGGGCGACGGACGGAAAATAATGCCGAAACGGTCAAGGTCGTAACGCGCCATACCCGCGTGCATCATTTCCACGGCGCAGCAGGCCAAACCGAAAGTAACCGGCCACAGCGAACCGGTACGCATATAGTTCAGCACCGTATCCGCGCTGGTGGTGATGAAACCTTTTTTCAAAACGCCTTCTATTCCCATTCCAGCGCACCTTTTTTCCATTCGTAAACAAAGCCTACCGTCAGAACGACGATAAACACCAGCATAGACCAGAAGCCGTATGCGCCCAACTCCTTGAACACCACCGCCCACGGCAACATAAACGCAACCTCCAAATCGAAGAGGATGAACAGGATGGCGACGAGATAATAACGCACGTCAAACTTCATCCTGGCGTTTTCAAAGGCTTCAAAACCACATTCGTAAGCCGCGTCTTTTTCGGCGTAGTGGTGTTTCGGACCTAAAATCGTGCCGAGCAGGATAAACAGCACGCCGGCCGCAAGGCCGACGAGGATGAATACGAGGACGGGAAAGTAACTGGCCAACATGGGTTTATGCCTAACTGGTTGACAGACAAATCTTAATATCCTGCTATTTTATCGAATTTCAAAATCCATTAAAAGGTAAATGTCGGCCAACCTGCAAAAAAATCTTAATAAATTCAATAAGTTTATGATAACGATTCTTATTTGTGTTTTATAACAACCCAACTTCATTCCTTTACCCATATCAACGCCAATAAAATTGGATAGAAAATGCAACACCCACCGCCAGCCCTAAACACAACCAAACCCTTCCAATAAACCAGATTCGCTTTTCAGACGACCTTTTGTCCGTCTTTATCAGTAAGAATCTGCTAAAATCGTCCGTTTCCCACTTCAACCTAACAGCAGCAATACATGAATATCTTTTACGAAGAGTCCGGCCAGTTCAAAGTCGCCGCCATCGTCCAAAAAAACGACGCCACCTACCAAGTCGATACCCAACACGGCAAGCGCACCAAAGTGAAGGCAAACAACGTCTTTGCCGAGTTCGACGGCGATATGGCGGTGTTTTTGGAGAACGCGCAGGCGCAGGCGGCGGACATCGACACCGATTTGTTGTGGGAAGTGTGCGGCGAAGAAGAATTTTCCGCCGAAGCCATCGCCGAAGAATATTACGGTCATGCGCCGACCAAAACCGAGCTGGCGGCGACTTTGATTGCGCTGTACGCCGCGCCGATGTATTTCTACAAAAAAGCCAAAGGCGTGTTCAAAGCCGCGCCCGAAGAAACTTTGAAACAGGCGCTTGCCGCCATCGAACGCAAAAAACAACAAGACGCGCAAATCGACGCTTGGGCGGAAGCCTTGAAACGCGGCGAGATGCCGTCTGAAATCGCGGCGGATTTGAAAACCATCCTGCACGCGCCCGACAAACAGTCGCTGACCTACAAAGCCTTTACCAAAGCCGCCGACGCGCTGAAAACCTCCGCCTACGAATTGGCGAAAAAAACGGGCGGCATTACGTCCATCCCCCAATATCTGCAAGACGGTTTTGAAATCAAATACTTCCCCAAAGGAACAGGTTTCCCCGACCTCCCCCTGCCCGAAATGCCCGACCTGCCCAAAGCCGACGTTACCGCCTTTTCCATTGACGACGAATCGACCACCGAAGTCGATGACGCTTTAAGCCTGACCGATTTGGGCAACGGCACGAAGCGCGTCGGCATCCACATTGCCGCGCCGTCGCTTGCCATTAAACCAGGCGACAAAATGGAAAAAAACATCATGGAACGCTTGAGCACGGTCTATTTTCCCGGCGGAAAAATCACCATGCTGCCCGAAAACTGGATTGCCGCGTTCAGCCTTGATGCGGGCGCGTACCGTCCTGCCGTCAGCATTTATTTCGATGTGGACAGCGAATTCAACGTCGGCGAGCCGACCTGCAAAATCGAAGCCGTCAACATCGCCGAAAACCTGCGCATCCAAACCATCGAGCCGCATTTCAACGCTGAAACCGGCTTGGACGAAACCGGCGAAATGATGTTCGCCCATCATCAAGACCTGATTTGGTTGCACCAATTCGCCGTCGCCCTGCAAAAAGCGCGCGGCAAATACGAACCCAACCGTGCGCCGCAATACGATTACAGCATCGAATTGGATGAGGAAGGCAACGTATCCGTCGTCCGCCGCGAACGCGGTTCGCCCATTGATACGCTGGTCAGCGAGATGATGATACTCGCCAACAGCACTTGGGCGCAGATGCTCCATGACAACGACCTGCCCGGCCTCTTCCGCGTCCAACCTGCCGGAAAAGTGCGCATGAGCACCAAATCCGAGCCGCACATCGGCATGGGCGTACAGCATTACGGCTGGTTCACCTCGCCGCTACGTCGCGCCGCCGACTACATCAACCAAAAACAACTCCTCAGCCTGATAGACGACACCGCCGAACCGCTCTTCCAACAAAGCGATGCCGAACTCTTCGCCGCCCTGCGCGATTTCGACACCGCCTATGCCGCCTACGCCGATTTCCAACGGCAGATGGAAGCCTACTGGAGCCTCGTGTACCTGCAACAGCAAGGCACAAGCGAGCTGACCGCGACCATCCTAAAAGAAGACCTCGTCCGCATCGAAGGCCTGCCGCTGGTAACCCGCGCCACCGGCATCCCGTTCGACGCGCTACCCAAATCGCAAGTCCTGCTCAAAATCACCGAGCTTGATCCCGAAAAGCAGTTTATCGCGCTGAACTATGTAAAAGCTGTCGCTCCTGTGGTTGCGTAAGTTTGCCGTCATGAAAAAAGGTCGTCTGAAAACCTGAAATATAGGTTTTCAGACGACCTCTTTTACGTCTTAACAGCCTCTAGCGAGTTTCCACCCGTTTGAAATCCCTCGGTCGGAAACCCAGAGTAGCCAGCGAAACGAAATACAAACCGCCGCCTATCGCAATCAGGATGCACAACTGCCCTGCTTTACGCAAAGCACCAACGTGTACCCAATCAAAAGGCAGGTAAGTATGTGCAGCCCATAATCCCCCGCCCATTACAACAAGCGACAGCACTATTTTAATCAGGAAAATTCCCCATCCTTTGCTAGGTTGGTAAATGCCGTGTTTGCGCAACAGGTAATACAACAGTCCCGCATTCATACACGCGCCCAAACTGACGGCGAGCGAAAGCCCGGCGTGCTTTAAAGGACCGATAAAGGCAAGGTTCATCAACTGCGTGCAGACGAGCGTAAAGATGGCGATTTTGACCGGCGTTTTGATGTTTTGCCGTGCATAGAAACCGGGTGCCAACACTTTGACCATGATAGATCCGAGTATACCGACAGAATTGGCAATCAGCGCTTGCTGCGTCATCTGCGCGTCAAACAGTGAAAACTTACTGGACATAAACAGCGTCGCCAACAACGGGAACGACAATACCGCAACCCCGACTGTCGCCGGCAGCGCCAGCAGCATACACAGACGCAACCCCCAATCGAGCAGTCCGGAAAACTGCTCGGTATTCTGATTGACGGCGTGTTTGGACAAAGTTGGCAGCAAAATCGTACCGAGCGCCGCACCCAAAACACCGCTGGGCAGCTCCATCAGACGGTCGGCGTAATACATCCACGTAATGCTGCCCGATTGCAGATAGGACGCAAAAATCGTGTTGATCACCGAAGAAATCTGTACCACGCTCACACTCAAAATCGCAGGTGCCATCTGTTTCATCACGCGGTTGACCGCTGCATCTTTGAAATTAAGCTTAGGCAACTTCAAAAAACCTAGTTTTGCCAACCAAGGCAGCTGGAAGCCGAGCTGCAAAATTCCGCCGACAAAGACCGCCCACGCCAACGCGGTCACAGGCGGATCAAAATAGGGGATGAAATATATTGAGAAAACGATAAAAGAAATATTCAAAAACGTCGGCGTAAATGCAGGAATACTGAATTTATGATAGGAATTAAGGATTGAGCCGACAAAGGAAGACAGAGAAATAAACAAGATATACGGGAACGTTATCTTCAGCAAATCGATGGAAAGCAAAATCTTTTTCGGCTCTTTAAAGCCGGGCGCGGAAGCCTGAATCACCCAAGGCGCGGCTAGAATGCCCAGCGCGGTAACGATGACCAAGACAAATGACAACATCCCTGCCACATGGCGAATAAACGCCTCCGTCGCTTCTTTCGAACGCGTTTCCTTATATTCCGCCAAAATCGGCACAAAAGCCTGGGCAAACGCCCCTTCCGCAAAGATACGGCGCAGCAGGTTGGGCAGTTTAAATGCCACAAAAAAAGCGTCGGTCGCCATGCTCGCACCAAACGTGCGGGCAATTACCGCATCACGCAAAAAACCAAGTATGCGCGACAGCATTGTTAAGCTACCGACCCTTGCCAAAGCCCCTAACAAGTTCATCCGTTTTATTCCTTCAAAAGTCCAGACGTCGTCTGAAAGCGCGTATTGTACGACAGAATATGCAAATCTAGGTAAATCGGTATTCCAACAGGCAAACATATAGCGGATGAACACCCCCTGCTTCGTTGCCTGTTCCTTATGTTGCCCACCATCAAAAAGGTCGTCTGAAAACCTATTTTCGAGTTTTCAGACGACCTGTTGCTTGATCAAATCACTTCAATTATTGCCCGATAGGAATCAGCAGTGAACCAGCGTGCCTTCGTCTTCGCCGGTAATGACGCGTTTGAGCGAGCCTTGTTTGGCGATGCCGAAGACGACGATGTTGAGTTTTCGTTCGCGGCAGAGGGCGAAGGCAGTCGCATCCATGACTTTGAGGTTTTTGTTCAAGGCTTCGTCAAAGGTAATGGTTTCGTAGCGTGTAGCGGACGGGTCTTTTTTCGGGTCTGCGGTATAAACGCCGTCCACATTGGTGGCTTTGAGCATGACGTCGCAGTTCATTTCGGCTCCGCGCAGGGCGGCGGCGGTGTCGGTGGTGAAGAAGGGGTTGCCCGTACCGGCGGCGAAGATGACGACTTTGCCTTCTTCGAGGTATTGGATGGCTTTGGGGCGGGCGTAGGTTTCGGCGATTTGCTGCATGGAAAGCGCGGATTGTACGCGCGCTTTGATGCCGAGGGTTTCGAAAGCATCTTTGAGGGCGAGCGCATTCATGACGGTCGCCATCATGCCCATGTAGTCGGCGGTAGCGCGGTCCATGCTGCCTGCTTGGGCGGATACGCCGCGGAAGATGTTGCCGCCGCCGACAACGATGCCGACTTGTACGCCCATTTTGACGACTTCGGCGATTTCACCGACGGTTTGGACGATGGTGTCATGGTTGATGCCGAAAGGGTCGGAACCCATCAGGGATTCGCCGGAGAGTTTCAGTAATACGCGTTTGTATTTGATTTGCTGTGTCATGGAATACCTTGCTTTCTTTAGGTGGATAGCGCTAGTTATGCAGGGCGAACTGGTCATTCGATAACGACGGTATTTTGCTCCGTAAAACGGCATATTCTGCGTTAAAAATACTCGCAAGATGTCCAATCTTGCTGCGCTTTTTGCCTTGAATCTGCCGTTTTCCGTACCAAAAACCGACTCGTTCCAAATGATCAGTTCACCCTGTGGCGCTGCTTCAATTCAGGGAAAGGACGTTTGATTTTTCAGACGACCTTTCCGGATGTTTGGCTGACAGGGTAACGCGTTTTCCGTGGGTGTATGGGTTTGGATAAATTATTATTTGTTGATTATGATGAAATATTCTATTTCCAACAGTATTCTAAACAGTGTAGCTCTCAAAAAAAAGCACCCTGATTCGTTTGGAATCTAGGTGCTTTCTTTTTCATAAGTGCCTTACACTTTAGCAGCGGCAGCAACTTCGGCTGCGTAGTCGACAACGGCTTTTTCGATGCCGTCGCCTACTTTGTAGCGGACGAAGCTGATAACTTCGGTGCCGTTTTCTTTAGCGAATTGGGCAACGGTTTGGTCAGGGTTCATCACGAATGCTTGACCGTTCAGGGTGATTTCAGCCAAGAATTTGCGGATACGGCCTTCAACCATTTTAGCGGCGATGTCGGCAGGTTTGCCGGAAGCGATGGCTTGCTCGGTGTAGATGTGGCGTTCTTTTTCGATGGTTTCGGCATCTACTTCGGCTTCGGTTACGCATTGCGGTTTGGCGGCAACGATGTGCATACCGATTTTACGCGCTACATCTTCAGAGCCTTTGAACTCAACCAATACGCCTTCGGTAGCCAATGCGCCGTGGATGTAGGCAACCAGTTGGTTGGCGGTGTCGATGACTTGGAAGCGGCGGACAGACATGTTCTCGCCCAATTTGGCGATGATGGCTTTGCGTTCTGCTTCAACCAGTTCGCTCAGTTCTTCAACGGTAGCCGGTTTTTTCTCGGCAGCGGTTTTCGCAACGAAGTTGGCGAATTCTACGAAGCCTGCGTCTTTGGCAACGAAGTCGGTTTCGCAGTTTACTTCAACCAATGCACCGACATTGCCGTTGATGGCGTAAGCCAATACGCCTTCGGCAGCGGTACGGCCGGCCAGTTTGCCGGCTTTCGCGCCGGATTTGATGCGCAGGATTTCTTCGGCTTTTTCGAAGTTGCCTTCGGCTTCAACCAAGGCTTTTTTGCATTCCATCATGCCCAGGCCGGTAGCGGCGCGCAGGTCGGCAACCATTTTTGCAGTAATTTCTGCCATTTTGAATCTCCTAGATTTTGGGGAAACACGGGGTATCCGTGTTTGGGAATGGGGTCGTCTGAAAAGGTTTTTCAGAACGGGATTTGAGAAAAGGGGCATAACGCCCCTCTTCGGTTTGCCGGATTACTCGGCAGCAGCTTCTTGGGCAGCGGCTACGGTTTCTTGCAGCGCTTGGTTTTTGCCTTCCAAAACTGCGTCGGCGATGCCGCGGCAGTACAGGCGGATGGCTTTGGCGGAGTCGTCGTTACCGGGGATGACGTATTTCACGCCGTCAGGGCTGTTGTTGGTATCGACTACGGCGATAACGGGGATGCCCAGTTTTTCAGCCTCGACCAGAGTACCTTTTTGGTAGCCGGTGTCGATAACGAAAATCGCGTCAGGCAGGCCTTTCATGTTTTTGATACCGCCCAAAGAACGTTCCAGTTTTTCAACGTCGCGTTGCATTTCCAGAATTTCTTTTTTGTTGAAACCGCCTTCGGCAGCGTTTTCCAAAGCAGCGGTTTTTTCTTCCAGGCGTTTGATGGATTGCTTAACGGTTTTGTAGTTGGTCAGCATGCCGCCCAACCAACGGTGATCGACGAAAGGCATACCGGCGCGGGTAGCTTCTTCGCGGATGATTTCACGCGCTTGGCGTTTGGTGCCAACGAACAGCACGGTGCCTTTGTTGGCAACCAGACGGCGTACGGCTTCTTGCGCTTCTTGGAACATCGGCAGGGTTTTTTCCAGGTTGACGATGTGGATTTTATTGCGCGCACCGAAAATGTATTGTGCCATTTTCGGGTTCCAGAAACGGGTTTGGTGGCCGAAGTGAACGCCGGCTTCAATCATCTGACGCATAGTAATTTGAGACATTTTATTTCCTTGAAAGGGTTAAGAGCACACATTCAATCGCATAGAACTTGATAGGCTGCGCCTATTGTCAAGCACCCTTCGGCGAAAGTGGGCATAAGTTTTAAAAAATTGTGTGTTTCCGAAATGGAAAACTGACGGATTATAGCGGATAAGGGGTCGCCTGAAAAGGGATTTTATGCACTGCCGTCCTGTTTGCCGCCTTCTTATCCGGCTGCGCGGCGGCTTTGTTCGAATGCTTCTTTTTCCTGCTGCTTCATCAGGCGGTTGCGGCGGCGGATAGTAACGGTGAAAACGGTAAACGCGACGGGCAGGACTACCCAAAAAACCAAATAAATCAAAGCGCGCGCGATGCTGGGTTGGGCGGCGGAATACATGACGGCGACGAAGAGGTAGCCGATAAGGACGATATGCCACATGGCGGAATCCTGTTTTGATGTTAACGGAGCGTTTATAATCGCCGTATTCTACAACAACACTCAAAAGGTCGTCTGAAATGAGGAATGAGGAAAAACACGCCCTGCGCCGAGAATTGCGCCGCGCCCGCGCGCAGATGGGGCATCAAGGGCGGCTGGCGGCGGGGCAAACGGTTAACCGCCTGCTCAAGCGTTATATCAAGAAGGGGCGGAAAATCGGCGTGTATTGGCCGATGGGCAGCGAGCTGCGGCTGGACGGCTTTGTGCGTGCGGCACAAAAACGCGGCGCCAAACTCTATCTGCCTTATATCGAACCGCGTTCGCGGCGGATGTGGTTCACGCCCTATCCTGCCGACGGGGCAAAACAAGAACGCAAACGCGGCAGGGCGAAGCTGCATGTACCGCAGTTTTCGGGACGCAAAATCCGCGTACACGGTTTATCGATATTGCTTGTCCCGATTGTCGGCATGGACCGCGAAGGCTACCGCTTAGGGCAGGCTGGCGGCTATTACGATGCGACGCTTGCGGCGATGAAATACCGTTTACAGGCAAAAACCATAGGTGTAGGCTTCGCTTGCCAACTGGTTGACACACTGCCGCGCGAACCGCACGACCTGCCGCTGGACGGGTTTGTATCGGAATCGGGCGTGCTGGTGTTCAAACATCATTAATCAATAGCTTTCAGACGACCTCAAAGATGTCGCCCGTTAAGACACTATACAAAGGTCGTCTGAAAACTCAAATCTTCAAATACAAAGGAAACCCCATGGCTGATTTTTCATCTGTTCCCGTTTTGTCCTTCGACCGCGTCCGTCTCGAGCCTTTGACGGCGGCACACGAAGACGGTTTGCGCGAAGCAGTTTGCGACGGCGAAGTCTGGAAGCTGAACGTAACCAGCGCGCCCGAACCCGACCAAGTGGCGGACTACATCCGCACCGCTACGCAAACCCGCCTTGCCTTTGCCGTCATCGACGAAGACACGGGCAAAATCGTCGGTTCGACTTCGCTTTACCACATCGACCCCGCTATCCCCCGCCTCTACATCGGTTTCACATGGTACGCCCTGTCGGCACGGCGCACGCGCATCAATACCGCCTGCAAAATCATGTTGCTCGACTACGTCTTCGACACTTTAAACTGCCGCTGCGCCTGCTGGCAGACCGACGACCTCAACACCGCCTCCCAACGCGCTATCGAACGCCTGGGCGCACACCAAGACGGCATCTTGCGCTGCCACAAATTGCGGAAAGACGGCAGCGTACGCGATACGGTGGAATACAGCCTGCTGCGCGAAGAATGGCCGCAGGCAAGGGTAAAACTGCTCGAAAAAGCGGCAGCTTATGATGCGTCCTGAAAAAACGTTTTCTTCTTCATTTTTTCATCAAAACACGTCCATCTTGCTGACAATCTGAAGTCTTTAAGAAGTGAATGAAATCAGGTTCAACCCCGCCAAACACCTGATAAATAAAGGTCGTCTGAATGTTTCAGACGACCTTTTCAAACCGCGTTTATGTAAATCCAAACAGAAAATCTTTGCAATTCTCAGAAAAATCCACTAAATTCTCAATAACATATTATGAACGGTTTAACATCGGTTCAAAACGTAAAACCCGCGCGCAATCTTCCACGCCAAAAACACCGCGCCAGCAGGTTTTACCGCCGAAACAGGCGTTCGTAATACAACGGATAATCATAAAGGCAGGATATGCCTGTTTCTAGGAGTACAACCATGGCTGAAGCAACAGATGTTGTCTTGGTGGGTGGAGGCATTATGAGCGCGACTTTGGGCGTTTTGCTCAAAGAACTCGAACCGTCTTGGGAAATCACCCTTATCGAACGCTTGGAAGACGTAGCGTTGGAATCGTCAAACGCTTGGAACAACGCCGGCACAGGGCATTCCGCGTTATGCGAACTCAATTACGCCCCGCTCGGCGCAGACGGCACCATCGACCCGACCCGCGCCCTCAATATTGCCGAACAATTCCACATCAGCCGCCAGTTCTGGTCATCGCTTGTCGAAGAAGGCAAAATCACCGACAACTCCTTCATCCATACCGTCCCGCATATGTCGCTGGTCATGAACACCGACCATTGCGACTACCTGCAAAAACGTTTCGACGCCTTCAAATCCCAAAAACTTTTCGAACGGATGGAATTCTCCACCGACCGCGCCAAAATCGCCGAATGGGCGCCGCTGGTCATCAACGGCCGTAAAGAAGGACAACCCGTCGCCGCCAACTACTCCGCCGAAGGCACAGACGTCGATTTCGGCAGCCTAACCCGCCAAATGGTGCAATACCTGCGCGAAAAAGGCGTCAAAACCGAGTTCAACCGCCACGTCGACGACATCAAACGCGAATCCGACGGCGCATGGGTGCTCAAAACCAGCGACACCCGCAACCCTGACGGACAACTCACCCTCCGCACCCGCTTCCTCTTCCTCGGTGCAGGCGGCGGCGCACTGACCCTGCTGCAAAAATCCGGCATCCCCGAAGGCAAAGGTTACGGCGGTTTCCCCGTTTCCGGGCTGTTCTTCCGCAACAGCAACCCCGAAACCGCCGCACAGCACAACGCCAAAGTGTACGGTCAAGCCTCCGTCGGCGCGCCGCCCATGTCCGTCCCGCACCTCGACACCCGCAACGTAGACGGCAAACGCCACCTCATGTTCGGCCCTTACGCAGGTTTCCGCTCCAACTTCCTCAAACAAGGCTCGCTCATGGATTTGCCCCTGTCCATCCACTTGGACAACCTCTACCCCATGCTGCGCGCCGGCTGGGCAAATATGCCCCTGACCAAATACCTCTTGGGCGAATTGCGCAAAACCAAAGAAGAACGCTTCGCCTCCCTGCTGGAATACTACCCCGAAGCAAACCCTGACGACTGGGAACTGATCACCGCAGGTCAACGCGTTCAAATCATCAAAAAAGACTCCGAAAAAGGCGGCGTCCTCCAATTCGGCACCGAAATCGTCGCCCACGCCGACGGCTCGCTCGCCGCACTCTTGGGCGCATCACCCGGCGCATCAACCGCCGTACCCTTGATGATCAAACTCATCCACCAATGCTTCCCAAGCCGCATTTCCTCATGGGAAGGTCGTCTGAAAGAACTTGTTCCCGGCTTCGGCATCAAGCTCAACGACAACCCGCAGCTTGCCGAAGAAATCATCAGCCACAACGCCAAAGTATTGGGTATCCATTACGCTTGAGGCAGATAAATTGCAAGGCGGGCGTTCTTGCCCGCCTTTTTTCAAACCATTAAAGTATTAAAATATAGTGGATTAAATTTAAATCAGGACAAGGCGACGAAGCCGCAGACAGTACAGATAGTACGGCAAGGCGAGGCAACGCCGTACTGGTTTAAAGTTAATCCACTATAAAACATCAGGTCGTCTGAACATTCAGACGACCTGAATCCATTGGAGACAGGCAAACATGTTTACCGTACAGCGCATTTACGCATATCGGCCCGCCCCCGAACAAACCGCAGTCTTTATCGACCGCCTCTATCCGCGCGGCATCCACAAAGAGGTCTTTGCTACGGCGCTCTGGCTCAAAGACATCACCCCCAGTGCAAACCTGCGCCGCTGGTATCATGAGAATCCGGCTGAACATTTTGACGGTTTCGTCAGCCGTTACCATGAGGAGCTGCACGGCGATACCGAACAAACCGCCATTAGGCAGCTCTTGGAGTTGGAACGGCAACACAGCAGCGTTTTACTGCTGACTGCCGTCAAAGACCCGCATCATTCCCATGTTTCTGCCTTAGAGCAGTTTTTGGGGACATCGTTTGAATATCGCGATTAACAAAAACAGCAAGACCTGCGTCATTTGGGGTTGATGCAAAAAGGTCGTCTGAAATCCAGTCTAGGTTTCAGACGACCTTTGTTTTTTTATAGTGGATTAACTTTAAACCAGTACGGCGTTGCCTCGCCTTAGCTCAAAGAGAACGATTCTCTAAGGTGCTGAAGCACCAAGTGAATCGGTTCCGTACTATCTGTACTGTCTGCGGCTTCGTCGCCTTGTCCTGATTTAAAGTTAATCCACTATAAATTAAGAAGGATAAGGGTGCGCCACCAATTTCCCGTCGATGTATTCGCCGATATAGACTTTCGAGACATCAAGGTGGAGGCGGTCAAGTTCCTGTTGCAGCCACTCGTCGTCGCGTTTGATGATTTCTAAGATGTCATGGTCGATTTGCCCGTCGGTAATCAGGGGGTAACGCAGGCTTTCGTCGCCGTACTGAATGACGGCGAGCTGGCCGTTTTGCTCCATGACGGCGCGTTTGACGGCAGAGATTTCGTAGATGCCGGCGGCACGGAGCTTAAACATCAGGTCATGTGCGCTGATGCCGTTTTTCATACATTCTTCGGTTTGGATTTCGCCGTTGACGATGACCCAGACGGATTTGCCGTCAATCACGGATTTGACCCAGTGGTTGTGGTTTTTGATGAATTTCAGACTCAAGACCAACAGCGTCCACAAAATCAGCACGAGGAAAAACTGTAAAAGCCCGACGCTGTCGCTGTAAATCACGCCGCCGATGATGCCGCCGAGAACATAGTTTTGCACTTGATCCATGGCGGAGGTGGGGGCGAGGTTGCCTTTACCTAAAAGGTTGATTTGCAAAACCAAACCTAAAATTCCCATAAGGAGTTTGAGGGCAAGGAGGGAGTATGCTTCCATGAGTGTGTCCTGTTATTCTTTGTCGATAAGTTCGATGTTGTTGTTGACCAGATTGATGGGGGTCAGGGTGTAGGCGGAGAAGTCTTGATTGAAATGGACTTCGTAGTATTGGTTTTTGATGCCGACGATCATGCCGTTGTATAGGTGCGTGCTGTTGACGCTGATGTCGCGCTTTTCCACTTTTTGGTTTTCAATCAGGGTATTGAGAAAACCGACCATGCGCGAGTTGTCCGCGGCGAAGTTTTGGCGTTCGCTGTATGAGAGGTATTGGATGCCGCTGATGAGGATGAGCAGCAGCAGGGCAATAATGCTCAGGTCGCGGTATTTGGTGTCCATGCGGTGGCGCAGGTATTGCGATACGGCGAGCAGCAGGACGACGAGCGCGGCGAAAATGAGGACGTATTTCAAGTAGTCGTTGAAATACATATGGTTTTCAAGATAAAAGTGTGTGAAGAATTTCATGATTTCAAATGATTTGAGGAAATAGTGGGGTCGTCTGAAAACGGTTTTTCAGACGACCTATTATGGTTTGGATGCAGGTTTTATCCGGAGCCGCATCAGTTGATAAACCCGTCGTCTTTCATTTTCTTTTCGGAAAAATACTGACTGCACACCAGCAAGGCAGCGAGGATGATGACAAACAACCCCGCCATGGTCAGGGTAATTTTGAAGAATAATTCTGCCTCGATAAAAGAAAACCAAAGTTGCAGAATCAGCAGCAACACCCAGCCGACAAACAGCCCGAGACAGGCATAAACGCCGAGTTTAAACACGTTCCCGCTCCAAAATGACGACGTAGGCTTCACGTCTGAAAAATAAGAGCATACGGCGTTGATCTTTTTCCATGGTTACGACACGCCAACCTTCGGGAGTTTGGCTGTTGAGGAACGCGCTGAATTTGACGGGATTGACTTTGGCTGCGCCGAAAAACAGGCTGGACAGCAGGTTTTCTTGATAAATGACGACTTTGTATTCTTTCATGGGATTCCTTTTACAAGGGATCATCTTTTCAGACGACCCCTTAAGTTGCCAATGATGCAAAACTGCAAACCTTATTTCTTATTACCCAACTGCGGCAATACCGAACCTTCGCCCAGCGACAGCAAACCGCTTTGCGAGTAGATACCCAGTTTGGCGCGGGTGTCGGTGATGTCGAGGTTGCGCATGGTGAGCTGGCCGATGCGGTCAAGCGGGGTGAACGCGGCGTCTTCGACTTTTTCCATGCTCAGGCGTTCCGGTTGGTAGGTCAGGTTGGGCGATTCGGTGTTCAGAATCGAGTAGTCGTTGCCGCGGCGCAATTCGAGGGTGACTTCGCCGGTGATGGCTTTGGCGACCCAGCGTTGGGCGGTTTCGCGCAACATGAGGGCTTGGCTGTCGAACCAGCGGCCTTGGTAGAGCAATCGGCCAAGGCGCAGGCCGTTGATGCGGTATTGTTCGATGGTGTCTTCGTTGTGAATGCCGGTTACTAAACGCTCGTAGGCGATGTGGAACAATGCCATGCCTGGGGCTTCGTAGATGCCGCGCGATTTGGCTTCGATGATGCGGTTTTCGATTTGGTCGCTCATGCCCAAGCCGTGGCGGCCGCCGATGCGGTTGGCTTCGAGGAAGAGTTCGACGGGGTCGGCGTATTCTTTGCCGTTCAGTGCAACGGGCACGCCTTCTTCAAAGCGTACGCTGACTTCTTCGGGTTTGACTTCGACGTTTTCGTCCCAGAAGGCAACGCCCATGATGGGTTTGACGATTTTGATGCCGCTGTTGAGGAATTCCAAGTCTTTGGCTTCATGCGTCGCGCCGAGCATATTGGAGTCGGTGGAGTAGGCTTTTTCAACCGACATTTTGTAGTTGAAACCGTTGGCAATCAGAAATTCGCTCATTTCGTGACGGCCGCCGAGTTCGTCGATAAATTGTTGGTCGAGCCAAGGTTTGTAGATTTTCAGCGCAGGATTGGTCAAGAGGCCATAGCGGTAGAAACGCTCAATGTCGTTGCCTTTGTAGGTGCTGCCGTCGCCCCAAATATTGACGTCGTCTTCCTTCATGGCGGAAACGAGCATGGTGCCGGTAACGGCGCGGCCCAAAGGCGTGGTGTTGAAGTAGGCGATGCCGCCGGTGGAAACGTGGAACGCGCCGCATTGGATGGCGGCGATGCCCTCGTGTGCCAACTGCGCGCGGCAGTCGATCAGGCGGGCGTTTTCTGCGCCGTATTCCATCGCTTTTTTGGGAATGGCGTTGTAATCGTCTTCGTCGGGCTGGCCGAGGTTGGCAGTGTAGGCATAAGGCAGCGCGCCTTTGAGTTTCATCCACAACAGCGCGGCAGAGGTATCAAGACCGCCAGAGAAGGCGATGCCGACTTTTTGACCGACGGGGAGGTGTTGCAGGATAGTATTGTTTTGGCTCATGACAATTCTTCGGACTTAAAAGGGGTTATTAAAAATACCTTAACGGTTGAAACCCCGCCCTTCGGGGCGGTAGAATCAGAGACTGTTTGGGAGAAATGCAACCTCTTCCAAATCAGGGCGATACATAGGGCTGCGCTTTGTGTGTAGTCCTGTGTGTTGAAACATTATCTTATAAATAGAACACATTGTCAGCCGTAAAGGTCGTCTGAAAATGAGCCTTGCCCGTTTCGCTGAAAATCTTTTCAGACGACCTTTACGCCATCCGCAACCCGACTCCCTCCCCTGTGGGGGAGGGCTGGGGAGAGGGTATAGGCAGCAGCCCTTAAGCAAACGCTGCTTGAAAAGCGCAAGCTCAGCCCTCTCCCACGGGAGAGGGAATAAATTACAGCACCATCAACATTTTCAGACGGCATCGGTAAAGAAAACCTATCCATGAACGCTTTCAACCTCATCATCATCGGCGACGAAATCCTGCACGGCAGCCGCCAAGACAAGCATTTCGCCTTTTTCAAATCCCTGCTGGAATCGCGCGGGCTGAAGCTCAATCAGGTGCAATACCTGCCCGACGAACCTGATTTGCTGGTTAGACAACTGCGCCGCAGCTTTTCAGACGGCCTGCCGACCTTCGTTACCGGCGGCATCGGCTCCACGCCCGACGACCACACCCGCCAAGCTGCCGCCGCCGCTTTGGATTTGCCCGTTGTCCGCCATCCCGAAGCCGCCAAGTTCATCGAAGCCGTTACCCTTAAACGCGGCGAGCCGCTTGACGCCCCCGAACACGCCCAGCGCCTGAAAATGGCGGATTTTCCTGCAGGCGCAGAGCTTGTGCCCAACCCGTTCAACAACATCGCCGGATTTTCCATCCGTGAACATTATTTCTTCCCCGGCTTCCCCGTGATGGCGCACCCGATGGCGGAATGGGTTTTGGATACTTATTACGCCGACCGTTTTAACCAAACCGAACGCGGCAGCCGCAGCGTGTATGTGTTCGGTCAGCCCGAATCGCGCGTCGCGCCGATTATGGAATACGTCGAACGCACCTACCCGGGCGTGCGCTCTTACAGCCTGCCCAGCGTCGGCTGGCAAAATGCGGACGGAACGGCGGTCAAACCGCATATCGAGTTCGGCATCAAGGCGGAAGGCGAAGCGTGCCGCGATTTGGATAAAGCATGGGACGAAGTATTGCAGCGTTTGAAGGATTTGGGCGCAGAGTTGAAAGATACGCCTGCCTAAAAGCCGTTTTGTTCTTATTTTGACAAAAGGTCGTCTGAAAAACCTAAAACGGCTTTTCAGACGACCTCGATATCCTGATATCAACTTGCAGACTTTCCTATATTACCGTTCCTCTTGCGCGGCTTGACACTCTTTTTTAAGGCACTTTTTATCCCCTCGGAAATAATTTTTGATAGAAGTACGCTTTTTTGACCGTTATCATTTGGATTAAAAATCTTATTTACTTTTGCAATCGACTCGATTATATTACCGTTTAATGCAATTTATTACATTAACTAACATATATATTGTATAAATATACATTATTCGTCTATCAAAAATTCCGAATCGATTGATAACAATCTTTATCACTTTAGATGCAATATATGACGGAATTTGACTTTATCAGACAATATTTGCAAAAACAGAAAAGCAGCGGTTTGATTTTGGGCATTGGCGACGACGCTGCGATTATCCGCCCAAGTCACGGATTTGATTTATGTTTTAGCGCGGATATGCTGTTAAAAGACAGACATTTTTTTTCTGACACCGCTCCGGAAGATTTGGCATGGAAAATGCTAGCTGTCAATATATCCGATATGGCCGCGATGGGCGCAACCCCGAAATGGGTGTTATTGAGTGCCGGATTGCCCGAATTGGACGAAAATTGGCTGAAACGTTTTTGTGACAGCTTTTTCAGTTTGGCGCAGCGCTTCGGCATTACCCTGATCGGCGGCGACACGACCAAAGGCGATTTGGTATTCAACGTCACCATTATCGGCGAGCTTCCGCAAGGACAAGCCCTACGGCGCGATGCCGCGAAAGACGGCGACGATATTTGGGTATCGGGTCAAATCGGATCAGCAGCAGCCGCTTTAAACTGCCGCCTGAACACACACACACTACCGCCCGATTTGTTCGACCGCTGCCATGACAGGCTGCTCCGTCCGGAACCTAGAGTGGGATTGGGACAGGCGCTTCTGCCCATTGCCCATGCCGCTCAAGATATTTCGGACGGGCTGGCACAAGACCTCGGTCACATTTTGACCGCGTCATCGGTCGGAGCGGAAATTTCGGCAAATGCGCTGCCGGTTTTAGAAGAATTGAAAAACGTCTTACCGCACGAAAGCTGGCTCTCCTGCGCACTGGCAGGCGGCGATGATTACGAACTGGTTTTCACCGCCCCCGAATGCCGGCGCAGCGAGATTCAGACAATAGCCGGACAATGCGGCGTAGCAGTAACGCCCATCGGGAAAATAAATAATACAGGTCGTCTGAAAATAATAGATTCCAATGGCGGCGAATTAAAACTGACTTCATTAGGATTTGATCACTTTGGCTGAATTTAAACCTACTTTTGACTGGTTGAAGCAGCGCCCGTTATGCCTGTTGGCATTCGGATTCGGCAGCGGTCTCGCGCCCGTCGCACCCGGCACATTCGGAACGATGGCGGCTCTGCCGATAGCATTTCTCTTGGTTTTAATCGGTATCGACGGCTGGATTCTGGCTTTTTTGTGTGTCGCCCTGTTTATGTGGGGCATCCGCATTTGCAACCACACCGAAAAGGCGCTCGGCATCCAAGACTACGGCGGTATCGTTTGGGACGAAATGGTAGCGATGCTTCTGATTCTGGCTTTTGCGCCGTTTAAATGGAATTGGTGGCTGGCGGCATTTATTCTGTTCCGCCTGTTTGATTCCATCAAACCTTGGCCGATCAAATGGTTTGACCGGCATGTGCACGGCGGATTCGGCATTATGCTGGACGACATCATCGCCGCCATCATGACCTTGATAGTTTTAGGCATTGCTGCCTGGATTATCTGATTTTTTCAACACACTTATTCGAAGCCATAAGACTTCAAACGCATCGAAAAATCGGTGCAAACAAAAAACACTATTACGGGACAACAAAAATGAACGAAATCGAAATCAATGTTCAACCACGCTACGTTGCGGGTCAAAGCGATGTTTATCGCGACCGCTATGCCTTCAACTATGTGATTACCATCTGCAACCGCAGCAACGATGTCATCACGCTGCGCCAGCGTTTCTGGGAAATCACCGACGGACACGGAGCAACCGAGCCGGTAGGCCATTCCGGTCTGATTGAAGAACAGCCGGTCCTCTATCCGGGCGAGGCGTATGAATACAACAGCGGCTCCCAACTCTGCACCCCATGGGGCAGCATCGAAGGCGCATACGAGTTTGAAGACAGCATCGGCGAACGCTTTATCGTCGGCGTACCGAAGCTAGAATTCAAAGCAGGCTTCACCCTGCAATAAACACCGAGCAAAAACAATACAGATCGGGAAAACCAAAGGTCGTCTGAAAGATTAAGGGGCTTTCAGACGACCTTTTTTTATAGTGGATTGACTTTAAACCAGTACGGCGTTGCCTCGCCTTGTCCTGATTTAAAGTTAATCCACTATACCAAAGCAATGCCGCGTCGAGTCTTATTGGAAACGCCCCCTCTTCACCTGCATCTGCCCCGTGCCCAACTGCGCCGCCAAGCCGTGATTGCGCAAAGCGTGAGTGAGCGCGATGGCGAGTCCGTCGGCGGCATCCGATTGCGGCGTACCCGACAGCGACAGCATCTGCACCACCATATGCTGCACCTGCTCTTTCGCCGCCTTGCCCTTCCCAACCACCGCCTGCTTGACCTGCAACGCCGTATATTCAAACACAGGCAAACCTTCCATCACCAACACCGCCAATGCCGCCCCGCGCGCCTGCCCCAACATCAGCGTAGATGCCGGATTCACATTGACAAATACCTGCTCCACCGCCGCCTGATGCGGCCGGTATTGCTGCACAATCTCCCTGATATGCCGCGCGATCACGGCGATACGCTCCGCCAACGGCGCATTCGGCGGCGTTTTGATACAGCCTGAAGCCACATAAAAATGTTCCCTGCCGCATACGTCGATGATGCCGAAACCGGTCACCCGACTGCCGGGGTCTATCCCCAAAATGCGGATGCTTTTTTGCACAGTCATCTCAGTT
Source organism: Neisseria sicca VK64 (assembly GCF_000260655.1). Classification (GTDB taxonomy): domain Bacteria; phylum Pseudomonadota; class Gammaproteobacteria; order Burkholderiales; family Neisseriaceae; genus Neisseria; species Neisseria sicca_B. The sequence continues at coordinate 29,849 of NZ_AJMT01000076.1, forward strand.
TCTTATTCCCATATCGTCAATCAATCTCCCGTCTCCTCCAGCATAAAAGGTCGTCTGAAAACCGATTGTCAGGCTTTCAGACGACCTTTGCCTTCTTTTTACGCCTTATTTTTTAAACATGTTTTTAATAATGCCCATCACGCTGCGGGAGATGGCGTTGGTCACTTGGCGGTTGATTTGGCTGCCGATGGCATCGGCGACGTTGTAGCCCAAGCCCTGCCCTGACTTTTTACGTCCGCCGCTCAAGCCGCCGAGCAGTCCGCCGAGTATGCCGGGGTCGGCATTGGCGGCTTCTTTTTCAGCGGCTTTTTGCGCTTTTTCCTGCTCTTTTGCCGCCGCTGCCGCCTCTTTCTCCGCCGCAGCCTGACTGTCGGCTTCGGCTAAGGCTTCAAAGGCGGAATAATTGTCCACCATGTCTTTATAGGTCGGATACAAATCATCGTTTTGGAACAAGCGGTTGCGCTCTTCTGCGGCAAGCGGGGTCAAGGAAGATTGCGGCGGCAGGACGAGCGCGCGTTCTACTGGTTCAGGCATACCTTTTTCGTCAAGGAAGGAAACGAGTGCTTCGCCGACGCCCAGTTCGGCAATCGCTTCGGCAACTTTGATATTCGGATTGCTGCGGAAAGTTTCGGCAGCGGCCTTAACCGCTTTTTGGTCGCGCGGCGTGAAGGCACGCAAGGCGTGTTGTACGCGGTTGCCGAGCTGTCCGAGGATGGTGTCGGGCAAATCGAGCGGGTTTTGGGTCACGAAATACACGCCCACGCCTTTTGAACGGATCAGGCGCACGACTTGTTCGACCTGCTCCACCAGCGCATTGGCGGCGTTGTCGAACATCAAATGCGCTTCGTCGAAGAACATCACGAATTTCGGTTTGTCCAAATCGCCGACTTCGGGCAGGGTTTCAAACAACTCCGCCAACATCCACAGTAAAAACGCGCTGTACATACGCGGCGAGCGCATCAGTTTTTCCGAATTGAGGATATTGATGACGCCTTTGCCGTTGTCGGTCTGCATCCAATCTTGCAGGTTGAGCGACGGCTCGCCGAAGAATTTTTCCGCGCCTTCGTTCTCCAGCGTCAAAAGCTGCCGCTGAATCGCGCCGATACTGGCGGCGGAGACGTTGCCGTATTGCGTGCGGTATTCCGAAGCGTGGTCGGAAACGTGTTTCAGCATACTGCGCAAGTCTTTCAAATCCAGAATGTGCCAGCCTTTGTCGTCGGCGACTTTAAACACAAGGTTCAACAAGCCTTCCTGCGTGTCGTTCAAATTCATCAAACGAGCCAGCAGCAGCGGGCCCATTTCAGAAACGGTCACGCGCACCGGAATGCCGGTTTCGCCGTAAACATCCCAAAAGCGCACGGGGAAGCTTTGCAGCCATTGCTCGCCCAAACCAAACTCGGCAATGCGTTCGCCCACTTTGCCGCTGGCAGCACCCGCTTGCGCGATGCCCGACAAATCGCCTTTGACGTCAACCAAAAATACGGGAACGCCCTCGCTGCTGAAGGCTTCCGCCATACGGCGCAGGGTCACGGTTTTGCCCGTACCGGTCGCACCGGCAATCAAGCCGTGGCGGTTCGCCATTTTGCCTTGGATTTCAAGTGTCTTATCGCCCGCGCGCGCGATGGGGAATGTCGTCATGAAGGTTTCCTTTGATTGGATGGTTTATATCGGTATAGAAACGGCGCGCCCGAATATCGGCGCAAACCGTCTGTCAAACTGCCGCCATTCTACCGTTTTGCAGGGGATGGCTTCAACCCGCAGCAAGCCGACGCCCTCCCCCAAACCACCGCGGGCGAAGCCCACGCTACACAACGCTACTTCGCCCGCCCATTGCCATACATCAAAAGGTCGTCTGAAAAAAGCCGTTTCCCGCGTTTCAGACGACCCCGCCGCCGCGAAAAGCGTATACTTTCCCTATCGCAACCAAGGAGCCGAATCATGAAAATCCTGCCCGTCCTGACCGCCGCGCTGCTCTTGTGTTCCTGCGCCGCCGACCGCGAAACCGAAGCCCTGAAAAACAGCCTGTCCGAAGCACAAACCGCCGTGCGCCTTTCCGCCGAAAACACCAAACGGCTGGAAGACACCTATTCCGACATCTACTTCCACCTCGACAGCCTGACCGTCGAGAGCTTCAAAAAACGCGTCGCCAACGGAGACACCGTTTACGCCTACATCGGCCGCCCGAGCTGCGGCGACTGCAACGCCTTCGAACCCATGTTCAAACGCTACATCGCCAGCCGCAACCTGAACGGCAAAATCTACTTCGTCAACGTCCACCGCCTGCACCAAGACAAAGAAGCATGGACCGCGTTCCGCCAACAATACAAACTCGGCGGCACGCCCGTCCTCGCGAAATACAGCAAAGGCAAACAAGTCAACAAACTTGATTTGGAAGAAAACGGCGGCAAAATCAGCGCCGAAGACTTGGAGAAATGGCTGGACGCAAACGGCTTGCGGTAAACAGCCCATTTGGAATTGTGTCATTTGAGTGTTAAAGACTTTGCGGAAGGAATGAAGAGAGGTCGTCTGAAAATGGGATTTTGGTTTCAGACGACCTTTTATTACATCAACAATCTTGTCCCTTCCCCCGTTCCACGGGGGAAGGTTAGGATGGGGGTGGCTTTATGACTTTGGGAAAAATCAAATTCGTGCAGCCCATAGAGCCACCCTCTCCCCAACCCTCTCCCGCCAGACGGGAGAGGGGGCAGGCTGCACGTCGTGGCATAGATTTCTGTCGGACTACTGTCATTCCTGCGCAGGTGGGAATCTACTTTTGAATCTCGACAACTGTTTTTCAAACATCTGTTTCTTAGGATTTCTGATGGATTCCTGCCTGCGCGGGAATGACGGCGGTGGGTGTTTGGCGTGATTTGTTTATAAGAAAAGGTCGTCTGAAACTAAGTTTGCGGTTTCAGACGACCTCGTTTATTCAATCAACGCAGGCTTGGAGTAACTCAAGTAGCGTGGGCTTTGCCCACGAATGAATAAAAACACAGCCATCCTTTGAATTAACATACGGCAAGTTTCGCGGGCAAAGCCCACGCTACTCGTTGCTGCAACGGCAACTTGTTCCTTCCCCCCGTCCGGCGGGGGAAGGTTAGGATGAGAGTGGCTTCGCGGTTTTAGGTAAAATCAAATTCGTACAACCCATAGAGCCACCCTCTCCCCAGCCCTCTCCCGCCGGACGGGAGAGGGGGCAGGCTGCAAGTCGCGGTATAAATTTCTGCCCAACTATCGTCATTCCCGCGCAGGCGGGAATCCACTTTTGAATCTCGGCAACTGTTTTCAAACATCTGTTTCTTAGGATTTCCGATGGATTCCCGCCTGCGCGGGAATGACGACGGCGGGGTGTTTGGCGTGATTTGTTTATAAGAAAAGGTCGTCTGAAACCAAGTTTTCAGTTTCAGACGACCTTTTACCATATCAGCAACCTTATTCCTTCCCCCGTCCGGCGGGGGAAGGTTAGGATGGGGGTGGCTTTGCAACTTGAGGGAAAATCAAATTCGTACAACCCGTAAAACCACCCTCTCCCCAGCCCTCTCCCGCTGGACGGGAGAGGGGGCAGGTTGCGCGTAGAGACATAGATTTCTGTCGCACTACCGTCATTCCCGCGCAGGCGGGAATCCACTTTTAAATCTCGGCAACTGTTTTTCAAACATCAGTTTCTTAGAATTTCCGATGGATTCACGTCGTAGCCTGTCCTCGCGTATGCAGGGGCGGGAATGACGGCGGTGGAGTGTTCGGCGTGATTTGTTCATAAGAAAAGGTCGTCTGAAAACCTTGGAATCAGGTTTTCAGACGACCTTTTGTCTTGGCTTCAGATGTTATTTCTTCAATTCCGCCAAAATCTCGTCAACGGTTTTCTTCGCGTCGCCGAAGCACATTACGCTGTTTTCGTTGAAGAACAGCGGGTTTTGTACGCCTGCGTAGCCGGTGTTCATCGAGCGTTTGAAGACGACGACTTCTTTTGCCTTCCACACTTCCAATACGGGCATGCCGGCAATCGGGCTGTTCGGGTCGGTTTGGGCGGCTGGGTTGACGGTGTCGTTCGCGCCGATAACCAGCACTACGTCGGTTTCGGGGAAGTCGTCGTTGATTTCGTCCATTTCCAAAACGATGTCGTAGGGGACTTTGGCTTCGGCGAGCAATACGTTCATATGACCGGGCAGGCGGCCGGCGACGGGGTGGATGCCGAAGCGTACTTCGGTGCCGTTTTTACGCAAAAGCTCGGTGATTTCGGCAACGGGGTATTGCGCCTGCGCCACTGCCATGCCGTAGCCCGGAGTGATGATGACGCTGCCGGCGTTGCGCAGCATTTCGGCGACTTCGGCGGGTTTGGCTTCGCGGTATTCGCCGACTTCTTGGCTGCCTGAGGCTGCGGCGGAACCGTCGGTACCGAAACCGCCTGCAATCACGGAGATGAAGGAGCGGTTCATGGCTTTACACATGATGTAGGACAGAATCGCGCCGCTGGAGCCGACGAGTGCGCCGGTGACGATAAGCAGGTCGTTGGAGAGCATGAAGCCTGCCGCTGCGGCCGCCCAGCCGGAGTAGGAGTTCAGCATGGACACGACCACGGGCATATCCGCGCCGCCGATGGAGGCGACCAAATGCCAGCCGAATGCGAGGGCGATCAGGGTCATCAGGATCAGGATGAAGCCGCTGCCGTCAACGGATACGAACACCAGCATCAGGATAAAGGATAAAACCAATGCGGCGAGGTTGAGCTTGTGTTTGGCGGGCAGTTGCAGCGGCGCGCTGCTGATTTTGCCGTTGAGCTTGCCGAACGCGACCAGCGAGCCGGTAAAGGTTACGGCGCCGATGAAGATGCCCAAATAGACTTCGACCAGATGGATGGTGTGCATATCGTGCGAAACGTTGCCCGGCTCGATATAGCTGTTGAAGCCGACCAAAACGGCTGCCAAGCCGACAAAGCTGTGCAGAAGTGCAATCAGCTCGGGCATTTCGGTCATTTCTACTTTTTTGGCTTTGTAGATGCCGATGGCGGCGCCGATGAGCATGGCGATGATGATCCAGCCGAGTCCGTGGGTGTTTTCGGAAAACACGGTAACGAACAAGGCGACCGCCATCCCCGCTACGCCGGAATAACAGCCTTGCTTGGCGGTTTCCTGCTTGGACAGCCCCGCCAGCGAGAAGATGAACAGTATCGCGGCTACGATGTACGCCGCTGTAACGAGTCCTGAAGACATGGTGATTCTCCAATTATTTGTGAAAGTAACTGTGTTTTTTAATCGGGTCGTCTGAAAACTGAATTTCGGGTTTTCAGACGACCCTGATGCTTAGTATTTTTCAAAGACGACTATGACAAACTCCCTCCGCACCAGATTGCCGCTTTTGCTGACCACCCAATCGCGGCTTCGCTGTTCCCGAATGCAGCGCAACGGCAGGTTTTCCGACAGGGCGCGGATGTCGGCGGCATCGTAGGGCGCGAAGCCGTGCGCGGCAAACGGCAGTTTCGCCATAAAGTCTTTTTCGCAGAAATTCAGGCATAGTCGCCCGCCGGATTTCAGCACGCGGCTCAGTTCCGAAAGTACGCTTGGCGCGTCGTCCCAAAAATAGACGGTATTGACGGAAACGATTTTGTCGAAGCTTTCATCGGCAAAAGGCAGCGCGCCGCCGTCGTACAGCCGGTAATTCGCCAGCCCTGCTTCGAGAAACGGGGCATTGAATGCCTGCGCCTGTGCGTGCATTAACGGAGAAATTTCCAAACCTGTGTAATGCAGGTTTTCTGCCTGCGACAAAATGTAGCCGAGCAGCCCGCCGTTGCCGCAACCCGTTTCTAGGATGCGGTCTCCGTTTTGCAGCTGCACCGCTTCAAACGAACCGAGAATCTGTGTCAGGTTGCGCAGGTTCATCATCTGCCCGAACGCTGCTCCCGCTTCGTCATGCGGACAGCGCAGTTGGGCGGCGGTTTGTTCGGGGGACAGGTTCATAGGGTTCTCCGACTATTGGGATGGTTGATTCAACGTCGTCTGAAAATCTGGAACTCGGGTTTTCAGACGACCTCTGTATCGGGTTGCCTATTCGCTGCCGAATTGTGCTAAAAATTCTTCTTCGGTCAGCTTGGGCGTGTCGTTTGCCAGTTCGTAATACGGGGCTTTGGCGTCGATGAAAATCTGCTCTTCCAATTTGAAATCGGCGTTGTCGGCAAACAGTCCGGCGAAGACGAAATAGCTGTCGTTCGGCAGGAAATGGTAGAACAGGTGGGTACCGCAGTTTTTGCAGAACGCGCGTTCCGCCCATTCGGACGAATGGTAGCGGGCGATGTTTTCACCGCCGTCGATTTTAGGCGGCTTGGCGGCAATCAGCGAAAACGTCGCGCCGCTGCCCCAAATGCGGCACATTGAGCAATGGCAGGCATGGACGTGTTTGTCGTGTTCTACTTCTAAAGATACGTTGCCGCACAGGCATTTTGCTTTCATGGTCGAAATCCTCATATTCGAAAACTGGCTTCCAGGTCGTCTGAAAACTCGCTGCGCTCGTTTTAGCGAAACTCGCTGCACTCGTTTTCAGACGACCCCGCTGTCAGACAGCGGCTACAAACAGCCCGATGGTGCAGACAAATCCGCCCGTCCACATTGCCGAACGCAGGCTCGGTTTGTCTTTCAGATAACTGAAAATATAAGCAATGCGAAAGGCGATGAACGATATGGACAAAAGGTTGATGGTCGCTTGCGCGGCATTGCCTGTGGCGTGTGCCACCAAAACGGCGGCGGCAAACGGGGCGAACACTTCAAAACCGTTTTGCTGCGCGGCATTGGCGCGCGCCGACAAGCCTTGCGTGCGGGCGAGGAAATCGCGCGGATTTCGGTTGTCCGACGGCTGAAAACCGCCCTGCGCTTTGGCGATGAAGGAACAAAACAGCGGCAGCAGCGATGCAATCAGGATGCACCAATAGGCTAAAGTCATGCTTTTACCCTTTCCTAAACATATTCAACATCCGGCGTGTTACGAAGAAGCCGCCGAAGATGTTGACGCTGGCAATCAGGATGGCGATGAAGGCCAGCAGGGTAACGAAGCCGTTGCCTTGGCTGATTTGCAGCAGCGCGCCGACGACGATGATGCCGGAAATGGCGTTGGTTACGGACATCAGCGGGGTATGCAGCGAGTGGCTGACGTTCCAGACGACGTAGTAGCCGATAACGCAGGCGAGGACGAACACGATAAAGTGGTTCAAAAATGCTGCGGGTGCAACCGCGCCGACCCACAGTACCAACACGGCGGCGATGACGGCGGGCGCGAGTTTTTTCCACAGGGGAACGGGTTTCGGCTCAGGCTTGGCGGCAGGCGCGGCTTTTTCAGACGGCGTTTGCTGCGGCTGGGCGGAAACTTGAATCGGCGGAGGCGGGAAGGTGATTTCGCCGTCGCGGGTAACGGTCATATTTCGGATAATCACGTCTTCGAAGTCCAGCGTGATTTCGCCGTCTTTGTTCGGGCTTAACAGCTTGGTCAGGTTCACCAAATTGGTGGCGTAAAGCTGGGAAGACTGTCCGGCAAGGCGGTTTGCCATATCGGTGTAGCCGATGATTTTCACGCCGTTGTCGGTCACAAACAATTCGCCCGGTTTGGTGAGTTCGCAGTTGCCGCCCGTCGCCGCCGCCAAATCGACGATGACAGAGCCGGATTTCATGCTTTCCACCATTTCTTTAGTAATCAGTTTGGGCGCGGGTTTGCCCGGAATGGCGGCGGTGGTAATGATGATGTCCACTTCTTTCGCCTGTTCGGCAAAGAGTTTCATCTCGGCGGCGATAAATTCGTCGCTCATCACTTTGGCGTAGCCGTCGCCGCTGCCGCCCGATTCTTGCGGGAAGTCGAGTTTCAGGAACTTACCGCCCATCGATTCGATTTGTTCCGCCACTTCCAAGCGGGTATCGAACGCGCGCACCACTGCGCCGAGCGAGTTTGCCGTACCAATCGCCGCCAAACCCGCCACACCTGCACCAATCACCAAAACCTGCGCGGGCGGCACTTTGCCTGCGGCAGTAATTTGACCGGTGAAGAAACGGCCGAAGGCGTTAGCGGCTTCAATCACGGCGCGGTAGCCGCTGATGTTTGCCATCGAAGACAAAGCGTCCAAAGCCTGCGCGCGGGAAATACGGGGCACCATGTCCATCGCCAGCGCGTTCACTTTCTTGGCGCGCAAGGCTTCGACCAAAGCCTCGTTTTGGCGCGGCCACAGGAAGCTGACAATGGTTTGCCCTTCTTTGAGCAGCGGCAGCTCGCCTTCGGACGGCGCGTTGACCTTATAAATCAAAGGGCAGGCCCAAACCGTCGCTTTGTCGGCAACGGTCGCGCCTGCTGTTTGGTAAGCGGCATCGTCCAAACTCGCCGCCAAACCTGCGCCGCTTTCGACAACGGTTTCAAAGCCCAGTTTACTCAACAGGGCAACGGTGGCAGGCGTACAGGCGACGCGGGTTTCGCCGGATAATGACTCGCGTGGGATACCGATTTTCATCTCTGAATCCTTTTTTAGGTTGTCTGTATATAAATGTTAATATATTCCATATAATCCCCTTATAGCGAATTTTCAGTGGACTGGCAATAGGCAAGCCGACAATTCGGCATTTCCTCCCTGTATTGCCTTACACATACTGCCGTCTGCGTTTGAAATCATTTCCGAAAATACGGCTTGGGTGCCGTAACATTTTTCACTGTTTCACTATATAATCCGCATTTTTTGAGCCACCGCCATGCCGCACGCCCTCGTCCTCCAATTCCCCTCCGCCGAAGCCCTGCCTTCCGCCCTCCTCTCCCGCCTGCCCGAGCCTGATTACGCCGATGAAAAGCGTATGCGTTTTATCGTTGAAGAAGGCTTTTCTTTAAACGGGGCAGACGCGGCGTTGCTGGACAGCCGTCAAATCGACCACGCTGTTTTGCCCGATAGGGCGTTCGGCGAACTCGGGCTGATTGTCAGCGATATGGATTCGACACTGATTACCATTGAATGCGTCGATGAAATTGCGGCGGGCGTCGGCTTGAAAGACCGCGTGGCGGAAATTACCGAACACTCGATGCGCGGTGAATTGGATTTCGAGCAGTCTTTGCGCAGCCGCGTCGCCCTGCTGGCGGGATTGGACGAGCGGGTTTTGACGGAGGTTTATGAAAACGTTTTGCGGCTCTCGCCCGGCGCGGAATTTTTGCTGGACGAATGTAAGGCGCACGGCGTGAAATTCATGCTGGTGTCGGGCGGATTCACGTTTTTCACCGAAAGGCTGCAACAACGCCTCGGCTTCGAATACCAACACGCCAATATTTTGGAAATTGAAAACGGCAAGCTGACAGGTCGTCTGAAAGGCAGAATCATCGACGCGCAGGCAAAGGTGGATTTATTGCGCGAATACCGCGACCGCCTCGGATTGCAGCCGCATCAGGTGTTGGCGATGGGCGACGGTGCGAACGATATTCCGATGCTCAAAGAAGCCGGCGTAGGCGTAGCTTACCGCGCCAAACCGAAAGCGCAGGCAGTCGCCGATGCCTGCATCAATTTCGGCGGGCTGGAGCGCGTCAGGGGTTGGTTTAAATAAACCGTCTGTATCGGTGGTCAGGAGTTTCCCGTTAAAACCAAGGTCGTCTGAAAAATTTTCAGACGACCTTTTTGCTGTTTGAAATATCGTAATGACTACAAACGGAATGTCAAAGGACACGCCGTATCAACATACCAAAACAGATTTGCATCCCGCTCCCGAATACCACCCTCTTTATCCCCGTAACAGCCTTATCCCTTCTTCCTGCCAGATGGAAAAGCAGGCAATTAATCAACACTGTTATTACTATTATTCAAATAATTTAATTATGCCTCGAAAATATTGACTTAAATTAAATAAAACCGTTTTCTTCCTCACAAACTACCTGACATTCTTTATACTACCAAAGTAGTAATTAACTACGCACAATGAACTAAACCAATAAAAGGAGCTCTAAGAATGAAACACCAGTTACTCCTTCTGCCGATTGCCTTAGCCGTCTCCCAGGCTTGGGCGGACACAGACCCTGTTCCCGAAGAAACTGTTATCCTTTCCCCCGTTACCGTCACCGGCACACAACAACAAAAAGCCAATAGCGTTACTTTCAACCCCAAAGCTGCTTTGCAACCCCTCCCTGCCGGAGACGGTGCGGACCTTTTACAATCCGTGCCCAACATGAGCATCATCCGCAAAGGCGGAAGCTCGGGCGATCCATTGTTCCGCGGTTTGGGCGGTTCGCGCCTGTCGATTAACGCAGACGACCAGTTTATTTACGGCGGCTGCAGCATGCGTATGGACCCGCCGACTGCCTACATCCACCCGAATTCTTTCGACAAAGTCGTCGTCACCAAAGGCCCGCAAACCGTAACCCAAGGCATGGGTTTGGTCAGCGGCTCGGTACAATTCATCCGCAAAGACCCTGATTTCAGCGAAAAACCCTACAACATCAACGCCTCCCTGACCGCAGGCAGCAACGACCGCCGCGACGGTTCGCTTGAAGCCGAGTTCGGCGGCAAATACGGCTACGTCCGCAGCAATATTTCCCATAACGAAGCCGGCGACTACAAAGACGGCGACGGCAAACGCGTCCACTCCCATTTCAAACGCGACAGCCAAATGCTGCAACTGGGCATCACCCCGACCGAAAACACCACCATCGCAGGCACATACGAACGAAGCAGGGCCAAAGTCGCCTACGCCGACCGCATGATGGACGGCAGCAAATTCGACCGCGACGCATGGAACGTCCGCTTTACCCAGCGCAACCTCACCCCTTGGTTCAGCGAACTCGAATTGCGCTACGGTGAAAGCGAAATCGACCACGTCATGGACACATACAGCCTGCGCACCATCCGCAATCCGGCAGGCAAACAGATTAAAAACGCCAACAACCCCAAACGCAACACCGACACAGGTCGTCTGAAAGCCACCTTCGATTGGGATAATCTCAACCTGCAAACCGGCGTAGATTATATGGACGACGTACACGTCGCCCGCATGGAGCGCGGCGGCGACGGTTACCGCCACAAGCCCTATATGCCCAATCAAAGTTTCAAACAATGGGGCATTTTCACCGAAGCCGCTTGGCAGCAAACCGACAAACAACGTTGGGTAGCAGGCTTGCGCCACGACCGTGTCAAAGCGCATTACGATTCCGCAGACGTAACCGATCCCGCTTTGAAACATCAGAAATTCAACTTGAATTCCGGTTTCTTACGTTGGGAACGTGATACGGATAACGGCTTGAAATACTACGCCGGATTCGGTATTGCCGAACGCTCGCCCGACTACTGGGAACGTCTGCGCGCCAAAAAGAAAATCATCCATCCCGAGCAAAACCGCCAAATCGATGCGGGCATCATCTGGAAACGTCCCAACCTCCATGCCTCCGTATCCGTATTCGGCAGCGATGTCAAAAACTTCATCATACTCGAACGCCAAGGCACGGATTTAGGCGTACGCAACGTTAAAGCCTCTCGTTTCGGCGGCGAAGCCGAAGTCAAATGGACGTTTGCACCTAATTGGGAAATCGGCAGCAGCCTCGCCTACACCCACGGCAAAAACCGCACCGACGGCAAACCTTTGGCACAAACTCCGCCGCTCGAGTGGAACAACACCCTCGCCTTCGACAACGGCAAATTCAGCGCAGGCGCGTTATGGCGCGTCGTGGCGAAACAAAACCGTTACAGCAAAGGTCAAGGCAATATCGTCGGACAGGACATCGGCGCCTCTTCCGGCTTCGGCGTACTCTCGCTCAATGCCGGCTGGAAATTCAGCAAATACGCCACCTTGCAGGCCGGTATAGACAACGTGTTCAACAAAACCTACGCCGAATTCGTCAGCAAAGGCGGCGACCCTTCAGCAGGCACGCAAACCTTGCGCGTCGACGAACCCGGCCGTACCGCTTGGTTGAGGCTGCAAGCGAAATTCTGATGTTGAGTTGAGAAAGTGAAAGGTCGTCTGAAAACCCGATTGTGGGTTTTCAGACGACCTTTTTGATGATGACTTTAAAGTGAAGCTGTTTTACAAGAGACGATGTTTTAGTGATTCAAATCATATTCAAACCATACGGAACAGTTGAAATATCGTACCGAGATGAAAGCTTGAACCCAAGCCCCTGTATTTTTACCCGCCACCGCCCCGCAAATTTATAAAGGAACAAACCGAAAACCTTGTTCGTCAACCTCCAGTATGGAAGCGTAATCAGGCTTCCAATCCCCCAACACGATACGGGTAAAGCCGTCTTCCTGATGGATATGCTCACGGTGGGTGTGTCCGTGAATCAACAGTTGGGCATGATGCCGACGCACAATGTCTGCGGTGAATTGCGGCTGGACGTCCATGATTTCGGCAGCTTTATATTGTTTGCCCTGTTTGCTGGTTCGGCGTATTTTGCGGGCGATTTTCAGGCGCAGGGCCAGCGGCAGGCTTAGGAACAGGCGTTGCAGCCATTTTTGGTGAACAACCTTTCTGAACTTCTGATAACGCGCATCATCGATACACAAAGTATCTCCGTGACAAATCAAGGCAGAGCTGCCGTATAAATCGACCACCGCATATTCGGGCAGCAACTTCATACCGGATTGCGCTGCAAATTGCTTTCCGATCAAAAAATCCCGATTGCCGTGTACAAAGAAACATTCCACCCCGCGCTGCACGACCGATTGAATCGCTTGCGCGACGGTTTGGGTCAATTCGGATTGTTCGTCGTCGCCTATCCAAAAATCAAACAAATCCCCCAAAATATAAACCGAACGCGCCTTTGGTGCTTTTTCGCGCATAAAGCGCAAAAACAATTCGGTCAATTCGGGATGGGATTCGCTCAGGTGCAAATCGGAAATAAAGTAAATCGGCATGGCGGGCAACAGGTGTGAAATCCTTGCCATTATAGGTTTTCAGACGACCTTTGTATATCAACTGCCAACGTATGCGGCAGTAGCCTGCTCCTTGCCGGAACTTCGCTCAATTTCTCTTTTTATCCGACATTCAGGCAGGCAATGATTTGAAACCCGACCCAATCAGCCGCATTGGACGATTTTTTGATAACTGTCTTCCTGATGCACATCGCTGACGGGAACGACGTAAAACAACTCGTTGCTGCGGACAAAGCGGTTGACCAAATCCTTATCGATATCAAATACATGATGGCGCAAGCCGTTCAAGCCGCGGAATATCATGGTTTTCCAGTCCGCATACCCGTTGGCGTTGGGGCGGATATCGTTCATCGCGTCCAGCGCCAGCAGTTTGCGGTTCTGCTCTTCCTTGTTCAAAGGCAGGGAATAAACGGAGTGGAAATGGAACGGCTGACCGAACATCGGCGGCAGGCTCAACATCGAGCCGGACTTGCCGATCGGGAAATCGTCGCTCAAAAAATGCAGCGTATGCAAAAACAGCGAGCCTTTCCGATAATCCAGTTGTTTCAACGCTTCAACCGCAGCAATCGTCGTATATTGATGGTCTTTGTGTGCGTCAATATTGGGCGACGGGCTGACGATGATGTCGGGCTGGAAGGTCTCGATAATATAGGCCAGATTATTGACCAAACCGCGCCAATTCGAGCCGCCGTTCAAACCCTTGGATAAAGGCGAAGTATTGGCACGGCGGAACAGATTGACATCCGCCGTATCCAGTTTGGTCGACTTCACATCGGCATCGGGATTCTGCTTCATGACTTGCAATGTGCTGTCAAAATAGCCGAGCTGCAAAATGTTTTCAGACGACACGCCTGCCAAAAGCGGCACGGTCAGGCTGTTCCATACGCGCATCCTGCCCTTTTGCAGATACTGCGCCTGCATTTGCTCGGGATTGCGCGCATACAGATTGTTGTAATGGAAGCTGCCGCCCTCCCCTGCGGTAATCGTAACCACCAACGTATCGGCAGCATGTTTTTCATATAATCCGTAAGCCGCCAATTCCGCATCATCCGCATGGGGCGCAAGGACCAGGATTTTTTTACCGCTCAAACACTCACGCGGATAAACCGACAATTCGACTTCCTGATCAGGCAGGGACACGCGGTTGCCGCTTAATGTAATTTTTCTGCTGCCGTCGTCGAAGGTATCGGTCAAATTGAGGTAGCGCGCGCCGTTGCCGCCATGTTCGACATACGCCCGCCATTCCCCGCGGTTGGTTTTGACGCCGATCCAAGGCATCACCAATCTGCCCAGCCAACCTGATTTCACGTTGATTCTGGCGATTACCGTATCATTCGCGCCGATGGTGTCGGGCAAGATCAGTTCGCCCTCACGCAAACTGACTGTCGCCGACTTGGGCAATTGACCGTATTCGTAATCGCGGCTGACATCGTAAGCAAACCGTTTTCTGCGAATTGATGCCACGATAAAGGCAGCAATTACAAGCAGACAAAGTATCATGCAAAATAATACTAACAATAACATTTTTTTTCCCTGTGATAATTTCCCGTATCTTATTATTTAAAAATGCGCCCGTCTTAACTTTCTAACAAACGGTCGTTTTAAAAACCAAACGTCATTTAAAAGATTAATTTACAATTTGAAATCATACAGTTTTCAATTGCACAATCCCTTTATTTATAAGCGGTCTGCGCCATCCGACAATTAAATTTCGAGCAATCCTCCCCATAAAATATAGTGGATTAAATTTAAATCAGGACAAGGCGACGAAGCCGCAGACAGTACAGATAGTACGACAAGGCGAGGCAACGCCGTACTGGTTTAAAGTTAATCCACTATAAACACGCATACGCAGGCATTTTGCCGTATCGGGATTTTTCGTTATCGGACTGTTGCCCGATTGGGCTTA
>NZ_AJMT01000077.1:0-2376 GCF_000260655.1 Neisseria sicca VK64
CGTGTAATTTGTACTGATCCTCGTCACAAACAGCGTCAAGGTTAAGGGAACTTTTCTTTTAGCAAGACTTTGTGGTATAGTGACGAACTTTGCCGTTTAAAGGAAAAAATATGGCTCGTATTGCAGGGGTAAATATCCCTAATAATGCACATATCGTAATTGGCTTGCAGGCTATTTATGGTATCGGTGCTACTCGTGCTAAATTAATTTGCGAGGCAGCAAATATTGCTCCCACTACAAAAGCAAAAGATTTGGACGAGGCTCAATTGGACGCTTTGCGTGAACAAGTTGCCAAGTATGAAGTGGAAGGCGATTTGCGCCGTGAGGTAACGATGAGCATCAAACGATTGATGGACATGGGTTGTTACCGTGGTTTCCGTCATCGTCGAGGTTTGCCTTGTCGTGGTCAACGCACTCGCACAAACGCTCGTACCCGCAAAGGTCCGCGTAAAGCGATTGCTGGTAAAAAATAATTTTTAAGGAATTTTATTAATGGCTAAAGCAAACACAGCTTCGCGTGTACGTAAAAAAGTACGTAAAACCGTAAGCGAAGGTATTGTGCATGTACATGCTTCTTTCAACAATACCATCATTACAATCACTGACCGTCAAGGCAATGCATTGTCTTGGGCTACCTCTGGCGGCGCTGGTTTTAAA
This sequence comes from Neisseria sicca VK64, assembly GCF_000260655.1. GTDB lineage: Bacteria > Pseudomonadota > Gammaproteobacteria > Burkholderiales > Neisseriaceae > Neisseria > Neisseria sicca_B. The sequence goes on from NZ_AJMT01000077.1 coordinate 658, forward strand.
GGTTCTCGTAAAAGTACACCGTTTGCAGCTCAAGTGGCTGCAGAAGCAGCTGGTAAAGTTGCCCAAGAATATGGCGTTAAAAATTTAGAAGTTCGTATAAAAGGCCCTGGTCCCGGTCGAGAGTCTTCTGTACGTGCACTCAACGCTCTTGGTTTTAAAATTACCAGTATTACCGACGTTACTCCGTTGCCTCATAACGGTTGCCGTCCGCCTAAAAAACGTCGTATTTAAAGGAGTGATTGAAACATGGCACGTTATATTGGCCCTAAATGTAAATTAGCACGCCGTGAAGGTACTGATTTATTTTTGAAGAGCGCTCGTCGTTCTTTGGATTCTAAATGTAAACTGGACTCCGCTCCTGGTCAGCACGGCGCAAAAAAACCGCGTTTGTCCGACTATGGTTTGCAATTACGTGAGAAGCAAAAGATTCGTCGTATTTATGGCGTATTGGAACGTCAATTCCGTCGCTATTTTGCAGAAGCAGATCGACGTAAAGGCTCTACTGGTGAATTGCTGCTGCAATTGTTAGAGTCTCGTTTGGATAATGTAGTATATCGCATGGGATTTGGCTCGACTCGTGCTGAGGCGCGTCAGCTGGTTTCTCATAAAGCAATTACCGTTAACGGTCAGGTTGTAAATATTCCTTCTTTCCAAGTTAAAGCTGGTGATGTTGTAGCTGTTCGTGAGAAAGCTAAAAAACAGGTTCGTATCCAGGAAGCTTTAAGTCTGGCAACTCAAATCGGTTTACCAAGCTGGGTTTCTGTTGATGCAGACAAATTGGAAGGCGTATTTAAAAATATGCCAGATCGTTCAGAATTAACTGGCGATATTAATGAACAGCTGGTGGTAGAATTCTACTCTAAATAACGCTAGCTCAGTGAGGGACAGTTAAATGCAAAATAGCACAACCGAATTTTTGAAACCTCGTCAAATTGATGTCGATACTTTATCTACAACTCGTGCAAAAGTATCCATGCAGCCGTTTGAGCGCGGTTTTGGTCATACTTTAGGTAATGCTTTGCGTCGTATCTTACTGTCATCCATGAATGGTTTTGCTCCTACTGAAGTGGCCATTTCCGGTGTATTGCACGAATACTCTACTGTTGATGGCGTTCAAGAAGATGTCGTCGATATTTTGTTGAATGTCAAAGGTATTGTATTTAAGCTGCATGGGCGTGGCCAAGTTCAGTTAACTTTGAAAAAAGCAGGGGCCGGTACAGTAGTTGCCGGTGATATTGAATTGCCACATGATGTGGAAATTTTAAATCCTGAGCATATTATTTGTCATTTGGCCGAGAATGGTCAAATTGAGATGGAAATCAAAGTTGAACAGGGGCGTGGTTATCAATCTGTTTCTGGTCGTCGTGTTGTGCGCGATGAAAACCGCCAGATTGGTGCAATTCAGTTGGATGCGAGCTTTTCGCCCATCAGTCGTGTTAGCTTTGAAGTTGAACCTGCACGCGTAGAGCAGCGTACGGATTTAGATAAATTGGTTTTGGATATTGAAACTGATGGTTCTATTGATCCTGAAGAAGCTGTACGTAGTGCTGCTCGTATTTTAATTGATCAAATGTCTATCTTTGCTGATTTGCAAGGTACTCCAGTAGAAGAAGTTGAAGAAAAAGCTCCTCCTATTGACCCTATCCTGCTGCGTCCGGTAGATGATTTGGAATTAACTGTACGTTCAGCTAATTGTCTGAAAGCTGAAGATATTTATTA
>NZ_AJMT01000078.1:0-6369 GCF_000260655.1 Neisseria sicca VK64
CGCTATCAATTGCGCCTGCCGTCCAAACGCCGTCATGGCAGTACGCACCTTGATTACAACGGCTGGAGCGTGATGGTCATGTTTAACGACTGGAAGAGAAACGTTAGGACCATCAATGAGACTAAGCAAAATGGTAGAGATGGAACCGATATTGTCGTCGATACCCGTACCCTGATTCCGGATCGGGCAATGATGCAGGTAACGCGAAAAGGATTTGGTTGGGAAGATCTTGTTGGGGATGACGGTATGCCCTACGAAGCCGATTTATATTTCAAGCTGGATAATGATGATGCTTATATTGTGCGTAGTTATTTCCGCATTCCTTCTGATCATGGCAAAGCCCCTGCCAACTGGAAAATCCAAGAAAAAGAAGCGATAAACACCATGGAGAAAAAATTCCGCCAAGAAATCCTCAGCGGTTTGAAAACCAGGCAGGAATTTGAAGTGCCAAATAAACACGGTATATGCCTGATAGGCGGTTTTATCGCCGATGACGGCAAAAAACCGTTTGAAGTTCATAGCACCGTCGAATTTGCCAAACAACACGATATGAGTTTGGAAATCATGCACGGCGATGTGTTGAAAGCGGGCGAAGCGACGCTGCTGAAACGCAAAGTTGATCCAGAAAAAGGCTTATTGGTTAAAGCGTTAACCCGCACCATCCGCCAAGGCAAACGCACCATCAACGGTATGCCGGGTGAGGAAAAATTGGTGAAATGGGGCGGCAACAAATATATGTTCTTTTGGGAGCGCGACGGCGGCGACCCGCGCATCATGATGCAGTTTGGCGCGGAGAAAAAAGACGGGACGAAGCGCAGCGAAGCCGAAGTCCTTGCGATTTGGGATACGGTTTTGCCGACTTTGAAACCTGTGAAGCAATAGCGATGGAAAGGTCGTCTGAAAATGTTTTTCAGACGACCTTTGTTTTGGGGAAGCGGCTCAACGGGTTACGTTGCGCCAGTCGCTTTCGAAATAGCTGACGAGGATTTGGTTGTTCAGATAGTTCGGCTCGACCTTGCGCCTTGCCATGTCGGGCGGGAAGCGGAACATTTCGGCGGCGGTTTGGGCGTTCAGATAACGCGTAGGGACGTCGAATTTCTTCGGGACGGGGAATTGTTTATCGAAGCCTGCCAACACAAATCCCCATTCGCCGAAGGAGGGGACGTAAACGTGGTAAGGCGCGGTGGAAAGGCCGGCGGCTTCGAGGGTGGCGACGACCGACCAGTAGGCGTTGGGGGCGAAGTAGGGCGAGGTGGATTGGACGACGATTTTGCCCTGCGGCTGAAGATGGCGGGCGACGAGGCGGTACATGGGGACGGAGTAGAGTTTGCCCAGCGAGAAATTGGACGGGTCGGGCAGGTCGATGATGATGACGTCGAATTTTTCAGACGACCCCTCCAGCCATTTGGCGGCATCGTCGTTGACGACGTGCATTTTGGGGTGGGACAGCGAGCCTTGGTTGAGCGCGCTTAAGGTGGTGGAGGTTTTAAAAGTGGCGGTCATGTCGGGGTCTAAATCGACCAGGGTAACGTGTTTGACCTGCGGGTATTTCAAGACTTCGCGCGCCGCCAATCCGTCGCCGCCGCCGAGGATGAGGATGCGGGCGGCGTTTTGAACCATCTGCATGGCGGGCAGGACGAGGGCTTCGTGGTAACGGGCTTCGTCGCGCGAGGAGAATTGCAGGTTGCCGTTGATGTAGAGGCGGGTGTCGTCTTTCCAGCGGGTTACGACGAGCCGCTGGTAGGGCGAGTGGCTTTGATAGACGATAGGATCGCCGAAATAGCTTTGTTCGGCTTTGAAGGAGATGCGGTCGGCGTAGGCGAAGGCGGCGGCGAGGACGGACAAGACAATCAGCGCGCGCAGGCGGATGGCGCGGTAGCGGGGCAGTTCGGCTTTGAATACGCGCGCGGTCAGGTAGGCGACGGCGGCGTTGAGGATGCCGAACAAAAGGGCGGAACGCGCCATGCCGAGTTTGGGGGCGAGGAGAAGCGGGAAGAGCAGGGAAACGGCGAGTGCGCCCAAATAGTCGAAGGTCAGGACTTTGGCAACGAGTTCTTTAAACTCTGCGCCTTTGCGGTTTAACACGCGCATCACCAACGGGATTTCCATGCCGACGACTGCGCCGACAATCAGTACGAAGGCGTAGAGCAGAGTGCGGAACGGGGCGGCGGAAAGCCCGAAGGCGACGAACAAGGCCAGTGCGGAAATGCCGCCGATGATGCCGACCAAAAGTTCGATTTCGATGAAGCGGTGCAACACGTCTTCGTCTTTGATGTAGCGGGTCAGGTGCGCGCCTATGCCCATCGAGAAAAGGTAAAGTCCGATGACGGAGGAAAACTGCAAAATGCTGTCGCCCAAAAGATAGCTCGCCAGCGCGGCAATGATGAGTTCGTAGGCAAGGCCGCAACTGGCGACGATGAAGACGGAGATGATGAGGGTGCGGTTGGCGGTCATGGTGTGGGCGTTTTATAGGGTCGTCTGAAATCTGAAAAACGGATGATTCGACAATGGAGGGGCTTGATGTGTAAAACGGTATGTTTTGAACAGAAATGCGTATCCTGCCGCGCTACCTTGGGTGTTGAATGTATGGTTTTTCGAGTCCAAAACCGTTTTTTAAGGAAGGGCCGGTTTGCGGTGCGTCCCCTTTAATTTCAGATGGCTTAGAGTTGTGGCATAATCCATTATATCAAAATACCGAGGAAGCCCTATCGTGAGTATTTCCCTGCCCCAATACCTGCTTTACCTGCAATATATGCTTGCGGGGGTGGCGATGACTGCCGTTTTCGGCGCAGTTTATCTGCGGATTACGCCTGCGGAAGAGTTGCGGCTGATTAAAAACGGCAACCTTGCCTGCGCCTTGTCGTTCGGCGGAGCGCTGGTCGGATTTTGTTTGACGCTCGCATCCAGCATTGCCCACAGCGTCAGTTTCGTTGATTTTATCCTGTGGGGTCTCGCGGCGGCGGTGATTCAGATTTTGGTGTATTTCGCCGCCACGATGATGATTAAAGGCGCAACGGAGGAACTCATCGGCAACAACGTCGCCGTCGGCGCGCTGTTTGGCGCGGTGTCCGTATCCATCGGCATCTTGAATGCGGCTTGTCTGACCTGATGTTTCTGTTTTCTTGGGTTCGGACAGTTGAGTGTTTCCATAAATATAGTGGATTAAATTTAAATCAGTACGGCGTTGCCTCGCCTTGCCGTACTGATTTAAATTTAATCCACTATACTAAAAATTTCAGACGACCTGCTTGTCTGCAAGGTCGTCTGAAAACGTAAACGCACCGTCAGTGCATCAGAATGTATATCGTACTTTTACACCAGCTTCATGGGTGTAGTTTTTAGGTTCGGTGGAACCATATATACCGTCTGGCAGATAGACGAGGGCCGTATCCGATTTCTTGACTTTCCAGCCGCGATAAAACGGAACGACGCTTATTTTAGATTCGTTGGCGAATTTTTTAGATACGGGCACTTCGACTTCGATGCCGTGTCCGCTCGGCTGTTTCATTTCGATGTCCTGATGGGCGCGATAAGAATGCTGACGACTTCTCAGGGAATGGTTGTAGGCGATATTGGGTGAAACTTCGAAACCGGCAGGAAGCGCAATGTTTACACCGGCATTGATTTGCGCATAAGTGGTCCGGTTTTTGCGGTCGTAATTGTTTGCTACGACGCGGGAACCCAAATCTTTCAAAACGCGGTGACCCACGCCTGCTCCGGCTGTCAGGCTGACACGGTCGTTAATCGGGTGCGTATATTCATATAAGGCACGGACATCATAGACGCGGCGCGGAGAGCCGTTGAACGTGGCAGTGCCGTATTCCGTTACATTGCCTCTTCCGTCCTGATACCTTCCTGTGTAATCCGACTTGCCTCGGGAGTAGCGTCCTTCTAATTTTGCTGCATGGCGGTCGTTAAAGCGATATTTGACGCCGCCTGTCAGAGACCACAGGTTTCCCTTTTGACGCATAAGGCGCTCGCCGTCTTTATATTCCCGATAATTCTCTTTGTAATATTCCGTACCCACGGTAAACTCGACAGGACGGGCAGCCTGTGTGCAGACGGCGGCTGACAATGCCAAAACGGCAAAGCAGAAGCGGGTGGTTTTTTGCATGTATATTCCTTTTCTTTGTTAGAATCAATATGATAAGTTAGAGAAATTGCACTAACCATTCTATAATGACCCAACAAAACCCAACAATTACCGCTTGGCAGATATATCAACCGCTCAGATTTTTCATCCGACGATTTTTCCGATGGTCATTTTCCGATTAGCGGCGAAAATCCCCGAAATAGCGCAAACCTGACCGTCTACACAAAGCACAGGCGGCAAGCAGTTCGACGCTATGCCGATATTCTTAGAAATGCCGGTGTTTAACCTGATTTTATAATCGGTTGAAGAAAACATACGTTTTCTGCCCTTATGTCATGTCTACAACCGACAAGTTACCCATTCTTCAAAATAAGGAACCGCAATGTTCAACTTTATCAAGAAACAGTTTATCGACGTCATCCAATGGCCGAATCCCGACGACAGCCTGCTGATGTGGCGTTTCCCGATTGCCGACGAGGAAATCCAAAACGGCGCGAGCCTGACCGTGCGCGAGGCGCAGATGGCGATGTTTGTCGATGAGGGCGTAACCGCCGACGTGTTCGGACCGGGGCGTTACACGCTCAATACCCAAACGCTGCCGCTGCTGACCAACCTGAAAAACTGGGACAAGCTCTTTGAATCCCCGTTTAAATCCGATGTTTACTTTTTCAATACCAAACAACAGCTTGCGCGGAAATGGGGTACGTCGCAACCCGTTACCGTGCGCGATGCCGAGTTCGGCGCAGTGCAGTTGCGCTCGTTCGGCATGTACGCCTATCGCATCAGCGATCCGGCAAAATTCTTCAAAGAAGTCAGCGGCGTAGCGGCAGAATACAGCGGCGCCGAGTTGGAAAACCAGTTGCGCAATATCGCCGTTACCCAGCTTGCGGCAGCGTTCGGCAGCTCCGGTATTCCGTTTTTGGACATGGCGGCAAACCAAGTTTTGCTGTCGCAAAAAATCGGCGAATTGCTCGGCGCAGAATTTGCCAAACTCGGCTTGACGCTGGAAAACTTTACCGTCGAAAGCATTACCCTGCCTGCCGCCATCCAAGAAGCGTTAGATAAGAAAATTTCCATGGGTGTCATCGGCGACTTGGGACGCTACACCCAATACCAAACCGCCGAATCCATCCCGCTTGCCGCGCAAAACGAAGGCGGACTTGCCGGAATCGGCGCAGGCTTGGGCGTGGGCGCAGGCGTCGGTCAGGCAATGGCTGGTGCGATGGCAGGTATGATGCAGCCCGCGGCACAACCGGCAGCACAACCCGCTCAAAGCGTTCAGACGGCCTCCGAAGACCCGCAGGCAAAATTGGCGAAACTCAAATCTTTGCTGGACGGCGGTTTGATTGCTCAAGAGGATTACGATAAAGCCAAAGCGGAAGTGTTGAAGCAGTTGATCGGCTGAGGAAAGAGGTCGTCTGAAAACACTGGGTCACTCCAAAATATTGGATACTCATAAAAATCTGCTTTGGTGGATTAAATAAAAAGCTGGGTTCTGTATGTGACAGGACTCAGCTTTTTTATAGCGGATTAACTTTAAACCAGTACGGCGTTGCCTCGCCTTAGCTCAAAGAGAACGATTCTCTAAGGTGCTGAAGCACCAAGTGAATCGGTTCCGTACTATCTGTACTGTCTGCGGCTTCGTCGCCTTGTCCTGATTTAAATTTAATCCACTATACTTTCAGACGACCCTTTAACTAAGTTCGATAGATTTAGTTAAAGTGCGTGTATATCAAATTTTTTCAAAACGTTTTCTCAAAATCTATAAATACACGATTTTTTGTATAACCATGAAGTTCATTAATATTGCTGTTATTGTTTGTATATCGCCAATTTAATCTCGGCGTAATTCCTAGAAAACTCAGTTTATTGTGCCAGAGGCTTAAATTGGTAACCACGACATTATCTGTACGATGACGGTCGGTAAAGACGTAATGTTTTCCATCAAAGCGTTCATTGTAGTGATTGATGATAAGGCGACTATTGAAATTTTCACCCCAAATTTGCCCCCAACCTAAGTAACCTCCTATCCGTTTGGAGCTGCTGCCTGCGAAATTTTCAACTTTGTCACGCGCATAATTCAAACCTCCTAAGAAATAAGTTTTATCATTCATCAGGTAGGTCGCCCCAAATCCAATCTGATAATCTTTCCCTTGTCGTTTGGTATAGGCATAATCTTTTTGTGCAAAGGTTCCGTTGGCAGATAGGCGTAAATTTGGTTTTATCCAACGTGAAATACCTAAATCTACACCTGTACGCGTGTAATAAGGATGATT
>NZ_AJMT01000079.1:0-7509 GCF_000260655.1 Neisseria sicca VK64
CGTATTCTTTGCGAATAAGTTGGATGGTTTGACTATGCTCGAAGGGCAGATTCCGGACGACTTTGAACTGCAAGACAGTTCTTATCAAGACCTGAAAGCATATTTGATGCTGACGTCCCATGTAGAGAAAACCAAAGACAAAAAAGATGCTGAGTTCCTGACGAAAAAATTGGTGGAAATGCTGTCGGCGCAGAATGTTTCTACCAAAGATGCACAAATTTTGGCCCAATTTTTCGTACCGCGTATGGCTACCCATTCCGGTTGGCTGGAAACGGAGCAACCTGAATTGGTGTCACGAAGCCGTCAGATTCTGGTGGATTGGATCAACCGCGACCAAGGCAGTGAACAGTTATACAAACGTATCGTACAAGGTACGGATGCCAAGCTGAAAACCATCACATTGGCAGAGCTGCTGAATAAGGATTTGAAAGGCATTTGGAATGTCGGCAAACCTTTGCCCCGCGTGTATACAGTCGAAGGCTGGGAGAAATATGTTAAACCTGCTCTGGACCAAGCTGTTAAAGACAGCAAGAATACTGACTGGGTGCTGGGTGGAAACCTGCATCAGGCACCGGTGACGGAAGCTGCGATCAACAGTCTGAAAGAGCGTTATTTCAAAGAATATGCTGCGGCTTGGTATGACATGATGAACAGTATTACATGGCAGCCAAGGACGACCAATTTGGATGCGGTCAATCAGTTCCACGTTTATGCAGATCCTCAGCGTTCCCCATTGGTGGCATTGTTCCATGCTGTAAAAGAAAGCAGCCAGTTGGACAGCAAAAAAATCGACGTAAATCCGGCGGTCGCCGATGCTGCAAAACGTGCGGCGGCAAGACAGCTGTCTGCCCGCTCGCGTAGGGTTGCCGATACGGTATTAAATTCACAGGCAGAAAACATCAACGCCCTGGAAGGTAAAGTCAATGATTATCTGGCAGGACCGTTGGAAGCAGAATTTGAAAACCTGCTGCAATTGATTGACGCGCAAATCAATCCGAAGAGCGATTTGAGCCTGCAACGTTACCTTGAGCGAGTGACGACCATTAAACAACGTTTGATTCAAATGGCGTCTTCTTCCGATACCGGTGGTGTAGCCAGATCGGCCGTGCAAGGAGTCTTGAACGGCGGAGACAATGAATTTCTTGAAGGTATGCAGTATGCGCGTTTGATTGAAGCTGGTGTGGGTGACAGATTGCTGCCGTTTGCGCGCAACGTTTTTGTCTTGCCATTTAATTCCGTATGGGATTCGATTGCAGGTGTGGCCCAAAAAGACATCAATAATCTGTGGGCAAGCAATTTTGTTAATCCTATGCAGTCCGAGTTGGGCGGCAGATATCCGTTTGCCAAATCAGAAACCGAAGTTTCGATTCCCGTATTGGCAAAATACTTGGATATCAACAAAGGCGCATTGAATCAGTTTATAACGACCCAATTGGCAGGTGTTTTGACCAAACAAGGCAATCAATGGATTGTGGCACCGGGAAGCGAATTGAAAGTCAATCCGGGATTGTTGCAACAGCTGAATAAATTGAGTGCGATTTCTGAGGATTTCTTCGTCAACGGAGAAGGTGGTTACAGCTTTGAGCTGAAGCCGACGTCTACTCAGGGAATTGTTCAATTCGACTTGGTTGTTGATGGTCAATCATTGAATTATTTCAACCAACAGACAGAGTGGAAGCCATTCAAATGGCCGGGTGATGTCAGCAATGCCGGTTTGCGTATTTCTTGGGAAACCGAGGCAGAAGGTATGCGTAAAACTCAGGAAATCAGCGGACGTTTCGGTTTCATCCGTATGCTTGAAAAATCCAGGGTTACACCGATTGATGGAAGTACCTATCTGGTCGAGTTCCCACTGGAAAAAGACAAATTGATGCGCTTCTATATGCGGACCAATTCCGGTAAAGGACCGTTGGGACTGCTGGATCTGAAAAATATCCATCTGCCGAATAAGATTTTTGAGGTTAAATAATGATGACATTACCCCAATGGGTAAAGCCGATACTCGGTGATGAAGGCACATCCATCACCGATAACAATATCCATCGCTGGCAAGAATGGTTGGAGCCTGTTTCAGACGACCATCCTTGCGGCGAGGATGTCGCCTATACAGATGATTTTGAAGCCATCAAGATTGAGTTGGCCAAACTTTCGGGTATGGACTACCGATTGATTTTGGATGCTTCAGAACGCCTGCTGAAGCGTGAATCTAAAGACCTGAGGGTAGCAACCTATTACATTTTTGCCTCGCTGAGAGACAGAGGCTTGGCAGGTTTTTCAGACGGTTTGGAGATTTTGTGCGGGTTGCTGCAAAAATTCGATCAGTCGCTGTGGCCGAAAAAGCCTGTACAAAAACGTAATGCATTAAATTGGTTGTCCGGCGAAAGGGTGCTGGATACGCTTAAGAACGTGGGATTATCTGATTCTACGGAGCTTAAGCGGACATTATCGGCTTTGATGTGGTTGCAACATTACTTTGAGGGATGGGAAGAGGTAGTACGCCCCAGCTTATTTCCATTGTTGCAATATTTTGAAGAGTCATCTGTTCGTTTTTCATCTTCTCCAACAAGTTCAAGTCAAAATCAAGAGACCAGTGCGCCTGTTGAGCAAGTGGCAACGCCGCAAATTCATCAAGAGAGTCGAGGGTCGTCTGAAAGTCTGACTGTCACAAAGGTTAACTCTTCTAAAGCCTTGCTTGACCAAGTCAGGATTAATGCTGCCTACTTGAGAGAACAGGATGATGGTTATTGGTCTGCAAACAAGATGATTCGAGCCGTCCGTTGGGGCGGATTGAACGGCATTCCTCCGCATCAAAATGGTCAGACGCGTTTGAAGGCTCCAAGGGCAGATTTATTGGCAAACCTGAATCGTTTGGTTCAGGAGCAGCAATGGCGCGATTTGCTCGATAAAGTGGAAGCGGCTTTTTTGGAAGGTGCTAATCACTATTGGCTGGATTTGCAATATTACGCATGGCAAGGTCAGCAGGCGCTAGGTGGTTTATATCTTTCCCAAGTTGAGTCGTCGCTATTTGAGTTGAAATCCTTATTGACCCGATGCGAAGGCCTGACCGGCTTGAGTTTTGATAACGGATTCCCGTTCGTATCGGCTGATACGCTTAAATGGCTGGAAGAAAAGGTCATGTCGTCCGCGCGCAAGCAGACGAGTAGTCAAGCCATTCAAAAAGCAGTGTTAGCGTCGCCATCTCAGACAGAAAATCAAGAAAGTTACTGGCAACAGGCGCTGTTGCAAACACAAGAACACGGTTTAGACGCTGCATTTGCTTGGTTGGAAACATTACCGGAGTGGCAGACAGGTTCTGGGCAGGTTAAGAAATGGGTGATGATGGCGCGGTTGGCTGTAAGCGCTCAAAAAGAGGACTGGGCAGTGAAACTGTTGGAACAGGCTTCGAAGCAGATGCAAGTGTTGACAGTTAAAGAGTGGGACAAACATTTTACGTTTGAAGTGTATGCCCTTTGGTATCAACTATTAAGTGAAAACCTTGATAATAAAGATATTGAGGCTGTCGGACAGCTTGAATTTTTACGGACAGAGTTGATGCAGGCTGATGTTGTCCGTGCATTGGAATTAATTTATTAAGCATATATTATGTCAGATCCCACATTACGCTATTATGAAGAAGAGATGCGGTATCTCAAAGAGGCGGGATTAGAGTTTTCAAAGGCCCACCCTGATCGTGCCGCAATGTTGAATTTAGACAGGGTAGGTACGCGCGATCCTTATGTAGAAAGGCTGTTTGAAGGTTTTGCTTTTTTGACAGGGAGGATCAGACAAAAATTAGATGATGACTTTCCGGAATTGACGGAGGGGTTGGTCCATATGCTGTGGCCGCATTATCTGAGGATGATTCCTTCCCTGACTGTTTTGGAATTGATTCCGGATAATAAAAAGTTGCAAGGAGGGCAAGTCGTCAAAAAAGGATTGTCCGTTCAGTCCGAACCTATCAATATCAACGATAGATTGACCAGATGCTTGTATCGGACCACTGCTGATGTTGCGCTCCAACCTTTGAGCATATTGCATACATTGTTGGATTATGATGCGAATGGTCAAAGCGTCATCAAATTAACTTTTGGTATCCACCGGCAAATACAGAAAGAAAATTTAGATTTTTCCAAAATCAGAATTTATATTTCCGCCGACGAACCGATTGCCTTCGCATTGCGTCATGCTTTGTTGAATCAGACAGCACGAATCAGCCTTCATCATGCCGAATTGCCATCCGCCGGCAATATACAGTTTAAGGCAGTCGGATTTGCTGAAGATGAAAGGTTGTGGGAGAAAGTCAATAACAGCTTCAGCGGCTACCAACTATTGCTGGAATATTTTTGTTTCAAACAGAAGTTTTTCTTTATTGATTTAGTGGGCATCGATGCCGGAGCGTGGTCGGAACGTATTAATGAGTTTAGCGTGAATGTGGTTCTTTCCAAGCAATACCCTTCAGAGCTTCGATTTCCTCCTGACTGTTTGAAATTGAACTGCGTGCCTGCCATCAATCTGTTTGATATGGAAGCAGAGCCTATCCGAGTGGATCATAAGGCGTTCGAATATCAGGTGAAGCCGCTGTTACATGAAGGTATGGCTGTTGAAGTTTATTCCGTCGAAGAGGTAGAGGCGGTTAATCATGAAACAGGCAAACGTTACCCCTATATTCCTTTTTCCTCATTCCAGCATCGTGGTGGTTTGATGAAATATGATGCGCCGGAAAGGTATTTCCATACCAAAGTCAAACAAGGCGTATCAGGAAGACATGAAACATTTATCATGCTTGGCGGATTGCTGTGGGATAGAAAAGATATATTGCCTACCGAGACGCTTTCATTGAAGGTGGTCGGGACAAATGGCGCTTTGCCGCGTAAAAGTCTGAGGGAAACCCAGATTCAAGACGACGATATCGCCGAACCAAATGTCAAAATGGTCAGAAACCTTACCACGCCGACATTGTCTTGCTATCCGCCGACAGAGGATAGATTCCAATGGCGCATATTGTCCCATTTGTCGCCCAACTATTTATCACTATTGAATGTCGACAGTTTGAAAGGTGCATTGTCCATTTACGACTGGACTGAAGACGAGCTGAACAAGCGCAGACTGAATGGTATTGTTGATGTCAAACATGAAACAGTACAGAGAATCGAGCGTGGCGCAGTCCACCGCGGAATTCATATTACCGTAACATTTGATTCGACCGCATTTAGCGGTGAGGCGGAAATTTATTTGTTCGGAGAATTATTGAACGAATTTTTTGCAATGTATGCTGATTTGAACCTGTTTACCCGGTTCAGCATTGTTTCTCTGCCATCCGGGAAAACATATACATGGAAAGACAGCAAAACAACTATCACACGGTTTTAGAAACGGCGCACAAAAGCGCCAAAGAAAATAACGACAGGCAAACGCTTCCCTTATGGGAGATTCCTAGAAATAAAGCGCAGCGCGAAAGCGGGTCGTCTGAAATCTTCCAAGAGAAATTGGGGGAGTTTATTGTACGCAATGCGGCAACAATGAATTTCTTCCAATTTTGCCGGGTTCTGGAAACCCTTGCCGAAGGAAATGAAGAAAAGGCTGTCGAGTCAACCGTAAGATTTAGAAGGGTAAAGTCTTTATCTTTCCCTTCCGGGGAGATTGCATCGGTTGAATATGACGCAGAAGCCGATCTGCCGACTGTCAGGACGACATTTTTAGGTTTGTACGGTGTCGATGCGGTTTTGCCGGATTACTTCCTGAACGATATTGCGACACATAAAGACGGCAGTGAAAGCCTGGCAGCATTTTTAGATATTTTTAACCACCGAATCACGACCCTGTTTTTCCAAGCATGGAAAAAATACCGTTATCCGTTTCTGTTTCAACGGGAGGGGCAGGATGGCCTATCGCGTTCTCTCTTGCACCTAATCGGGCAAGGCATGGTCAACGGAAAATTCATGCATCCTCTGCTGGATAGCAGGATTTTGGGGTTGTTCAGTATTTTTTACCAACGAACCCGAACCAAAGAAGGGATTGTCAGCATCGTCAGATACCTTCTTCCCTTTGCCGACGTAAAAGTAAAAGAGTTCCAGCCGCAGTGGGTCATTTTGGAGAAGGACCGCAAACTGGGGAAAGCCGGTTTGCGGTTAGACGGGGGAAGCGCATCTTTGGGCGGACGGATAAAAGATTACAGTCATTTGGTGCGTATTGAAATTACGCCCGATACATTTGACAACGCTCAGCTTCTGTTGCCAAAGCAGCAATTGCACCAAAAATTGCTCGAATTATTAAAACTCTATTTGGGTCGTCGTTTTGATGCGAGTGTTTACCTGAATATTAAAAAACAATGGATACCCAAAAGCCGTTTGGAAAAAAAACAAATATTGGGGATTAATACCGGTTTAGGTGCGATGCACCAAGACAAACAAATAAAAATAGCGAACTATACTTACTCAAACTAACTTCAAGAAAACGGAAAATCATGAATAAAAAAACCAGAATTACGTCAGTCTGCTCATTAGCCCTTTTATGCGCCATGCTTTCAGGATGCGGGATTTGGCAAGGCATGAAAGATGGAACGGTTGAAGCAACGAAAAGTGTTTTTTATACCAAACTCAAGATTTTGAAAATCGACCTAATTGCACGAAACGGTTTGAATCAAAACGAGCGCGGGCAGTCGCTGTCGACAGTCGTCCGAGTGTATCAGTTAAAAGACAAGCAAAATTATGAAGTTGCCTCATATCGCGATTTGCTCAATCAAGACAAAACCATCTTGAGCAACGATCTGGCAGAAGGTTACAAGCAATATACCATCCGGCCGGGGGAAACCATCAGCTTTGATGAAACGCTGAATAAAGACACCAAATATGTCGGCGTCGTCGCTTTCTATAACAAAGTAGGGGAAGAGCAGACTTGGAAAATGTTGATTACCAAAAAGCAGCTGACCAATAAAAAACCGGTCGTTATCGAATTGGTGGATAACAAAGTCCTGCTTCAAGAGACGGTCAAGAAAGTCAAATAATGGATGCCGCACTCTATGAGAAACTGACCGGATTTTATTCCGACGGTTTGCCGATAGATGACCTGCCGGGCAGCTTCCAGTTGGTTCGCAGTGTTTTGGACAATATCCAACGCATTCTTAACAGCAGGAGCGGTTCCTTGAAACATCTGCCGGATTATGGGATTCCCGATCTCAGCATGGTTTATAAAAACCTGCCGTCCAGCGCGCATGACTTGCGGTATTTTATGAGGAAAACCTTGTTGAAATACGAGCCGAGATTAAGGAACTTGGATATCCACCTCACTGAATC
The DNA here is from genome assembly GCF_000260655.1 of Neisseria sicca VK64. Taxonomy (GTDB): domain Bacteria; phylum Pseudomonadota; class Gammaproteobacteria; order Burkholderiales; family Neisseriaceae; genus Neisseria; species Neisseria sicca_B. The sequence continues at coordinate 7,293 of NZ_AJMT01000079.1, forward strand.
CAAAGACAATATCATGGTCTTGTGTTATCAGCTGGAATGCGAAATAGAAAACGTGGGTGCGGTAGTGATAGACACTTATTTTATGCCTGAGGGGACGGTTTCCGTTAAACGCAGCCGGACATAAGCTTTCTTTGGTGTGAATAGATTACTTTGAAAATTAAGAAATAAAATATGGTTAAACACATTTTCCTTACTTGCGGCGTGTTGCTTTCAGCAA
>NZ_AJMT01000080.1:0-2124 GCF_000260655.1 Neisseria sicca VK64
CAGGTGATGCTGTGGCAGTTGGCGGCGCGGACGAGGTTACCGTCCAAGTCGTAGCCGTAAACGGTCTCCTGAACTCGGTCGCCGACGTCGCGGGCGAGGGTGTGGATTAGGCGTCCCAATATATCGCGTTTGAACTCGGTAATCCGCAGCGGGGTTTGAGCTTCGAGGTCGTCTGAAAGCGGGGCGGCGTCTTTTTTGGGGACGGGCTGTCCGCCCAGTTGCGCCATCAGTTTGGCGGCGAGGGAGGCGTCGTCGCCGAATTCGCGCTGCTCGACCAGTTCGTTGCCGGCGTTGTAGCGGTAGCCGGTCAGCTTATGGTCGAATAAGATTATTTACAGAATAAAAATTTCAGACGACCTCAAAGAAGGTTTTGAGGTCGTCTGAAAAGCAGATACCGCGTGAGTTACGTACACACTTTCCATCGGAATTGGGAGGCATACGGATTACGGCTTGCTAATTTTGCAAAGGTTTCATATTGTATAAATAAATTACAAACACATAAAAACTAATGAAATATTAGTTGGATTAAGCACATCATTTCCATCGTAATAATCTATATGGAAATGGTCATTCTTTTGGCTTTCATCATTAAAAAAATTATTCAATGAGTCTCCTAATATATTAAATGCTATGCTATTTCCTTCTAATATCAATTTATTACCTTCTATTTTAATAGAGATTCTATTAGTTTTATCATCGTGATATATTAATTGTAAAAACTCAAACTTTTTGGGATAAAACTTATTAGAGCAAGTTTGCAATTTAAATGATGTTACAGTATTGACTTTATTTAAAATATTGCCTAATGCATTGAGTGCTGTAACTTTTCCTAAAATCTCAATTTCAGAGTCTTCTAGATTTCCGTTAATAAAAATACTTTCCATATTTTAATAATCACCTTTTTTGATAGTTGAAGGATCAATAGGTAAATGTGGATCTGCCAATTTACCTTTTTTTATTATCTTACCATTAACTTGAGTTTGTAAATTTAAATGTGGTCCTAATTTTTGTACATGACAGCTCCCAGGGTTTACATCAAAACCTACCCTTTTTGTCATTTTCTTTCCATTTTCTTCGTAGTTTTGAATAACCTGTATTCCTGTAGGACCATCAATTATTTGAGCAGGTACATCTTCTTTTAAGAATTTTAATGCTAAGTCTATTGCAGCATCCATACTGATAGCCGATAGTCCTAAAGGATCAATCCATTCTTGGGAGTTTCTAGCAAACCAGTAAAAATTACTACCACCCCACAACCCAATCGGATCCTGATTCACAAACCGCCCCGCATCAGGTTCGTAATACCTGAAGAAGTTGTAATGCAGCCCCGTTTCACGGTCGGCATACTGGTTTTGCAGGCGGAAGGGTTGGTATGCGCTATCTGTTACTCGGGTTTCCTCTTTCAGACGACCCCAGCCGGTGTAATTGCCGAACCATAAGAGGTTGCCGTCTTTATCGGTCATCTCCCTAGGGATGCCGATTTGGTCGCAGTGGAAGTAGTGGGTTTGTTGTCGGTTTTCTCCGTCTTCGTTGGTCCGGTTATGTACCTGCGCCAGCGGCTCGTAGGAATCCGGGTCGGTGTAGATATAGGTATACCTGCCATCTGGCTGGACTTCCTGCAAGAGGTGGCTGCCGTCCCAGACGAAGCGGGTTTCCTTTTCGAGGCTACCTGAAACTTCTTCGTTTTTCAGACGGCCTTTGTCTATCCTTCTGCCCAGGGCGTCGTAGGTGTAGGACCAAGTTTCTTTCGTGCCGTCTTTTTTGAAGATTTCGGCTTTAACCAGTTGGTCGTGCAGGTCGTAGAAATAGTTTTGCACTTCGCCGTCGACGAGTTCGCGGTGGATCAGGTTGCCGAGCTCGTCGTAGTAATAGATCGTGCAGTTGTAGGTTTTCAGGCGGTTGTCGGTGATGACGGAACGGTTGTCTGAAAGCGGCACAGCCGTTTTGCCCTCTCCCACGAGAGAGGGGGTAGGGTATGGTTTGACCTTTTCCGTCGGCATGTCGAGGATATTGTGCGCAGGGTCGAAGGCGAACAGCTCATTGCCGGCTTGGGTAATCCTGCCCAGTCTGTCGTACTCGAACTGCGTCGTGCCCGTCCGCTGGTCGGTGCTGTGGGTCAGGTTG
>NZ_AJMT01000081.1:0-2154 GCF_000260655.1 Neisseria sicca VK64
TTTTATAGTGGATTAAAATAAAAATGAGACAAGGCGGCAACGCCCGTCGTGTACGGGTAGTACATAAGGGCGTTGGCAACGCCGTATCATTGCAATTTTAATCCATTATATTGAAACTCAAAGACTTCGTTTGAATAGGTTTGTCGGCTGTATCGGGTATCCGTATGGATGTTTCGGACCGGATTGTGTTTGGGAACGGGTATGCGGGTTTGTACGGACGGGTGTTTGATGCGTTCGGGTCAGATTTTGGCTTCCAGCATCGGTTTTAAGGCTTCCCAAGCCTGCGGCAGTTCTGTGAAGCCGTCGGATGCCATCAGGTGTCCGCCTTGGGCGATGTGGGTGACGGGGCTTTTGAGTTTGTCCGCCATGTCCAGGGTCAGTTCGGGCGGGACGTGGGTGTCGTCGTCGGAGACGATGCAGTGTTTGGGCATTTGGATTTTGCGCAGGATGTCGAATTCGGGCGCGGCGCCTTTGATGTAGGCGTCAAGGGCGGGCAGCGGGGGCAGGGGGGCGGCGAATCCCGCCGCCAGGACCAAGCCGCCGATTTTTTCGGGCTGCTGACGGCTGAGGAAGTGCAGAAGGGTGATGCAGCCTAGGCTGTGTCCGACTAAGAAGGTGTTTTCGTCGGGTTTGCCGATGACTTGGTCGAGGGCGAACTGCCACGAGGAAACCGTCGGCCGTTCGGGATTGGGCATCGCCAGCGAGTCGGCTTGGAAGCCTGCGGCGCGGACTTGTGCCGAGAGCCAGTCAAACCAGTTGCCGTGCGGATTGCCTTCAAAACCGTGTACGATAAAGACGCGTCGGGGCATATCGATTACTCCTTTTCAGACGACCTGTCGGGTGTGTCGGTTTACTTATTATAACACTCATTGTTTGTTTCAGTTTTATCGTTATCCTGCGTGCGGCGGGTAAACGGGAATCGGGATGGGTGGTCAAGTTGAAGGTGGAAAGGGCAATGGCGCGGATTTGGTGTCGGAATCAAGCGCTCGCTTTGGGCTTGGGTGCGGGGCGTTGTTTGGTTAAAGTTCATGTGTGATGCAAATAGTTTTTTTAGATTTGTATCAATAAAAGGTCGTCTGAAATCGGTTTCAGACGACCTTGGGCAGGGAAACATTCAGATGTAAATATTGTGAATGCCGCGGGTTTGGTCGGATTGCTCCGCTCAAAAATACCCCGCCTTTTTACGCTCTTCCATCGCTGCTTCCGACACGCGGTCGTCCATGCGCGTGGCGCTGCGCTCGGAGATGGTGGCTGCCGCGGTTTCTGCGATGATGTCTTCGGGCGTGGCGGCGGTGCTGGCTACGGGGCAGGTGCAGGAAATGTCGCCGACGGTGCGGAAGCGCACGTCGCGGATTTGGCTAACTTCGCCTTCGCGTTTCGGCGTCAGCGGGGTAACGGGGACGAGCAGCCCGCCGCGTTCGACGACTTCGCGTTTGTGGCTGTAATAAATCGGCGGCAGCGCGAGGTTTTCGCGGGCGATGTATTGCCAAATGTCGAGTTCCGTCCAGTTTGAAATGGGGAACACGCGCATGTTTTCGCCGCTAAAGAGCCGCGTATTATAGAGCGACCAGAGTTCGGGACGCTGGCTTTTCGGGTCCCATTGTCCGAATTCGTCGCGGAACGAGAAAATCCGCTCTTTCGCCCGCGCTTTTTCCTCATCGCGCCGCGCGCCGCCCATCAGTGCGTCAAAGCCTTGTTCTTCAATGGTTTCCACCAGCGTCACCGCCTGCGCGGCGTTGCGCGAATCGGTTTCGCGGCGCAGGACGACCGTGCCTTTTTTGATGGAATCTTCGACGCTGCCGACCACCAGTTGCACGCCCGTGCGCGCCACGGTTTCATCGCGGAACTGAATCACTTCGGGGTAATTGTGCCCCGTATCGACGTGCAGCAGCTTGAATGGCAGCTTGAGCGGGCGGCCTTCGAGTTTGAACGCTTTGACCGCCAGCGCCAGCAAAACGACGGAATCTTTGCCGCCGGAAAACAGCAGCGCGGGATTTTTCGCTTCGGCGACGACTTCGCGGATGATGTAGATGGATTCGGCTTCGAGCCAGTCTAGGTGGTGGTTTTGAATAGACATATTGTTCTCTTTAGCAAAACTCGGATAGGCGGTACTCTAAAGAGGTCGTCTGAAAAACGGAAAGAATGGTTTGTTTG
>NZ_AJMT01000082.1:0-11946 GCF_000260655.1 Neisseria sicca VK64
GCGCCTTTGTCCGTAGCGTCCTTTATGCCGCCGGTAGGTTTCGACGAGGAGGGCTTTGTCGGCTGCGTCGGGGTCGGGTCGGTCTTGGTGGTGGTAGTAAAAGCTGCTTTTGGGCAGGTTTGCGATGTGCAGCAGGTATTTGAGCGGGTGTTGCGCCCTCAGTGTTTGGACGGTTTGGCTTTGTCCTTTTCGGTCTGTTTTTGGCTGAGGGCTTTTAACTCCTTTAAATAGGCAACCTTTGCGCGCATATAGCACAACTCTTCGATAAGCTCTGCCTGCGTTTTTTCTTGGTCGGGTTTATCTGAGATGAAGGGGTTTTTGCGGTGTTGGGGCATGGTTTTGGATTGGGGATGTTCGAGTGCGCCGATACCGCCTTCTTGATAGGCGCGTATCCATCGTCTCAGGTGGGTTCGGGAAATGCCGTAGTGGTCTGCGGTACGCTGTTGGCTGCGTATATGCAGGTAGTGGAGTACGGCTTGGTATTTGAAGTGTAATGTATATTTGCTCATAAAAAAACTGCACCTTGTGAGTTGGAGGGGATGTGTCCAACTTTTGGGGTGCAGTTCACTTTTTCAGACGACCTTTTTTCCTGTCCGTCAAAGTAAATCCCATTGGAAACCCTGCTTAAAAATTGTACAATGGCAGCCCTTTCCATACGGCGGTTTGACCATGCGCATCGGCGGCTACATTATCGACAATCCCATTGCACTCGCCCCGATGGCGGGCATTACGGACAAGCCCTTCCGCCGACTTTGCCGAGATTTTGGCGCGGGTTGGGCGGTGTGCGAAATGCTGACCAGCGACCCGACGCTTAGAAATACCAAAAAGACCCTGCGCCGCAGCGATTTTGCCGATGAAGGCGGTATCGTTGCCGTCCAGATTGCCGGCAGCGATCCGCAGCAGATGGCGGATGCCGCGCGTTACAACGTCAGCCTCGGGGCGCAGGTTATCGACATCAACATGGGCTGTCCCGCCAAAAAAGTCTGCAACGTTCAAGCCGGCAGCGCGCTGATGCAAAACGAGCCGCTGGTTGCCGCCATTCTCGAAGCCGTCGTCCGCGCGGTGGACGTTCCCGTTACCCTCAAAACCCGTTTGGGCTGGCATGACGATCATAAAAACCTGCCTGCCATCGCCCGCATCGCCGAAGATTGCGGCATCGCCGCCCTTGCCGTCCACGGACGCACACGCACGCAAATGTATAAGGGCGAAGCGGCTTATGATCTGATTGCCGAGACCAAAGGTCGTCTGAACATCCCCGTCTGGGTCAACGGCGACATCACTTCGCCGCAAAAAGCCGCCGCCGTCCTCAAACAAACCGCCGCCGACGGCATCATGATAGGGCGCGGCGCACAAGGCAGGCCATGGCTTTTCCGCGATTTGAAACATTACGCCGAATACGGCGTTTTGCCGCCTGCCTTGAGCTTGGCAGAGTGCAATGTCACCATTTTGAACCATATCCGCGCCATGCACGCGTTTTATGGTGAAGTCGCCGGCGTACGCATCGCCCGCAAACACATAGGCTGGTACATCGACGAAATGCCCGACGGCGAGCAAACACGCCGGGACATCAACCGCTTGGACAGCGCAGCGGCACAATACGATACCCTAGCTGCCTATCTTGAGACGCTTTCGGAGAAAACCGACCGCTGGGTGTGTGCATATCGTGAAGGGTAGGGCGTTTCAGACGACCTTTTTATCTTGCGAGAAGTAAATATGAAATTAACGCCGCGTTTACAAAGCTTAGGTATTGCTGCGCTGTTGATGACAGGATACGGGTTTTATGCTTATGACTATAATTTGATAGCCTGTAAATTAATGGATCGCAATTGGAATGACGACAAGGGCAGGTGCATGAATCCCGATTGTCGTCAACATGATGCGTGTATGTTGAGTGCGTTTAAGAGTAGAGCGACATGCGAAACCATCCGCCCCGGTGACAGTTTGGACAAGGCTTGGTATGTACTGGGCGAACCTTGGTATGAGAAAAACGGGCGTTTCTTTTGGGATGATAAATATGGAGATCATGTAGCAGAAATCGAACCGGACGGAGAAAAGGTTGGCAAGATTACCTGCTTGGGGGAGTAGGTTGCGTGGACTGTAATCCGGCATGGTGAAGGCTTGATGGTTAATCTTCATTCATTCTTAAAGGCTGATGCGCCTTTCTACAACCCCCTCTTTAATACAAAAGGCTTCATTATGACTTTTTGGCATGGCTTTTGGATTATCACCGGCGTACATTTTTTGGCGTGCATGTCGCCCGGTCCCGATTTTGTACTCGTTTCGCAGCAGGCGTTGAGCCGGGGGCGGGCTGCCGGAATGTTGACCGCGCTGGGCATTGCGTTGGGATTCGGTATCCACATTATTTATTCCGTACTCGGCTTGGTCACGCTGGTGGCTCAGTCCGCCCCGCTTCTGACCGCGGTCAAAATCGTCGGCGGCCTGTATCTGCTGTATATCGGCTATAAAGGTTTGCGCGCGAAAGCTGCGGGCGGGACGGTCGAAATCCGTAAGGACCATATGGCGGATGAACCGACATGGAAAACGATATGGCGCGGGGTGTTGTGCAATGTGCTGAACCCGAAGGCGGTCGTGTATATGCTGTCGCTGTTTACCGTCGTATTGTCGCCGGATACGCCGATGTGGCAGATGGGGGTTTACGGCGTATGGATGGCGCTGATGCTGTTCGTTTGGCTCGGCCTTGTCGCGCTGATGTTGTCCGCCCCTGCCGTGAGCAAACGTTTTCAGCGTTTCGGTCATTGGATAGACCGATTTTGCGGTGGAGCGTTGGCTTTGCTGGGGATTAAGGTTATCAGCGGATAGCTTGGGTTGTCGGGCCAACAGGATGATTCTTATCCGGAAATGGCGGCAATATCAGGTCGTCTGAAAACACAATTTCATCGAAATAAAAAACAATCTATTTAATTCAAACTCAACAAACGTCGTCTGAACCCCGTTTCAGACGACCTGTCATCTTTAAAAACAACGAAGGAGGATATGTTATGAAACAACCCATCCCCGATATTGCGCAATGCGTTGAACAGAATTTGCAACAGTATTTCAAAGACTTGAACGGTACGGAGCCTTGCGGTGTGTACGACATGGTGTTGCACCAAGTGGAAAAGCCGATGCTTGCGTGCGTGATGGAACAATGCGGCGGCAATCAGTCCAAAGCGGCGGTGATTTTGGGACTGAACCGCAATACGCTGCGTAAGAAACTGTTGCAGCACGGTTTGCTGTAAATATCAGGCTTGTTGCAAAGGGAGAAAACTGATGAAGCAGGAGTTTCGCCATGACGGCGGTACGCGGGGGAAAACGTTGAACGTCCATTTCATCCTGCACGAGGATTTTGAAGTGCCGGGCGCGTATTGGGATTGGGCGCGGTCGCGCGGTCATCGTACGGCGTCGACTAAGGTTTATGAGTCGGAAGCGTTGCCCGAAAACGCGGACGGTATCGATTTTCTGATCGTCATGGGCGGACCGCAGTCGCCCGATGAAGACAGGCAGGCTTTTCCGTATTACGACCCTGAAGCCGAGCTGCGCCTGATGCGTCAGGCGGTGGCGGCGGACAAGTACATTGTCGGCGTGTGCTTGGGCGCACAGCTTTTGTCCGTCGCCTACGGCGCACGGCACGGGCGCAGCCCGCACCGCGAAATCGGCGTGTATCCGGTCGAGTTGACGCAGGAAGGTTTGAACGACCCGCATACCGCCTTGCTGGGCGCGTCTTTCCTTGCGGGGCATTGGCACGGAGATATGCCCGGACTGACGGATGGGGCGGCAGTATTGGCGGCGAGCAAAGGCTGTCCGCGCCAGATTGTCCGCTTCTCTCCCAAGCATTATGCGTTTCAGGCGCATTTGGAATTCGACCGCGCCGCCGTCGGCCTCTTGATTGCCGCCGACGGGCGCGAAAACTTGGCGGCGCAAAGCAGGACGCAGGCTTATGTGCAGCATCCCGATGAAATCGAGCGTTTCGATTTTACGCAGATGAACGCGAAACTCTTTGCCTTTTTGGATTCGTTGACCGAATCGGGGCAGGGTGGGGCGTGATGTCCTGCCTTTCATCAGTGCATCCTTTTATCCGACGACTTGAGCCATGATTTACCAAATACTCTCCTTATTGATTTGGGGCAGCTCGTTTATCGCCGCCAAATATACTTACGAGATGCTTGATGCCGCGTTGATGGTCGAGGCGCGGCTGTTGATTGCCGCATTGATGGTGCTGCCTTCCTGTTGCCGCCATTTCGGCAAGATTCCGCGCCGCGAGTGGAAGCCATTGTTGTGTATCGCCTTTATCAACTACGTCGTGGTGTTGCTGCTTCAGTTTATCGGCTTGAAATACACGTCCGCCGCCAGCGCGATTACCATGGTCGGGCTGGAACCCTTGCTGGTGGTGTTTGTCGGTCATTTCGTTTTTAACGATAAAGCCAAGATTTACCACTGGATTTGCGGGGCGGCGGCGTTTGCCGGCATCGGGATGATGGTGCTGGGCGGTGCGGAAGAGGGCGGCGCGGTCGATTGGTTCGGCTGTTTGCTGATTCTGCTTGCGGGATTCGGTTTCGCCGGCGTGATACGGCCGAGCCAGCAGATGATTGCCCGCATCGGCGCGCCCGCATTTACTTCTGCTTCCATGGCGGCGGCGGCGGTGTTGTGCCTGCCGTTTTCACTGGTGTTGGCTCAGAGCTATGAAGTCCACTGGTCGTGGGGCGGCGTGCTGTCGGTTTTGTATTTGGGGGTGGGATGCAGTTGGCTTGCCTATCTCTTATGGAACAAGGGCATGAACAAAGTTCCTGCCAATGTCTCCGGCCTCTTGATTTCGCTCGAACCCGTCGTCGGCGTCATCATGGCGGTATGGATTCTGGGCGAACATTTGTCCGCCGTGTCCGCTTTGGGCGTGTTCATCGTCATCGCCGCGACGTTTGTCGCAGGATGGCTGTCGAACAGAGGAAAGAATGCGTAAGGGGTCGTCTGAAAACGTGTGAACCGGGTTTTCAGACGACCTGAGAAGGTACGCGAGTATCTTGTTTTAATGTGGTTTTAAAAATATCAGGAAATTTTCGATGAAATATATGATTGCCCTGTTGCTTGCCGCTAGCCCCGTTTTGGCATCGGCTGCGCCCAATAACGACAAAGCTGCCGTCCAAGCAGCTATTGCCCAGTATTACAACCGACCGCTTGCGGCGCACAACTGTCAGCTTACTGAGCCGCCGAAAGACAGTGAGACAGCATCTGACAATATTATGTATTGTATGAAACCCGTTGCCGACCATAGCGTAACGCGCAACGGTAAAGCCACGCGCTATGTGTTGTACACGGGTTTTGCCTATGATATGAAGTACAAATTAAAACAGAACGCGCATGCCTCTTCGGGCTTGGCAGAATTGTTTGTTTTGGAAAAAACAGACGGCAAGTGGACAATCAAACAACATGGAAGCGATGAACTCGGCGCATGGGGGGATGTGCCGGAGAATAAGGATTGGCAGTTTGTTCAGATGGGCGAGCAAAACTGGGGCTACGCCGTCGAATCAGGCTATACGGGTCAAGGCGAAACGACAATTGGAAAAAACTTTCTGTTTACCGATAATAGCAACCGTATCCGCCGCAGCTTCATTGTGAATGGTAAAGATAATGGCGCATATTATGGCAATTGCGATGTATACAAAGGGCGGGAAAAACGCGATTGTGAAGACCGCTATACCAGCATCGATGCGAAAATTACCTTGGACAAAAGCCGTCCTTCAGTCTCAGGCGTTTGGGCATTAAGCGCAACGGTGCAGGGGGTGGATGGTAAAAAACGTTATAAAAATCAGAAATATGTGATTCCTTACAACGGCAAGACACACGTTGCGCCGAAAAGCTATCCGCTCAATGTTAATTGAGGCCGTTTGATTTTTTAACGAAACCGCCGAACCCTGTCTCAAAAACAAAATCCCCATGAAACATACGCACAAACTTTGGATAGCCCTCATCCTTACCGGCATCGTCGGTGGCATGGTCGGCATTGCCTTGACGGAGCTTATGCACTTTATCCAGCACACGGCTTACAGTTACGGCACGGGCGGCGGGCATGTTTCCTTTCGGGAAGGCGTGGTTCAAACGTCGTCTGAACGCCGCATCCTCGTATTGATTTTGTGCGGCGTCGCGGTAGGGTTCGGCTGGTGGTCGCTCAAACGTTTCGGCAGGCCGCAAATCGAAATCAAGGCAGCCTTGAAGCAGCCCTTGCAGGGGCTGCCGTTTTTCACCACCGTTTCCCATGCGCTGCTGCAAATCATCACCGTCGGACTCGGTTCCCCGCTCGGACGCGAAGTCGCCCCGCGTGAAATGACCGCCGCGTTTGCATCCGTCGGCGGCAGGCGTTTGGGTTTGGGCGAAGACGAAACGCGCCTGCTGCTTGCCTGTGCGTCGGGTGCAGGTTTGGCGGCGGTCTATAACGTCCCGCTCGCCTCCACGCTCTTCATCCTCGAAGCCATGTTGGGCATTTGGACGCAACAGGCAGTGGCCGCCGCATTGCTGACTTCCGTCACCGCCACCGCCGTCGCCCGCATCGGCTTGGGCGATGTGCAGCAATACCATCCCGCCCATCTCGATGTGAACATCCCGCTGCTGTGGTTTGCCGCCGCCATCGGCCCCGTTTTGGGCGCAACGGCGGTATGGTTTCAGCGCAGTGCCAAAAAATTTCCCTTCCTCAAGCGCAATGACCCGAAAATCATTCCTTTGGCGATTGCCTTGTTCGCCCTTATCGGCATCGTTTCCGTTTGGTTTCCCGAAATACTGGGCAATGGCAAGGCGGGCAACCAGCTTACGTTCGGCGGCATGACCGACTGGCGGTACAGCTTGGAAATGACCGCCGTCAAATGGTTCGTCGTCCTGCTCGCACTCGCCGCAGGCGCATACGGCGGGCTGATTACCCCGTCCATGATGCTCGGCAGCACCATCGCCTTCGCCGCCGCAGCCGCGTGGAACACCTTCTTCACCGCCATGTCGTCTGAAAGTGCCGCCGTCATCGGCGCGGCGGCATTTCTCGGCGTTTCCCTCAAAATGCCCCTGACCGCCATAGTCTTCATCCTCGAACTCACCTACGCCCCCGCCGCCCTGCTGATGCCTTTGTGCATCACGATGGCGGGTGCAGTGGCAACGGCAAGGAAAATGGGGTTTGAATAAGCAGGGCGGGGAAAAGGGTCGTCTGAAAACCGTCGGCGCGGGTTTTGTCCGAGCTGTCAGCCGCAGGACAGACATATCTGAATCGTTAGCCTTATGCAGGCAATAATGACGGAAGGGAACGGCAGAAAGGTCGTCTGAAAATCAATTCAGACGACCTTTTTTCTAGAAAAATTGTCAACAATATTTCCAGAAAACTGCTGCCAAAAACCCGAAACTAGGGGATAATACTGCCCTGAAAATTCATCCCATAATGTTTTGCCAAGATTGAAGACGTATTCTGTCAAACTGACCGCCAGTGTCTTCAAACTTGCATAAGGCAGTTGGAAAACTAAGAAAGTAGCTTATTCACTCCCGAGTTTATAGAAAGAAACTGTTATGCAAAAAAAACACCTGATTTTTCTTCTTGCTGCCTTTGCTGCTGCGCCTGTGTTGGCAAAACCTGTTGTTGTTCAAGAAGCGCAACTGCTCGGTAAATGGCAGTGCGCTGCCACTAATAAAACGCCGATGACGTTTACTTTTGGCAGTGAGCAAAAAGTAAGCGTGATTGTGGATATGAATTTTCCTTCACCTGATGATGAAACCTTAGTTTATCGGAATTTTGCAGATGGTACTTGGACGTTGGACGGAGGAAAAATTGGTTTGAATATTAAAATCACCGATGTTCAAAGACAACATAGCACAGCTAAAATTCGCACCATTCTGTGGCGTAAAGTGGATAAGGAAATGTTTGCCCAGATGAGAAACGACATTGGTAAATCAGATAAATCGCAAATGCAGGTTAAAAAAATCGGGAATGACAGCCTAAGCGTCCGTATGCAGGGTGATAGACAAGATATTGCTTGCCGCAAGGTATAAATTTATTGAATTGCCCAAGAGAACGCCATCGGAGCTAAACATCTCATCAAATTTTGTTTCATTTTTGCGCTAGCAGCGTGTATCGATTAAACCTTCAAAAAAGGAATCCCCATGCCTTCCATCAAACGCGCCCTGATCAGCCTGTCCGACAAGACAGGCGCAGTCGAATTTGCCCAAACCCTGCACAAACTCGGTGTCGAAATCCTCTCCACCGGCGGCACGGCGAAGCTGCTTGCCGATGCGGGCGTTCCCGTGATTGAAGTCGCCGACTACACCGGTTTCCCCGAAATGCTCGACGGCCGCGTGAAAACGCTGCATCCGAAAATCCACGGCGGTATTTTGGGGCGGCGCGATTTGGGCGAACACGTCGCCAAGATGGAAGAGCACGGCATCGGCAACATCGACCTCGTGTGCGTCAACCTCTACCCCTTCGCCGCCACCATCGCCAAACCAAACTGCACGCTGGAAGACGCGATTGAAAACATCGACATCGGCGGCCCGACCATGGTGCGCTCCGCCGCGAAAAACTGGAAACACGTCGCCATCGTTACCGACACAGCCGATTTCCCCGCCATCGCCGCCGAACTCGAAGCCAACAACGGCGCATTGAGCGACAAAACCCGCTTCAACCTGTCGCGCAAAGCGTTCAGCCACACCGCCCAATACGACGGTATGATTTCCAACTACTTAACCTCACTTTCAGACGACGTCTTGAGCGGCACGCCCGAAGTCGGCGAGTTCCCAAGCCAGTTCAACCAAAGCTGGATTAAAGTGCAAGACATGCGCTACGGCGAAAACCCGCACCAGCGCGCCGCGTTCTACCGCGATGTGTACCCCGCCGCAGGCAGCCTCGCCGCCTACAAACAACTGCAAGGCAAAGAATTGTCCTACAACAACATCGCCGATGCCGATGCCGCATGGGAAGCCGTCAAATCCTTCGATGCGCCCGCCTGCGTGATTGTGAAACATGCCAATCCGTGCGGCGTCGCCGTTGCAGCTGATACATTGACCGCCTACAAACTCGCCTACGCCACCGACACCACCAGCGCGTTCGGCGGCATCATCGCCTTCAACCGCGAAGTGGACGGCGCAACCGTGAAACAGATTACCGACAACCAATTTATGGAAGTCTTGATGGCGCCGAAGTTCACCGCCGAAGCCCTCGAAATCGCCGCCGCTAAGAAAAACGTGCGCGTATTGGAAGTGCCTTTGGAAGCAGGTGCGAACCGCTTCGAACTCAAACGCGTCGGCGGCGGGCTGCTGGTACAAACGCCCGACATCCACCGCATCAGCCGCGCCGATTTGAAAGTCGTCTCCAAACGCCAACCGACCGAGCAGGAATGGAACGATTTGCTGTTCGTCTGGAACGTCGCAAAATACGTCAAATCCAACGCCATCGTGTTCGGCAAAGGCGGTCAAACTTACGGCATCGGCGCAGGCCAAATGAGCCGCGTGGACAGTACCCGCATCGCCGCCCGCAAAGCGCAGGACGCAGGTTTGGACTTAAACGGCGCGTGTGCCGCCTCTGATGCCTTCTTCCCCTTCCGCGACGGCGTGGACGTCATCGCCGAACAAGGCATCAAAGCCATCATCCACCCTGCAGGCTCGATGCGCGATCAGGAAGTCTTTGACGCGGCGGACGAACACGGTATTGCCATGGTGGTAACGGGCGTTCGCCATTTTAGGCATTGATTCAAGTTTGATTGAAGCAAAGGTCGTCTGAAAACTATTTTCAGACGACCTTTCGTGCAATTGCCATGACTCCTTAACCGCTTGGTAGTAAACGAAATCGAATCGGAACCCTTGCCCATTCAAGCCCGAACCCGCTACTCTTCCGCTTCCCATGACGGCCATGCCTGATGCAGCAATGCGTAGGCAATCAGGCTGCCCGGTTATCCGCATATTTCAGAAATCAAACAAACTGCCCCCTTCCTCAAAGGAAATCAAGGAGACCCACCATGCCCAACCGTACCGACCGCCTGCTCAAACTCTTGCAGCTTTTGCGCACCAGCCGCCATCCGAAAAGCGCGCGGCTGCTGGCGCAGGAGCTATGCATCAGCGTGCGCTCGGTATACCGCGACATCGACACGCTGCGCCATCAGGGCGCGGTGATAGACGGGGAAGCGGGCGTGGGCTTTGTGTTGCAGCAGGATTGCAACCTGCCGCCGCTGATGTTCAGCGAAAACGAGCTCGAAGCACTGATGCTAGGCATGCGCTGGGCGGCGGCGCATGCTGATGGCGAAATGGCGGAGGCGGCACGCTCGGTGTTGGGTAAAGTGCACGCAGTGCTGCCCGCGCGCTTGGCGGAGCAGGCAGAAGCCCATGCGGTGTATCCGATTAACTGCGCGACGACGTTCGGACACGACGAAGAACACGTTCTGGCGCAGGTGCGGCAGGCTTTGCGGCAGGAGCAGACACTCAGTTTCAGCTACACCGATGTGCAAGGGCAGGCCAGCCGACGCACGGTGTGGCCGGTGGCGTTGGGCTATTGGGACAACGTGCGGCTTCTGGCGGCTTGGTGCACCTTGCGGCAGGCATTCCGCCATTTTCGTTGCGACCGCATCGCGCAAATTCAAACCGGCGCAGCCTATCCCATGCCGCACCGCCTGCTGCTGCAACGCTGGCGGCAGCATGAAGGGCTGGATTTGAGCGCGTTTGATTTGAGCCGCTAGTGCGATGCGGTTTGACCAAGACCATGCTGCTGACAGAAACTGACACAGCCATGAGGTATCCTGACTGGGTTTTAGACAGCCTGCAAACACCTCACCCACAATTGGACAAGGAAACATCATGAGCAAAATCACCCTCTATACTGCAAATCCTTCACGCGGCACCAATGTACGCTGGATGCTGACCGAATGCGGCGCGGATTACGACAACGTGGTGCTGGATTACCCGCAGCTCAAAGAGGCGGACTATCTAGCCATCAACCCGATGGGCAAAGTACCTGCTATCAAACATGCTGGGCAAGTGATTACCGAATTGCCCGCCATTCTCACCTATCTGGCCGAGCTTTTCCCCGAAAAACGGCTGATCCCGGCTGCGGGTACTCCGGAGCGCGGGCAATACTACCGCTGGCTGTCGTTTGGTTCTCAGCTCGAATACGCTATTCTTGACCGCTGGCGTCAGGTGCCGCAGAGCGAGGAATGGCGCCGTTCCCTCGGCTACGGCGATTTCGATACCGCGCTGCATACCCTGCAAACCCTGCTGTCCGACGGCCGCGAATACGCCGTGGGACAACATTTTAGCGCGCTCGATATATACTTGACCGCTCTCTTGAGCTGGGGCATGTTCCGCGCCCAAGTGCTGCCGAACGCTGAACCGTTTGCCGGCTATATGCAGCGGCATTTGCAACGGGAAGCGGCGAAGGCGACGTTGAAATAAGGTGCTGCGCAAAAAAAGGCTACCTGAATCTTCAGGTAGCCTTTTTTTGTAGAAATTCCTAGGGACTGTGTTGCACGTTTTATTTGTTTGGGGCTGTGGCGGTTGGTATGGCAAGGTTTTTGTACCGTTTATTTTTGCCATTGGGGAGAAAAATCAGCTTGCGATAGGGATATTGCCAACAATTTTTCGCTTTCTAGAGGCATATTTTTCTTTTAAACAACAGTTTTATTCATGGTGTCCCGTATTTTGAAAATACAGGGGAATCATGGAATTAATAAAAAATTAATGAATAAAAATAATCGCTTAAAAATGATAATTGATTAGAGTGTTAACCTTAAATACAACAAAAATTATATTTACTGCGAGTATTGTTACAAATCTTAAAATATTTACTAGCTATACAACGATTATCCTGATATTATACCGTTCATCATAAATACACCGATTATCGTTAAATTAAACCATTTGTCTGGTCAGTGATTGAACGGAGCAATCCTGATTCTGTTTGCAGAATTAAATATAGAGAGCCATATCTTATGACTACCGTTGCAA
>NZ_AJMT01000083.1:0-6148 GCF_000260655.1 Neisseria sicca VK64
GCTTGCGCGATGTCGGCAAAAGCAAACCCAACTACTGGGGCATTTACGATATGCACGGCTTGATTTGGGAATGGACGGAAGACTTCAACAGCAGCCTGCTCTCGTCTGGCAATGCCGATACGCAAATGTTTTGCAGCGGCGCATCCGTAGGCTCCAGCGACCCATCGAATTACGCCGCCTTCCTGCGCTACGGCATACGCACCAGCCTGCAATCCAAATACGTCCTGCACAACCTAGGCTTCCGCTGCGCCTCGAAATAACCGGTTTCATCACCAAAGCAGCTTTGGCGGTACTGAAAGGTATCGCCTTTTTTTTGCCACTATAAAAGGTCGTCTGAAAACATTCCGTTTCTCCGAAACCGTGTTTTCAGACGACCTTTTTAGATGATTGGGTTCTATTGATCTGAATGGGTTGCGTACATTCTATAGTGGATTAACTTTAAACCAGTACGGCGTTGCCTCGCCTTAGCTCAAAGAGAACGATTCTCTAAGGTGCTGAAGCACCAAGTGAATCGGTTCCGTACTATCTGTACTGTCTGCGGCTTCGTCGCCTTGTCCTGATTTAAATTTAATCCACTATATAAACCTTGCTTATCATTTTCTTCAGATGATTCAAATCAAAAATTAATTACATATAATTAATAATATTGTAATAATACTATACAATATAACTAATTCTAAATAATTAAATATAATTATTTGGGATTAGTTAGTATTGTTAAAAATTCAAATTTGGAGAATGAAAAGATGAAACTAAACTTATCCGTCAAACCGCTGTGTTTGGTGTTGTCCCTTGTTTTTGCAAATGTTTGTGTTGCTGAAGGTATTGCGACAGGAGCGATGCACAAAAACGGTTCTGCCGCATTGGGCAAAGAATCGAAGGCGGGGGAGAATGCGACTGCGTTGGGCGATAAAGCAGCTGCAGCGGGTTATAAGTCTGTTGCTGCCGGCTATGATTCAAGCGCTTCGGGTTTGAGCGCGTCGGCATTTGGCAGCGAGGCTAAGGCGGAAGCATTGCGGACGGTTGCCGTCGGTTTCAGGGCGAATGCAAAAGGAACCATATTGCCGTCGGCGGCGCATCGAAGGCTTCCGGTGGGCAGTCGGTGGCGGTCGGTTTGATGTCGCAGGCAACAGGTTTGCGTTCTATCGCGGTCGGTGAAAGCGCGAAGGCTGGCGATATTGATGCGGTTGCGTTTGGACGGGGCAGCGAAGCCAATGCACTCAGTTCCACTGCTGTCGGGGATAGGGCAAAAGCCAACGGTACGCAGGCGGTCGCGCTGGCATCTGCTGCCGAGGCAAACGGTTATCAGGCGGTTGCAGTCGGTACGCGCGCGGTTGCCGAAGAAACCAACAGCGTGGCATTGGGCGTGGAATCTTCGTCCACCGCGCTCAACGGTCTTGCCGCAGGCACGCGCGCACGGGTACGGAAATCGGGCGGAACGGCTTTGGGCGCAGGTGCTGCCGCATTTGAGGAAAAATCCGCTGCTTTGGGCTACAAAGCGGAAGCACGCCAACAAAACTCCGTGGCACTCGGTACGGACAGCGTTGCCGATACTGCGGCAGGCGTTGCAGGCCATGACTTTGCCACCGGAGCGGCAAGTACGGAAACGGGTAAGGCATGGGTATCGACTTTGGGCGCGGTATCTGTCGGCAGCGAACAAAACAGCCGCCAGATTACCAATGTTGCTGCGGGTAAGGAGGATACGGACGCGGTCAACGTTGCCCAAGTGAAGAGCCTTGCCCGCCAAACCCAAAGCAGCCTTGCCGCAGCTGAGAGCAATCACCAGACCCAAATCGCCGCTTTGCGCAACGAAGCCAAAGTCCGTATGGACAAACTTGAAGAGCGCGCCGATTCAGGCTCCGCCGCTGCAATCGCAGTCGGCAGCCTCGGACAGGCATATCAGCCGGGACAAGGTGCGGTTTCCGTCGCAAGCGGTATCTGGCGCGGTAAAAGCGGTTACGCCGTGGGTATTTCCAAAGTATCCGCCAGTGGCAAATGGCTGGTTAAAGGCTCGGCAGTCGGCGCGGCGAAAGGCGGTGCGGGCGGCGGCGCCAGCGTAACCTACCTCTGGTAATCGTTGTTAGGTGTATCGCCGAAAGGTCGTCTGAAAACATTCCGTTTCTCCGAAACCGTGTTTTCAGACGACCTCGTTCTTGATAATTCCCTATTTGTCCCAATTCTGTCGATGTTATTAATTTTCGACAGAACAAAATGAATCCCAAATACGCCCCGCTTTTCCAACCCTTCACGCTGAACAACGGCGTAACCGTCAAAAACCGCCTTGCTGTTGCGCCCATGACCCATTTCGGTTCGCACGCCGACGGTTTAATCAGCGACCAAGAGCGCACGTTCCTCGGCAACCGTGCAGGTGATATGGGGCTCTTTATCTCCGCCGCCACTTTGGTTCAAGACGGCGGCAAGGCCTTTCGAGGACAGCCTGAAGCTACGGGCGAACACTGTCTCGACAGCCTGAAAGAAACCGCCCAAATCATTCAAAAACAAGGCGCGAAAGCGATTTTGCAAATCCATCACGGCGGCTCTAAAGCGATGGCGGAACTCAACCGCCGCGACAAAATCAGCGCATCTGCCAGCGAGGAAGAAGGTGCGCGTGAAGCGAGTGCCGCAGAAGTGGAAGAACTCATCGCCTCCTTCGCCCAAGCTGCCGATTTGGCGATTCGCGCAGGCTTTGACGGCGTGGAAATCCACGGCGCGAACGGCTATTTAATCCAACAGTTTTACTCCGCCCAAAGCAACCGCCGCAGCGACCAATGGAGCGGCAGCTTGGAAAACAGAATGCGCTTTCCGCTCGCCGTCGTCGACGCCGTTGCCGCCGTCCGCAACAAACACCAACGTAACGACTTCATCATCGGCTACCGCTTCTCGCCCGAAGAGGCAGGCGAAGACGGGCTGACCATGGCCGAAACCGGCGCACTGATTGACGCGCTGGTGCAAAAGCCGCTGCAATACCTGCACGTTTCCTTGTGGGAATTCGACAAGAAAATCCGACGCGGCGGCGATACGGCGCAAACCCGTATGCAGTTCATCCACGAGCGCATCAATGGCAAACTGCCCCTTATCGGCGTGGGCAACCTGTTTACCGCCGATGATATTCTGGCGGCGTTTGAAACCGGCTGGGCGGAATTTATCGCACTAGGCAAAACCGTCATGATAAATCCGCACATCGCCACACAAATCCGCGAAGGCCGCGAAGCTGAAATCGAAACGCGACTCGACCCGGCGCGCGCCGACCATTACGGCTTCCCCGACATCCTGTGGGAATTTTCCGCCAGCGGTACGCAATCGTGGCTGCCACCGGTAAAAGGCGCGGACTGGAAGCCGGTAGATGCCTGATTGACTGTAACGACAGCTTAAAACGGCAAAGATCACGTTTGCTGGTTTGATGAGGTCGTCTGAAAAGGTTGCGGCATACGAATAACCTTTTTGCTATGACTGAGAGGTCGTCTGAAAAATCAAATACGAGATTTCAGACGACCTTTTTATTGTTTTGCTTCAGGGAAATGACGGTTGATGTACCAGTCGGCTTGTGGTGCGGATGAACATGTTTTATCGGGCGAGGGGGGGATTAAACAACATAGTCTTGTCGTTGTTTAGCCTATGGGTCGTCTGAAACGGGAAAAGGTGATGCGTGTGATGAGATGGTTTGATGGATGTGGTTTTAAAAGTGTTGTTATATATCATATATTATTTTGATTTAAATCAGGCGGTTGAGAAAAAGGAGAGGTTTTTTTAACTTGCGGTTTGGGTACTTTGTCATATATATGTTTTAATTCATGCTTTGAGTTGTAATGCTGTTATTTATAATCACTTGAAAACCTGCGGTTGTTTGTAATATAACTAAATTATTGTTTTTTATATTTTTTGACTTTGTGGGCAATGATGCAGATTGTCTTTGGCAGGGTTGGCGTAAGGAGTAAAAAATGCATGTTGTCGTTCTTCCATCGTGGTATCCGAAATCCGAAACGGATGTGGACGGGATTTTCTTCCGTTTGCAAGCTCAAGCTTTGCAGCGCAAAGGCTTGAAAGTAGGGGTCATTGCGCCTTTGTTCCGCTCGTTGCGGACGGAGTGGAAAAGTATTTTGACCGGACCTTATGGAATGCGGCATCACCGGCAGGGCGGTTTGAATACTTATGTTTACGACAGTATGTATTTTTTCCCGCATTGCCCCGTCGTCGATATCGACCGTATCCGTTGGGTAAGGGCGGGCATGAAGGCTTTTAAGCGGTATGTGGCAGAAAACGGCAAACCTGATGTCCTCCATGCGCATACGATGAATTTCGGTGGCGTTTTGGCGCATGAAATTTCTAAGAAATACGGTATTCCTTATGTGATTACCGAACACAGCAGCGCGATTGCCCGCAACCTGGTCCGTCCGAACCAATGGCCCAGTATGAAAGAATCCGCCCGACATTGTCAGGCGCGTTTTGCGGTCAGCAAGGATTTTTGTGCATTGCTGCGCGAGAAATACGGTTTGGATTGGGAATATCTGCCGAATATTTTGGGCGATAACTTTGCGCGTTCGTTCGAGCCTTTCGATAAGTCCCATCAGGATTTCACGTTTTGCTCCGTTTCCCACTTGCGCCATCTGAAAGGGCATGATTTATTGCTTCCCGCCTTTGCCAAGGCTTTGGAAAAGTATCCCTTCCTCAAACTCAAAATCGGTGGCAATGGCGCGGAGGCGGAAAATCTGCGCCGCTTGGTCAACGAATTGAACATCGGTCATGCCGTCACCTTTTTGGGCGCGTTGAAGACGGATGAGGTCTTGGACTTGATGCGCCATAGCAATGCTTTTGTACTCGCCAGCCGTGTGGAAACGTTCGGCGTGGTGTTTATCGAAGCGCTGTCACAAGGCTTGCCGGTCATTGCGACAATGTGCGGCGGACCTCAGTCGATAGTTAATGAGGATAATGGTTATCTGATTCCGACTGAAAACATAGAGGCATTGAGCGAGGCACTGATTCGGATGTATGAAGAACGCGAGAAATTTTCGGCGGAAAAATTGCGTGCAGATTGTTTGAACGAGTTTGGCGAAGATGCCGTGATTGGAAGGCTGATTCAAGCGTTTGAAAAAGTGACCGGCAAATCGGCGGAAGCGTGAATCAATCACGGTATGTGAGAGCAGAAGGCTTGCGACCAGGCTTAGAGTCTGGTGCAAGCCTTTATTGTTTGCGAATATGGGTTCTTTGTGATTAGAATTACCCGTTTTGATGATAAATTCAAATTTTGGGCAGGCAAAACAAGATTTATGCCGCTTTAAATACGCAAATATTAAGGAAATCCCAATGAAAATCAAACTTTCAGCCTTCGTTTTGTCACTTGCCGTTTGTACGCATGCCCATGCGCTGACTACGCGTCCGGTTGAGCATACTTGCCCGATAGGCGGCGAAAAATTCACATCGGTTATGGTAATGTCGGGCTTTTCGATCGATATGAAGACTGATTTGGAGCCGGTAGGCATGGTTATGGCGCCTGCCCCCATTCCGGTTTGTCCGAGCAATAAGTTTGTCATGTTTAAGGACGACTTTACGCAACAAGAATTGGATAAGTATGAAAAAGTCATCCGGAGCGAAGCTTATCTCAAGCAGGTGGCTGAAAAGGCCTCAGCGCAAAGGTTGGCGGGGGTGATGTTGGAGTTGGCAGGCGAAAATCAAAACGCAGAACAAATGATGTCGATATTTTTGCATGCCAGTTGGCTGGGCGGTCATCAGCAAGATCTGGAGAAAGTCCTGCATTACGCCGATTTGACTTTGAAAGATGACAGCCTGCCGGCTGAAAAACGTGTGAATACCAAGCTTGTGCGCGGAGAAATGTTGCGCAAACTGAGCCGGTTTGATGAGGCGAAAAAGCAGTTTGAAGAATTGACAAATGAGCCGACGGTTAAAGCTTCCGAGTATTTGCAAAAACTGACGGAGCTGGAGTTGGAACTGACAGCAGAAAAAGACACCTATTCGCATCCGGTAAGGCAAACCTTGAGTTTGCGCGGCAAAATAAAAGACAAATAACCGTCATTGCAAGATTGGGGCGCATTGCTTT
Organism: Neisseria sicca VK64; assembly: GCF_000260655.1. Classification (GTDB taxonomy): domain Bacteria; phylum Pseudomonadota; class Gammaproteobacteria; order Burkholderiales; family Neisseriaceae; genus Neisseria; species Neisseria sicca_B. Next base: position 6,053 of record NZ_AJMT01000083.1, read on the forward strand.
GCGTTGAATGTATAGTGGATTAACTTTAAACCAGTACGGCGTTGCCTCGCCTTAGCTCAAAGAGAACGATTCTCTAAGGTGCTGAAGCACCAAGTG
>NZ_AJMT01000084.1:0-15996 GCF_000260655.1 Neisseria sicca VK64
CAAAGAGAACGATTCTCTAAGGTGCTGAAGCACCAAGTGAATCGGTTCCGTACTATCCGTACTGTCTGCGGCTTCGTCGCCTTGTCCTGGTTTAAATTTAATCCACTATATTTGTGTGATGGGTTAGTCCGTATTTTTGTTTTGAGGTCGTCTGAAAACTTGAAATACAGGTTTTCAGACGACCTTTCGTTTGGGTCTTACAGCAATCCTTCTATCGGCAGGATGGAGAGGATTTTGGAGGTAACGCGTTTCCAGAATTTGGCTTCCGGCTCGGCGGAGTAGGTTTTTTGGGTGGCGGGGTCGTACCAGTGAAGTTTGTTGTATTTGTCGAGGGTAACCTGATAGGCGTATTTCGGGGTGGTATTGACGAGGGTGCGCTGCATTTCGCCTGCGATTTTGGGGCTTTCGAGGACGACGCCCATTTCGGTGTTGAGTCTGGCGGAGCGCGGGTCGAGGTTGAATGAGCCGATGAAGACGCGTTTTTCGTCCACGATGAAGGTTTTGGCGTGCAGGCTGGTGGCGGAACTGCCGGTCAGACCGCGGTCTTTGGTGGTGGGGACGGCGTGGTTGGGTTGCAGCTCGTAGAGTTTGACACCGACTTTGAGCAGGGGCTTGCGGTATTTGACGTAGCCTGAATGGACGGCGGCGACATCGGTCGCTTGGAGCGAGTTGGTCAGGACGGTTACGTCCACGCCGTTTTGGACGAGTTGGTCGAGCGCGCGCACGCCTGATTTGGTGGGAACGAAATAGGGCGAAACGAGATAGACGCTTTTTTCGGGCGTTTTCAGGGCGTTTTGCATGCGGTCGAAAATGGGCGGTTTGTGGCGGTCGCGGTCCAGCCCTTTGGCGGGGTCGTCGCTGATCAGGCGGGTGTGGACGCTTTGCCAGTCTATGCTGTTGCTCTGCATTTTTTTGTAGAGTTCGGAATTTTCGATGCTGCTGCGGTAGCGGCTGAGGGTTTCGTTTTTGTCTTTGTCGTTGTAACCCAGCTCTTGGAAGCCTTTTTCGATATCGCCTTTTTTGATGATGCTGGCGACAGTGTAGGAGGAATGGCTTGCCCAATAGCGGTCGAAGTCTTGGGAAACTTCGGTCACGACGCGGCCGGTGGCGAGGATGTCGAGGTCGGCGAAGATGGTGTCTTCGCCGACTTTGAAATATTCGTCGCCGATATTGCGCCCGCCGAGGATGGTGGCGCGGTTGTCGGCGGTGAAGGATTTGTTGTGCATCCGGCGGTTGAGGCGGGGGAAGTCGGTCAAATAGCCCAGCGCGCGCCATTTGCGGCGGACGAAGGGGTTGAACAGGCGGATTTCGATATTGGGATGGCTGTCGAGGGCGAGCAGGACGTTGTCCAGGCCGTTGGTGTTGTTGTCGTCCAGCAGCAGGCGCACGCGCACGCCGCGTTCGGCGGCACGGTGGATCAGGTTGAACATGAGCTTGCCGGAGATGTCGTTGTGCCAGATGTAGTATTGGAGATCCAGGGTGTGGTCGGCGGCTTCAATCAGGGCGGCGCGGGCGACGAAGGCTTCGTGCGCGTCGTTGAGCAGATAGACATTGGAAATATCGCCGCCGGTTTTGGCAGTGGCGGTGTTGAGCAGGGCATCCATGCGCGGGGCGGAACGGATGTCGAGGTAGTGGCTTTCAGGGCGATCGTCCAGTGAGGGCAGGCCGGCGCAACCTGTCAGAAAAACCGGAAGCATAAGGATGAGATGGATTTTTTTCATTCTTGAGGGCGTTTCAGACGACCTTTTTCGCTGAAACGGTATTTTTATTTAGAAGGGTCGTCTGAAAAGAAGTTCGATGTTTATACGGTTCGCATTTTAACCTATTTTTTTGAAGTCGTTAGGTTGCGTCCGTCGGAAATGTGCAGGCGGCTGAATATGGTGCTGGAGACGAGTGTAATCAAACCGATGGAAAGCAGGGTAAGGCGGAATGAGAGGTGGAGGTTGCCTGCGGTGAAGCTGCTTTGCGACCAGTTTTGCAGGATAAGCGCGCCGAGCGCAATGCCGAGGCTGATGGCGAGTTGTTGGTTGACCGCCATCAGGCTGTTGCCGCTGCCGGTTTGGTGCGCGCGCAGGTCGGCGATGGTCAGGGTATTCATGGCGGAAAACTGGATGGAGTTGCAGGTGCCGATGAGGAGCAGCAGGACTATCCAGACGCTTAAGGACGTGTCGGCGTCGGGTAGGGCAAGCAGCATAATCAATATGGCGAGGAGGCGCGTGTTCCAAATCAACACGCTGCGGTAGCCGAAGCGCGACATCAGGGGCTTGATGAGCGGTTTGACAACAAGCGAGGCGAAAGCGACGGGCGCGACCAGCCAGCCGGATACGCTGGCGGCAAAGCCGAACGCGACTTGGAACAATAGCGGCAGCAAAAAGGGGATGGAACTGATGCCGAGCCGGCTGAACAGATTGCCTGTCAGACCCAGCCGGAAGGTGCGGACTTGGAATAAATCCGCCGCATAAATCGGGTTGGCGGCGGTTTTCATGTGGCGGTAGTAGAGCAGGGCAAATGCCGTACCGCCGAGCGCGAGTAGGAGTGAAAACCAAACCGCACCAGAATGGGACACCATTTCCACCGCCAACATCAAGAGACACGCCGCCGAAGCGAAAGTCAGGTAGCCACTCAAGTCCAGAACCGTATTTTCGCCTTTGACATCGGGCATAATCCGCCAGCCCAGCAAAACGCCGAGCAGCCCTATGGGCAGGTTCATCAGGAAAATCCAATGCCAAGATGCGTATTCGACCAAATAGCCGCCGACCAAAGGTCCGAATATCGGGCCGATCAGCGCAGGCATGACGGCATAATTGATGGCGTTTAAGAGTTGGGATTTGTCGTACACGCGCAAAATCGTCAGGCGCGGTACGGGTACCAACATCGACCCGCCTATGCCCTGAATCACCCGCGCCATCACCAGCATGGGCAGATTGGCTGCCGCCGCACACAATGCCGATCCGAGCATGAAAATGCCGATCGAACCGAAAAATACGTTTTTGGTGCCGAACCTGTCCACCAAATAGCCGCTTAAAGGAATCAGCAGGGCAACGGTCAGCGTATAGGAAATCGCCGCCAGCTGCATATTGAGCGGCGATACATTGAAATCTTTGGCGATTTCGGGCAGGGCGGTATTCAGAATCGTCGCGTCCAGCATTTGCATGAAAATCGCAATCGCCAACAGCAGGGGCAGCCATCGGGACGGGCGGACAGGCGGCGTTTCCGAAACGTTTGATTCGGTTTTGTTCATAGGGATGAATTGTAACTGATTTGGCAGGAGGTCGTCTGAAAGGCGGCTTGGTGTTTTTCAGGCTTTGGGATGAGAACCGGATGACTGTTGAATGAATGGATTTTTGACAGATTTGTTGACTTGAAGATGAAGAAACGAGCGGGTTGCGCCTATGGGGAAAGGCGGTGGGCAGGTTGTGTGTGGAACATTTATTTTGTCGAAAAGGTCGTCTGAAAACAGGAAAATACCGGTTTTCAGACGACCTTTGCGTTTTTAAGCTGCTTCAATCATCAGGCGATTTCGAGCCACATCACTTGGTAGGGGCGCAGCACCAAATCCTGATTCAGTGCCACGGTTTCGCCGCTGATGAGGTCTTTGACGCGGGCGGGCATGGCTTGCAGGGTGTGCGCGCTGATGGTTTGCGGGTGTTCGCTGAAGTTGCCGAACGCCAACAGCGCGTTGTTGCGGATGTAGCCGATGATGTGTTTGTTGTTGGTGTTGAAAGTAACCAGACGGCCGCCGTTCAAACGCGGGTTGTTTTGGCGGATGTCTATCATGTGGCGCAGGCTTTGATAGATTTGTCCTGCCGCGGTTGACGGGTCGTGGCGCTGTTCGTACAACTCGGCGTTGTAACGCGGACGGTGCGCCCAGCGGCTGTCGTCGCTCTTGTTGCGGTCGTTCGACCAATCGTCGTCGTTGAGCGTGCCGACTTCGTCGCCGAGATAAATCAGGGGCAGGCCGCCGGTACTCAGGGCGATGCTGTACAAAAGTTTGATGCGGTCAACAGCGTGTGGGTCATGTTGCGCCAAACCTGCCAGGGCGGCGGCAGTACCGCTGACACGGCAGTCGCCGGTGTTGGGGTTGTATTGGAAGGGGACGCCGCGCGCGAAGCTGCCGTCGAAATGGTTGACGAAGAAGCGGTTGAGGAATTGGCGGTGGTCGTAGCCGTGGATGCCGAATTGTGATGCGTCTTCGTCGGCGAACGTCCAGCCGATGTCGTCATGGCTGCGGACGTAGTTGACCCATGCGGTATGGTCGGGCAGGTTGTGGCGGTAGGAGAGGGCTTGGTGGAGCAGGTTGACTTCGCGGGTGGCGAGGGTGTTCCACAGCAATGCCATTTGCAGCGGGTTGTAGCCGATTTGGCATTCGTCTTGTCCGATGTATTGGACGACTTGGTCGGGGTGGACGATGGCTTCGGATTTGAAGAACACGGCAGGTGCGGCGATGCGCATGACGGCGTTGAACGCGCGGATTAAGGCGTGGGCTTGCGGCAGGTTTTCGCAATCCGTACCCATTTGTTTCCAAATGAAGGCAACGGCGTCCATACGCAGGATGTCGACGCCCAGATTGGCGAGGAACATCATTTCGCCCGCCATGGCGCGGAATACCCATGGATTGCTGTAATTCAAATCCCATTGGAAGGAATTGAACGTCGTCCATACCCAGCGTCCGTCTTCCAATTGGGAGAAGCCGCCCGGATGCTGGTCGGGGAAGATTTCGCGCAGGGTGCGGTCGTATTGGTCGGGCATCCAGCGGTCGGGGAAGATATAGTAGAAATTGTCGAAAAGCGGGTCGCCGGCGGCACAGCGTTTCGCCCATTCGTGTTCGTTGGAAGTGTGGTTGAAGATGAAATCGACGACGGCGGAAATGCCTGCTTCGTGCAGCGCGGCAATGACATCGCGCAAATCGTCTATCGTACCCAAAGCCGGATTGACGTCGCGGTAGCTGCTGACCGCATAGCCGCCGTCGCTCTTGCCTTCAGGGCATTTAAACAGCGGCATCATGTGCAGATAGGTCAGCCCCAGCTCTTGAAAATAAGGGATTTTTGCTTTCAAGCCTTTCAAATCGCCCGCGAACAAATCGACATAACACACGCCGCCGACCTGTTTATTGGACAAAATCCAATCGGGGTCATTCTCACGTGCGGCATCGATGGCTTTCAGAGACTTGTCGCGTTGGGAATAGCTTTGCCATGCTTGGGCAATCAGTTGTTCCAGCATGGGCAGGACGGCTTCGTTGTCGTTGTAAACGTTGTCCAGCTCGTGCATCAGCTTGGGAAAATGCTCGTTCAAACGCCGGTCAAACTGTTTCCAGTCTTCGGAAGCTTCGACGGTCGCACGCTGTTTGGGGCTATATTCTGCCAAGGCGCGCTCTTTGAGATGATGCAGGGTCAAATCGACCTGTTGGGTCTGGGTCAACATGATGTTTACTCCGAGTTGAGGTTGGATTTGTTTGGAAGCCTGATTCCTGCTGCCTGCGCCCCTGAAACGCATGCAGGCTTAAGGCAAAATTGAGAAGTCCATCATACTGTAAGAAGCTGTTTGTGCATAGTAGCCTGAAATGGTTGGGAAAATAGGCTTTTAATCGGGTTGGGGTCGTCTGAAAACGGCATGGATTTTTTTATATGGGTTGGAGTGGGTTTGAATGTTTGGTATTTAATGTTAATTGGGTGGTTATTTTTTAGATAAATGGCCCTATTCTTTATGTTTTGAACAATAATTTGCCGCGGTGTCGGCTGTGTATTTATCCAATAAGCAATATTTGGGTATTGGATGAGGAGGTGAACGCATTTATTTTCTTGGGTAAAGGACAACGGGCGTTTTTGAAGAAGATAATTTTGTTTGATGGAAGTCAAAGGTCGTTGATGGGGAAGTTTGGGCGTATTGGCTTGGAAGAATAGGGTGTTGTCCTGACTGAGTTTAAAGAGCGGAAACATCGAAATATAGTGGATTAACTTTAAACCAGTACGGCGTTACCTCGCCTTAGCTCAAAGAGAACGATTCTCTAAGGTGCTGAAGCACCAAGTGAATCGGTTCCGTACTATCTGTACTGTCTGCGGCTTCGTCGCCTTGTCCTGATTTAAATTTAATCCGCTATAAGTTTGAAGGGCATAAACATCGAAACAAAAGGTCGTCTGAAAACGGGAATACTCGTTTTCAGACGACCTTTCGAGCTTTAAAGCGTTAACCGTTTACAGTGGCCATTTCAGCGCGGGATTGCTTTCTATGACGGCTTTGAACTGGTTTTGAATCCGCCCGATGGCTTCGTCGGAATCCGCCTCGAAACGCAACACCAAAATCGGCGTGGTATTCGAGGCGCGCATCAGACCGAAGCCGTCGGGGAATTCTACGCGCAGGCCGTCGATGGTGATGATTTCGGTCGCGCCTTCGAATTTGGCTTTGGCGGCAAGTTCGTCGATAACCTGATGGCCGTTGCTGCCTTCGGGCAGGTCGATGTTGAGTTCGGGCGTGGAAATGCTTTGCGGCAGGTTGTTCAACACTTCGGACGGATTGTCGAAGGCAGACAGGATTTCCAAGAGGCGCGCGCCGGCGTACATGCCGTCGTCGAAGCCGAACCAGCGTTCTTTGAAGAAGATATGTCCGCTCATTTCGCCGGCCACCAGCGCACCGGTTTTTTTCATGGTGGACTTGATGAAGCTGTGGCCGGTTTTTTCCATGACGGCTTCGCCGCCGTGTTCTTTAATCCACGGAGCCAGCAGGCGGGTGGATTTGACGTCGAAGATGACTTTCGCGCCGGGGTTGCGGCTCAAAACGTCTTGGGCGAACAGCATGAGCTGGCGGTCGGGATAAATAATGTTGCCGTCTTTGGTCACGACGCCCAAGCGGTCGGCATCGCCGTCAAAAGCCAAGCCGATTTCGGCGTCGCTGTTTTTCAGTGCGGCAATCAAATCTTGCAGGTTTTTCGGTTTGGAAGGGTCGGGATGGTGGTTGGGGAAATTGCCGTCCACTTCGCAGAAAAGTTCGGTCACTTCGTTGCCCAAACCTTTGTAGAGCTTGCCTGCGAATGCGCCGCCCACGCCGTTGCCCGCGTCGATGGCGATTTTCATGGGGCGTTTGAGTTTGACGTGGCCGACGATGTGATTGTGGTATTCGCCGGAAATGTCTTTTTCGGTTACGCTGCCTTTTTTGTCGGAAGCGGTTAGTTTGTCGGCTTCGATCAGGGCAAGCAGTTCTTGGATGGCTTCGCCTGCGAGGGTGTCGCCGCCGAGCATCATTTTGAAGCCGTTGTAATCGGGCGGGTTGTGGCTGCCGGTAATCATCACGCCGCTGCCGCCGCATTCGTTGATGGCGGCGAAATACAGCATGGGGGTGGCGACCATGCCGACATTGAGGACGTCGATGCCGCTGTCGGTAAAGCCGCGCTGGATGTGTTCCATCAGTTCGGGACCGCTCAAGCGTCCGTCGCGTCCGAGTGCGATGCGGGTAATGCCTTTTTCGGCGGCTCGGGTTGCGATGGCTTTGCCGATAAGGTAGGCGGCTTCGTTGGTCAGGGTTTTGCCGACAATGCCTCGGATGTCGTAGGCTTTGAAGATGTCGCGGGCAATGTTTGCCATGATGGTTTCCTTTGTGATTGTGAATGGAAAACGGGCTTATTCTAACATAGGCAAAGGTCGTCTGAAGGCTTTCAGACGACCTTTGGGGGTTATATCAAATAACCATTCACTGCGGTTTCGATCAATTGCCGAAAGTGTTGCATTGATTGATGTCGCCGCTGTCCAAACCGCGTTTGAGCCATGCCATGCGCTGTTCGGACGAGCCGTGTGTAAAGCTGTCGGGAACAACATAGCCCTGCCCGTCTTTCTGCAGGCGGTCGTCGCCGACGGATTCGGCAGCCAGCATGGCTTTGGGGATGTCTTCGGGTTTGAAGATATTATTGTTGACGGCGTAATGCCCCCAAATGCCCGCGTAGCAGTCTGCCTGCAATTCGAGTTTGACGGAAAGGGCATTAGCTTCTTTTTTGCCGACCTGTTGCTGCATTCTGTGGATTTTGGGCAGGATGCCGAGCAGGTTTTGGATGTGGTGTCCGACTTCGTGTGCGATGACGTAGGCAAACGCGGCATCGCTGGCAGAGTTGAGTTTGGTCTGCATATCCCTATAAAAGTCTAAGTCGAGATAGACTTTTTGGTCGCCCGGGCAGTAAAACGGCCCCATTGCCGATTGACCCATGCCGCAGGCGGTGGATGTACCGCCGTTGTATAACACCAGCGTGGTCGGGGTGTAATTTTGTCCGTGTTGCTTGAAATAGCTGCCCCAGGCTTTTTCCGTATCGGCGAGGACGACGCGGGCAAGTTCGTTCAGTTCGGCTTCTTCTTGAGGTTTGAGCTGGGAGGTTTGGGTTGAACCCGTACCCATGGAAGGCGTGCCGACCAAGCCGCTCAAATCGACGCCGTAATAAGCGCCGATCAAAACGACGATGATGCCGAGGATGCCGGGCGTCCTACCGCCGCCGCCTCCACCGCTGCTGCCGCGTCGGTCTTCTACGTTTTGACTCTGTTCGCGTCCTTTCCAATCCATCTTGTGTGTTCCTTGTTGTGAAGTGATATGGGGCGGATTATACCGTGAAGGGGCGGCGTGATGCCTGCCTATATTGAGAAAAGGTCGTCTGAAAACACCAAACGGAGTTTTCAGACGACCTTTGTGCAGATAAACCGTTGGGTATTTCAACCAACGACGAGGACAGTCAGGCTTTGTGCCTGATTTCCCAACACTGATGGATTTTCTTGTTGCGGAAATCGTCGGGAACGGATTGTTTGGAAATGTCTTTGACGGCGTATTGTTCCGATACCGAATCGTCCAAGACGAAGCTGCGCAAGTTGTTGGAGAAGTACAAAAGGCCGCCTGAAGCGAGCAGGTTCATCGCGCCGTCAATCAGCTTTTTGTGGTCGCGCTGGATGTCGAGGATGTCGAGCATCTTTTTGCTGTTGGAGAAGCTGGGCGGATCCATGACGATGAGGTCGAACTGTTTGCCGTCGGCAGCGGCGTTTTGCAGGTATTGGAACACGTCGGCGCGGACGATTTTGTGTTGCTCGGGGCTGATGCCGTTGAGTTCGAAATTGCGTTTCGCCCAATCGAGATAAGTGTTGGACAAATCGACGGTTTCGCTGGACGCCGCGCCGCCGGTGGCGGCATAGACGGTGAAGCTGCCGGTGTAGGAAAACAGGTTGAGGAAGCGTTTGCCCGCTGCGGTTTCGCCGACTTTTTTGCGCGTGTTGCGGTGGTCGAGGAAGAGGCCGGTGTCGAGGTATTTGTCGAGGTTGACCCAAAATTTGCGGCCGTTTTCGGTGATGACGAAATCGTCGCCGGTTTTGCCGGTTTTCTCGTATTGCAGCAAGCCTTTTTGGCGTTCGCGGCGTTTGAGGTGGATTTGTTCGGGCGCAAAACCGGTAACGAAGGCGACGGCTTCCAAGACTTCGGCAAGCCACGCTTCGTATTCTTCGGGCTGCATCAGCCAGCCGGTATCGTATTCCTGAAGGTGGATTTGGTCGCCGTAAACATCGACGGCAAAAGGGAATTGGGGGATGTCGCGGTCGTAAATGCGCCAGGCTTCAATGCCGTTGCGTTTCGCCCATTTCATGAGGTGTTTGATGTTTTTGCCCATGCGGTTGGCGAAGGGTGTGATGTCGGTCATGGTTTCAGACGGCCTGAATGAGGATTGGGAAGGGTTTGGATTTTAACGCACTTGATGCCTTTTTGCTTGACCGTTGTCCATAAAATCGATATTATCCGCCGTTCGCCTTTTTATACGAAGCCATCGTCTTCCAACCTAAACCGCCGTTTCGGGCGCGTTTCTTTTATTGCTTGCTGATTTGCCAAGCCTTTCTGTGCAGGTTGTCGTCGATGTTAACCACAAGCAAGATGCTTGCGACAACCCTGTAACTTCACATTTCCCGTATCGTTACTTTCCTTTGCTTCAGGTCGTCTGAAAACCGTTCAGACGTGCGCGTTGTTGTCTCTTTAGGATAGCCATGTCTATTAAATTTGCCGATTTGAACCTTGATAAAAACATCTTGTCCGCCGTGCGCAGCGAGGGTTACGAAAGCCCGACGCCGATTCAGGCGCAAGCCATTCCGTTTGCTTTGGAAGGCCGCGACATCATGGCTTCGGCGCAAACCGGCTCCGGTAAAACCGCCGCCTTCCTGCTGCCGACGTTGCAGCGGCTGACCAAACGCAGCGAAAAACCGGGCAAAGGCCCGCGCGCGTTGGTGTTGACGCCGACCCGTGAATTGGCGGCGCAAGTCGAGAAAAACGCGCTGGCGTACGCCAAAAATATGCGTTGGTTCCGCACCGTCAGCATCGTCGGCGGCGCATCTTTCGGCTACCAAACCCGCGCCCTGAGCAAACCGGTCGACCTGATTGTCGCCACGCCGGGCCGTCTGATGGATTTGATGCAAAGCGGCAAGGTCGATTTTGACCGCTTGGAAGTGCTGATTTTGGACGAAGCCGACCGTATGCTGGACATGGGCTTTATCGACGACATCGAAACCATCGTCGAAGCGACTCCGACTGACCGTCAGACTTTATTATTCTCCGCCACTTGGGACGGCGCGGTCGGTAAGCTGGCGCGCAAACTGACGAAAAACCCTGAAATCATCGAAGTCGAGCGCGTGGACGACCAAGGCAAAATCGAAGAGCAACTGCTGTATTGCGACGATATGCGCCACAAAAACCGCCTGCTCGACCACATCCTGCGCGACGCCAACATCGATCAATGCGTGATTTTCACGTCCACCAAAGCCATGACCGAAGTCATCGCCGACGATTTGTACGAAAAAGGTTTCGCCGCCAACTGCCTGCACGGCGACATGCCGCAAGGCTGGCGCAACCGCACGCTGATGGATTTGCGTAAAGGCCGCTGCAAAATTTTGGTTGCCACCGACGTTGCCGCACGCGGTATCGACGTGCCGACCATTACCCACGTCATCAACTACGACCTGCCGAAACAGGCGGAAGACTACGTCCACCGCATCGGCCGCACCGGACGGGCAGGGCGCACGGGTATTGCGATTACCTTCGCCGAAGTGAACGAATACGTCAAAGTACACAAAATCGAAAAATACATCGGCCGTAAATTGCCTGAGCTGACCGTCGAAGGCATGGAACCGACCCGCAAGCGCAAATCCGCAGGCGGCAAGCCGAAAGGCAAAGGCGGCTGGGGCGATAGAAAATCCGGCGGCTGGCGCGGCGATAAGAAACCGGGCAAAGAAGGCTTCGGCGGCAAATCGCGCGGCGAAGGTTTCAAAAAAGAAGGATTTAAGAAAGGCGGCGAAGGCTTCAAAGGCAAACGTAAAGCCAACGATTCTTTCGGCTCGAAACCAAGCCGTCCAGCGAAAAGAGGCTGATGCTAAAGCCAAATCAATAGCGGGTATAGTGGATTAAATTTAAATCAGGACAAGGCGAGGCAACGCCGTACTGGTTTAAAGTTAATCCACTATATGAAGAAATTTTGATACCGCGTTGCCTAACAAAAAGGTCGTCTGAAAATTGATTTCAGACGACCTTTTATTTTAAACGTTCAACTTAAGCAGCAAAGCGTTTGGCGACTTCGTCCCAGTTGACGATTTCCCAGAAACCTTTCAGGTAGTTGGGGCGGCTGTTGCGGTAGTCGATGTAGTAGGCGTGTTCCCATACGTCGCAGGTCAGCAGCGGAGTGTTTTCAGTGGTCAGCGGAGTTGCCGCGTTGGAAGTGGAAACCAAATCCAATTCGTCGGCAGGGGTTTTCACCAGCCATGCCCAACCGGAGCCGAAAGTACCTGCCGCACAAGCGGAGAATGCTTCTTGGAATTTCTCGAAGCTGCCCCATTTGGCGTCGATGGCGGCGGCCAGCTCGCCGGAAGGTTTGCCTTGACCTTTGGGCGTGAAACCCAGCCAGTAGAAGGTGTGGTTCCAAGTTTGGGCTGCGTTGTTGAACACGCCGCCTGAAGATTTTTTCACAATCTCTTCCAAAGGCAGGTTTTCAAATTCGGTACCTTTGATTTGATTGTTCAGATTGGTGATGTAGGTTTGATGGTGTTTGCCGTAGTGGAACTCCAAAGTCTCTTTGCTCAGATGTGGGGACAATGCGTCCAGTTCATAAGGCAGTTGTGGCAGCTTATGTTCCATTTTAGTGCTCCTAAATTATTTATATATGATTGTATTTTGGTAGTGTTCGTCGGATGGTGCGGGTGTTCGCCCGCATCAGGCAACGGCTGCCATTTTACCTGCTTTAGATTAAAGAAACTAGGGCAGGCCGATATTTCGAGTCTGTCGCAGGTTGAGAAAAATTGAGGGAAATCGGGTGTCGATACAGATATTTATCATGAATGAAGCAATGATTTCAGACGACCTTTTGCTATAATCCGTCCGTTTCCCCATGCCCCTTTTGATATGAACACCCCAAAAGCCTTTGCCATCCTCGGCCCGACTGCCGGCGGGAAAACCGCGCTTGCCTTGAAAATCGCCGAAGCCCTGCCGGTTGAAATCATCAGCCTCGATTCCGCGCTGGTGTACCGCGATATGGACATCGGCACGGCAAAGCCGACGGCTGCCGAGCTTGAAGCCGTGCCGCACCACCTTATCGACATCATCCCGCCGACGGAGTCTTACAGCGCGGCGGAGTTTGTCGGCGACTGCGTGCGGCTGGCGGAGGAAATCCGCGCGCGCGGCAGGCTGCCTTTGATTGTCGGCGGTACGATGATGTATTTCCACGCGCTGACCGAAGGCTTGAACGACCTGCCCGAAGCCGATGCCGCTGTGCGCGCCCGGTTGCAGGAAGAAAAACAACGATACGGCTTGGCGCATCTGTATCAAAACCTGCAAACCATAGACCCTGAAACCGCAGGTCGTCTGAAACCGAACGACAGCCAACGTATCGAACGCGCTTTGGAAGTGTACCACCTGACCGGCAAACCCTTGAGTGCGCATTTTGCCGAAAAAGCCGACTACACCCCGCCGCTCGACCTTTGCACCACCGCCCTGATTCCCGAAAACCGCGCCTTGCTGCACGACAACATCGCCCGCCGTTTTACACAAATGCTGGAACAAGGCTTCATCGACGAAATGCGCGCCCTGCGCCAAAAATATCCCGAGCTGGCCGCCGATATGCCCGCCATGCGCTGCGTCGGCTACCGGCAGGCATGGGATTACCTCGAAGGCTTGACCGATTACGACACCTTTGTCGAAAAAGGCATCGCCGCCACCCGCCAGCTTGCCAAACGCCAACTCACTTGGCTGCGCAAAATCCCATTGGCGCACAGCATCGACCCCTACACTGACGGCAACCACGTTCAGACGACCTTGGCACTCGTCCGCCGCCATTTCCAAATCTAAAACGCCATGTCGACCCTGTTGACCACGCCGCCCGTCGCCCCGCGAACCTTAGCCGCCCTGCAAGCCCTCGGCATCCGCAGCGTAGAGGAGCTGCGTGACACCGGTTCCGTCCAAGCCTTTCTGCTGCTCAAAGCTGCCGGACTGACCGTCACCCGCAGCACGCTTTGGCAACTCGAAGCCCTGCTGCTCGGCATCAAACCGCAAGAGCTGCCGCAAACGCAGAAAACCGCTTTGGAACAAGCCCTTAAAAACCATCCGCCCGTCGCCGTTTTCCCCACGTCGTCTGAAATGGAAACCTTCATGCGCGCCGCCTTGGCGCAGGCAGAACAATCCGCCCGCATCGGCGAAATCCCCGTCGGCGCGGTCGTCGTCTCCAACAACCAAATCATCGCCACCGCCCACAACACCTGCGTCAGCGACCACGACATCAGCCGCCACGCCGAAATCTGCGCCCTTGCCGCCGCAGGTGCCGCCCTCCAAAACTACCGCCTCGACGGCTGCGACCTCTACATCACGCTCGAACCCTGCGCCATGTGCGCCTCCGCCATCATCCAGGCCCGCGTCCACCGCGTCATCTACGGCGCGGCAGAACCGAAAACCGGCGCGGCAGGCAGCGTTGTCAATCTGTTTGCCAATCCGCTGCTGAACAAACACACGGCAATCAAAGGCGGTATCTTGGAAGACGAATGCAAAGCCGTTTTGCAGGCGTTTTTTCAGACGAGGCGCAAACAGGGTTGAGAAAATCAAAGAGGTCGTCTGAAAGCTTAAATCCAAGGTTTCAGACGACCTTTTGAGAGATTGCGAACTTTGTTTCATCCCGTTTTTCAGCAATTCTGATAAATATCCGGCGCGCCGTATTAAAATACGGTTTTCAGACGACCCCATCCATAAGGAACCCGCCATGCACACCGAAGCCGTTTTAACCGTATTGAAAAACCTGCAAAACCAAATCTGCGCCGCGCTTGAGCAAGAAGACGGCGGGGCGGTGTTTGCGCGTGAAGAATGGACGGGTAAATTGGGCGTGGGCGAAACCCGCGTATTGAAAAACGGCGCGGTATTCGAGCAGGCGGGCGTGAATTTTTCGCATGTGAAAGGCAGCAAAATGCCCGCTTCGGCGACGGCGCACCGCCCTGAACTGGCGGGCGCGGCGTTTGAGGCAATGGGCGTGTCGCTGGTGATTCATCCGAAAAATCCGTATGTACCGACCAGCCATGCGAACGTGCGCTTTTTTATCGCGTATCCGGAAGGCGGCGAGCCTGTGTGGTGGTTCGGCGGCGGCTTTGATTTGACGCCGTTTTATCCGTTTGAAGAAGATATTTTGCATTGGCACACGGTCGCGCGGGACGTGTGCGCGCCGTTTGGGGAAGCGGTTTATCCCGAGTTCAAAAAATGGTGCGACGAGTATTTTTACCTGAAACACCGCGGCGAAACGCGCGGCGTGGGCGGTTTGTTTTTCGACGATTTGAACCGCTGGAATTTCGACACCTGCCTGAATTTCATCAAGGCAGTCGGCGAAGGCTACATCGAAGCGTATTTGCCGATTGTGGCGAAACGCAAAAACACGCCATACGGCGAACGCGAGCGTGATTTCCAGCTTTACCGGCGCGGGCGTTATGTGGAATTTAATTTGGTTTGGGACAGGGGCACGCTGTTCGGCCTGCAAAGCGGCGGACGCACGGAAAGCATTTTGATGTCCATGCCGCCTTTGGTGCGCTTCGAGTATCGATACGCGCCCAAAGAAGGTTCGCCCGAAGCGCGGCTGAACGAGTTTCTCACCGCCCGCGACTGGCTCTCGGAGATACAATAATGACGGATAAACGCAAGCCCGACGCCCATCCTTCGGATAAATTCATCCTTGCCATGATTGTCATGGCGGTGTTCCTGGTAATCATCATCGGCGGCGGATTTATCGCCGTAGAATATTTTAAGGCGCATCCCGAAGTGTTTGAATTGAAGCCGCCTGCGAAATAGTTTAGGAAGAAAGACAAAAGGTCGTCTGAAACATTTCAGACGACCTTTTTCAGCTCTAAAACCCTTGTTTACAAAACAGCCAAAGCCGCGTCGTAATCAGGCTCGTTGGCGATTTCGGCAACCAGTTCGCTGTGCAGGACTTTGTCGTTTTCGTCCAAAACCACAACGGCGCGCGCAGTCAGTCCGCGCAACGGACTGTCGGTCAGGGCGACGCCGTAATCGGCGGCAAAGCTGCTGCGGAACGTAGACAGGTTCACAACGTTGTCCAAACCTTCCGCGCCGCAGAAGCGTGCTTGGGCAAACGGCAAATCGGCTGAAATGCACAACACAACCGCGTTGTCCAAAGAAGACGCGCGTTGGTTAAACGTACGCACGGATTGGGCGCACACGCCGGTGTCGACGCTTGGGAAAATGTTCAATACTTTGCGTTTGCCCGCAAAATCCGCCAAAGTTTTGTCGGACAGGTCGGCAGCGGTCAGGCTGAATGCAGGCGCGGTTTGACCGACAGCGGGCAGGTCGCCGGAAGTATGGACAGGGTTGTCGTGGAAGGTAATTTGAGCCATAAGGGTTTCCTTTTTGGGGTTGACTGGGAAATATAGTGGATTAACTTTAAATCAGGACAAGGCGACGAAGCCGCAGACAGTACAGATAGTACGGAACCGATTCACTTGGTGCTTCAGCACCTTAGAGAATCGTTCT
>NZ_AJMT01000085.1:0-5734 GCF_000260655.1 Neisseria sicca VK64
TTCGTGCGGTCAATGCTATTGCTTTGGGAGGTAATGATAATTTTTTATCTAAAAGATTTTCATCATCCAGTTCTTCCAAAATTTCCTCATACACACCTTTGTTAATCTGAAATTTGATTTCGAGTTGTTTAAAATCTCTCTGATTAAATAAATTTAGAAATTCTTCTATAAGGTCAAAAAAATTATCTTTCATTTGATCTTTGGGCATATTTATTTCTTTCTTATTGAAAGTTGATTGGTTGAAGCTCTTACATTAGCCCTCAAGCCTGTTAGATATTCTCCAGCTTTCAAAGCAGCACACTTTTCTGTCTTTGCGTCTAGACTTGGGGTTCTTAAAAAATTATAGACTCCTAGTGTTTCAGTGCTCAAAAATCTTGCTTCAAAAGAAAACGAAAGGTCGTCTGAAAACCCGTTTCCAAGTTTTCAGACGACCTCTTGGTTATCTGCCGTTTGCGTGTCGATTATTTAACGCGCAACACTTCCAGCGTATTGGTCGAACCGGATTCGCGCATTTGCGAACCGCTGGTGATGATGTATTGGTCGCCGGAGCTTAAGATTTTATGTTCGACCAACATGGCTTCCACTTCGTTCAGCGCGGTATCGTGGTCGGTGCTGGTCGCCAAAATCAACGGGCGCACGCCGCGGTACATCGCCATACGGCGTTGGGCGGAAATGCTCGGGGTCAGCGCGAAAATCGGCAAGGTGATGTTGTGGCGGCTGACTTCGAAGGCGGTCGAACCGCTTTCAGTCAGGGCGACGATGGCTTTGGCGTGAACCGCGCGCGCCACGCTGACCGCGCCGCCGGCAATCGCCAAGTTGGTGCTGACGGCTTCGGGATAATCGACCTGTTCGGCAACGCCGTTGAGCGAATCTTGTTCTTTTTCCGCAGCCGCACAAATAATCGCCATTTGGCTGACGGTTTCAAACGGATACGCGCCGACGGCGGTTTCGGCGGAACACATCACTGCATCGGTGCCATCCAATACCGCGTTTGCCACGTCGCTGACTTCCGCGCGGGTCGGTACGGGGTTGGTAATCATGGATTCCATCATTTGGGTTGCCGTAATGCTGAAGCGGCGCAACTCACGAGCGCGGCGGATCATGCGTTTTTGCAGGGCGGGGACGGCTGCGTGTCCGACTTCGACCGCCAAGTCGCCGCGCGCCACCATGATGCCGTCGCTGGCGAGGATGATTTCGTCCAAGTTTTCAATCGCTTCCACACGTTCGATTTTGGAAACCAAACCGGGGCGAACGGCAGTACTGCCTTTCATTTCTTCTTCGACTTTGGCGCGGGCAGTGTGCAAATCTTCGGCGGATTTCACAAAGCTGATGGCGAGGTAGTCGCAACCGATGGCAATCGCGGTTTTCAGGTCGCGGAAGTCTTTCTCGGTCAACGCGCCTGCGGACAAACCGCCGCCGCGCTTATTGATGCCTTTGTTGCTTTTCAACACATGGCTGTTTTCAACTTTAGTAACAATCTTACTGCCTTCAACGGATTCTACGGTCAAAGTCAGCAAGCCGTCGTCCAACCACAAAACATCGCCTGCAACGACATCATTAGGCAGGTCGCGGTAGTCCAAACCGACCGCGTCGCGCGTGCCTTCGCCTTCGAGTGCGGCATCAAGAACCAGCGTTTCGCCTTTGTTCAATTCGATGCTGCCGCCGGCGATTTTGCCGACGCGGATTTTTGGACCTTGCAAGTCGGCGAGGATGGCGATTTCCTGTCCCGCGCGTTTTGCTGCTTCACGCACGATGCGGGCGTTTTCCTGATGGAATTCAGGCGTGCCGTGGCTGAAGTTGAAACGGACGACATTCAGACCACCTACACGGATCATGTCTTCCAACAACTGGACATTGTTGCTGCCTGGCCCCAACGTAGCGACGATTTTGGTGTTGTGGCTGATGCGGGTTACATCGCGTTTTGCATTACTCATGTGAAGCGTCCTTTCGGTCAATCCGTTGATAAATGGCATACGGTCTTGTTGGAAAATTACAAAATGGCATCCCAACGTCGTCTGAAAATGTAAATCTAAAACTTACATCGAGACATCCAAGCCGTAAATCATGATGCAAATTAATATTTTGGGATTTTACTCCCAAAGTTAAATGATTGGTGGAAAATTACAGGATTTTATGACTTAGGCTAAATTTAATTTTACATACGTTTGGGGCGGCAATCCGCTACAATACCGTCTGCCACTTTTCAGACGACCCTCCTTAAATGGATGTGTATAGTGGATAGGTCGTCTGAAACTACATTAGTTTCCATCCATATCTTTTTCATCATTATCAGACACAACCATGCTAAGACGAATGCTCACTTCTTTGCCTATAGGTATTATGCTTGCCGATATGGTTTATGGTTTCGTTTTAAATATCGTTCAAGGACTTAACCTTCAGCAGCAAGCGGCCCCTGCTTCAGACGGCGGGCTGGCGGTAACGCCCGACATCGCGTTCAACAGCCTGCAAATCGTTGCAAACGGCGGCATGGTCATCATCATCGGGTTCGGATTGATTGTCTTGTTACAGCTAAACCGTACAGTGCTAAAACGTCAGATTTTGCCCATCGGTATTTTCCGAACGCTCGGACTGATTGCCGTGTTGGCTTTCAGCGTGCCTTCATTGTGGGAATGGTTTAATGCTGCATTAACTCTGTCGGCAGGAGGAAACATCCTCAATACCGGCAACCCGCGTTATTTGGTTTCCGCTTTATGTATGCCCTTGATTGCCTTTTTATGTTTGGTGCGGTTGTTTGGTTGGTATAAATTGCACACACGCCAGCCCGAGCAAAACCCACCGACGGAGTTGCAGAAATAGCATTCTCGGTATAAAACGTATCCGAGTAGCGTAAAATAACCATGTATTGAGAAGAGGTCGTCTGAAATTTTGTTTGTAGATGAAATTTCAGACGACCTTTTATATCGTTGAACAATAATTAAGACTGTCAAAATTCAGAACAGAATATCGATGGATTGGGTAAACCTCAAATCTGTCGGATAGCGGTAAATAACCTGCGGCAAGCCTAAGATTTTTCTTGAAAACTTCTTTATTGTCGTGGTATAGTGCAGGGCTTGGTACAAATGTGCCAAGTTTTATCATTGTCCGAAGGTAGGCCAATCGTAGCCCGCCCCTTTACTTTAAAAGGAAAATAATCATGACTTTAGGTCTGGTTGGACGCAAAGTTGGTATGACCCGCGTGTTCGACGAACAGGGTGTTTCTGTTCCGGTAACCGTTTTGGATATGTCTGCCAACCGCGTTACACAAGTAAAATCCAAAGATACTGACGGCTATACCGCCGTTCAAGTTACCTTTGGTCAGAAAAAAGCTAACCGTGTCAACAAAGCCGAAGCTGGGCACTTTGCAAAAGCAGGTGTTGAAGCCGGTCGCGGTTTGATCGAGTTTGCTTTGACTGAAGAAAAACTGGCTGAATTGAAAGCCGGTGACGAAATCACCGTTTCTATGTTTGAAGTCGGTCAACTGGTTGATGTAACCGGTACCTCTAAAGGTAAAGGTTTCTCCGGTACGATCAAACGTCATAACTTCGGTGCTCAACGTACTTCCCACGGTAACTCCCGTTCTCACCGTGTTCCAGGTTCTATCGGTATGGCGCAAGACCCAGGTCGCGTGTTCCCCGGTAAACGCATGGCCGGTCAATACGGCAACACCAAAGCAACTGTTCAAAAACTGGAAGTTGTACGTGTTGATGCAGAACGCCAACTGCTGTTGGTTAAGGGTGCTGTTCCGGGTGCGGTCAACAGCGATGTTGTAGTTCGTCCTAGCGTGAAAGTAGGTGCGTAATGGAATTGAAAGTAATTGACGCTAAAGGACAAGTTTCAGGCAGTCTGTCTGTTTCTGATGCTTTGTTCGCTCGCGAATACAATGAAGCGTTGGTTCATCAGCTGGTAAATGCCTACTTGGCAAACGCCCGCTCTGGCAACCGTGCTCAAAAAACCCGTGCCGAAGTAAAACACTCGACCAAAAAACCATGGCGCCAAAAAGGTACCGGCCGTGCCCGTTCCGGTATGACTTCTTCTCCGCTGTGGCGTAAAGGTGGTCGTGCGTTCCCGAACAAACCCGACGAAAACTTTACTCAAAAAGTAAACCGTAAAATGTACCGTGCCGGTATGGCGACTATCCTGTCCCAATTGGCTCGTGACGAGCGTTTGTTTGCGATCGAAGCGTTGACTGCTGAAACTCCTAAAACCAAAGTTTTTGCTGAACAAGTGAAAAATCTTGGTCTGGAGCAAGTGCTGTTTGTAACCAAACAGCTCGATGAGAATGTTTACTTGGCTTCACGCAACTTGCCAAACGTGTTGGTTTTGGAAGCTCAACAAGTTGATCCTTACAGCTTGCTGCGTTACAAAAAAGTAATCATCACTAAAGATGCAGTTGCACAATTAGAGGAGCAATGGGTATGAATCAACAACGTTTGACTCAAGTGATTTTGGCACCTATCGTTTCTGAAAAAAGCAACGTATTGGCTGAAAAACGCAACCAAATGACGTTTAAAGTTTTGGCAAATGCAACCAAACCTGAAATCAAAGCGGCTGTTGAGCTGCTGTTCGGTGTTCAAGTTGCTTCTGTAACTACCGTTACCACTAAAGGTAAAACTAAGCGTTTTGGTCGTACTTTGGGCCGCCGCAGCGATGTTAAAAAAGCTTATGTAAGCTTGGCTGCCGGTCAAGAGTTGGATTTGGAAGCCGCTGCTGCAGCTGCAGATAAGGAATAAACAAAATGGCAATTGTTAAAATGAAGCCAACTTCTGCAGGCCGTCGCGGCATGGTTCGCGTGGTAACAGAAGGTTTGCACAAAGGTGTGCCTTATGCACCTTTGCTCGAAAAGAAAAATTCTACTGCCGGTCGTAACAATAATGGTCATATCACCACCCGTCACAAAGGCGGCGGTCATAAACACCATTACCGTGTTGTAGACTTTAAACGTAACAAAGACGGTATCCCTGCAAAAGTAGAGCGTATTGAATACGATCCTAACCGTACTGCCTTCATTGCACTGTTGTGCTATGCAGACGGTGAGCGTCGCTACATCATCGCTCCTCGCGGTATTCAAGCCGGTGCTGTATTGGTTTCCGGTGCTGAAGCTGCCATCAAAGTAGGTAACACCCTGCCGATCCGCAACATCCCCGTTGGTACAACTATCCACTGTATCGAAATGAAACCTGGCAAAGGTGCTCAAATTGCACGTTCTGCCGGTGCTTCTGCGGTATTGCTGGCTAAAGAAGGCGCATACGCTCAAGTCCGTCTGCGCTCTGGCGAAGTTCGTAAAATCAACGTAGATTGCCGTGCAACCATCGGTGAAGTCGGTAACGAAGAGCAAAGCCTGAAAAAAATCGGTAAAGCCGGTGCCAATCGTTGGCGCGGTATTCGTCCGACCGTTCGTGGCGTTGTCATGAACCCTGTCGATCACCCGCATGGTGGTGGTGAAGGTCGTACCGGTGAAGCTCGCGAACCGGTTAGCCCATGGGGTACTCCTGCTAAAGGCTACCGCACTCGTAATAACAAACGCACGGATAACATGATTGTTCGTCGTCGTTACTCAAATAAAGGTTAATTAGTATGGCTCGTTCATTGAAAAAAGGCCCATATGTAGACCTGCATTTGCTGAAAAAAGTAGATGCTGCTCGTGCAAGCAACGACAAACGCCCGATTAAAACTTGGTCTCGTCGTTCTACCATTCTGCCTGATTTTATCGGTCTGACCATTGCTGTACACAACG
>NZ_AJMT01000086.1:0-10764 GCF_000260655.1 Neisseria sicca VK64
GCTGATACGAAACTTATCTCATAATACCTAACGGATTGTAAAACACACTGAAATAGAGATCTTCAAAGATATCCTGATCGTTTGAGTTTTGCTGATACCCAAGCCCTATTAAGCCGACAGCCCATATCAGACAAACCATGATTGCCAACCTGACAATCAGGCGCTGTTTGTGCGGCATAAGGCTACACAGCCAATCTGCACATAGAAGCATACCCGACATCACCCAAACCACATATCCCCAACCAAATACACCAGATAACCCAAATATCGACCCCGGTATCATCAGGGTTAACATTAAACAGGGTAACAAAGGCAAGATCTCTTTCTCATCATTCAATCTGATATATAAAACAATAAAAATTACATTGGCAAATGTAGGCCAACCCAACGGAAGCCACAAGAAAAATAAGCCTGTCGACCAAATTAGCAAACCCATAGCTCCATTCACGGCAGGCAAGCACAAGGATAAGATGAACAGTATCTGCGCCATCCTTCTCAATAATTTGCTCAAACTTAGGTCATAGTCGAGTGGTAGTAGATTTCCCTGCATATTATTTCCTTATACGATAAATGACGGGCAATCAAAGGTCGTCTGAAACCTTGTTTTAGAGTTTCAGACGACCTTTTTGCCTTTGCTTCAATCCGATGATTTTATTTCTTTGCCCTAAAGCCCAACAGATGCTGCGTGGTGGCAAGCCATGCGCCGAAGACGCCTAGGGCGATGACGAAGCCAAACACCAGCGAAACTTCACTGAAATGGAAGAAACGCCAGCCGATATTAAGGCCGTAGGGTTTGAAGATGGCATCTACCAACGGACGTACGGCGGAGAGCAGCCAGCCGCACAGTCCCAAACTGACAGCGGCGGAGAAGATACTCTGCCACATGGCTTGATAGAGGAAGGGGCGGCGGATGAACGATGCGGGCGCTCCGAGCAGCTTGGTGATTTCGATTTCTTCTTTGCGGCTGAGGATTTGCAGACGGATGGTGTTGTGCGCGACAAGGACGAACGCCATACCCAGCGTCAGCGAAAGAAACCATAAAATTTTGCGGATGAACTCGTTGATTTGATACAGCGTTTGCACCCATTCGGTGTCCATGGTGGCGGATTCGACCATGGGCAGCTTGACCATATCCTGATAAATCGCCTGCATTTGTGCGGGCGGCGTAGCGGGATCGGGCGTTACGATAAATGCGTCGGGCAAGGGGTTGCCGTCGAGCATGGAAACGAGGTTTTGATCGAGGTTGGATTGCAGCTCTTCCAAGCCTTCCTGCTTGCTGATGAAACGGATTTTGTTGAGGCGCGCATCGCGTTCCAACAGGTTGCGGACAGTATCGCTGTCGGCTTTGGAAGCGTCGGTTTCCATATAGAGCGTGATTTGCGGCGACTCGTTGAGCTTGCCTAAAACGCTTTGTCCGCTTTGGATGCCTAAATACATGAAAAGCGGCAGAGTCATGGCAACGGCGAGCATCAGGAGGGTGAGCAGCGTGCCGACGGGCTGGCGCAGGAGTTGTTTGAGCGCAGTGCGCGCGGATTCGACGTGCAGCGAGACGTAGTGAATGATGCTCATGCGAGTCGTCCTTTCGAGAGGCGCAGGATGCGGTGGCCGTAGTCTGCCATGAGGGTTTCGTCATGGGCGGCGACGATGACGGTGGTTCCTGCTTCGTGGAAGGTTTTGAACAATTCCATGATGTCGAGCGCGTAGGCGCGGTCGAGGTTGGCGGAGGGTTCGTCGGCAATCAGGAGGCTGGGTTGGTGGACGACGGCGCGGGCGATACACAATCGTTGCTGTTCGCCGCCCGACAGGGTCACGGGATCGTCCAATTCGCGGCCTTTCAAGCCGACTTTTTCAATGGCGATGCGGGCGCGTTCTTCGGCTTTACGCGGCTGATAACCGATAATCCGCAGCGGCAGGATGACGTTTTGCAGGACGTTGCGGTCATAGAGGATTTTGTGATCTTGGAACACGATGCCGATATGCTGGCGCATGAAGCCGATTTGGTTGTCGCTCAATTCGCCCAAGTCTTGGTTGTTGAACCACACTTTGCCTTTGCTGGGTTTGGTAATACCGGAAATCAGCTTGAGGATGGTGGACTTGCCGGAACCGGAATGGCCGGCGATAAATATCATTTCGCCTTTTTTGATTTGGAAGCTGACGTTTTTCAGGGCTTCAAAACCGCCGGGATAGGTTTTGGAAACTTGTTCGAAACGGATCATAAGGTATTCCTGGAAAGGGGTCAGGACAAACTTATCCACAGTTAATCCACAAAAGGATGCACTATCGGAGATAGGTCGTCTGAAAAATAGGATATGTGCCGAATTATAAAGATTTCGGCGTTTTTTTGATAGTTTGCTCAGATATGGACGGCGGTAGGCAAAGCGTCGGACTGACGGCTTTACAACACAATATTACAGGCGTGATTGTCGCCACCATTTCATAGTGAATTAACTTTAAACCAGTACGGTGTTGCCTCGCCTTAGCTCAAAGAGAACGATTCTCTAAGGTGCTGAAGCACCAAGTGAATCGGTTCCGTACTATCTGTACTGTCTGCGGCTTCGTCGCCTTGTCCTGATTTAAATTTAATCCACTATATTCAACCGTATTTATCCACAAATCTCCTAAAACAGGGAGGTCGCCTGAAATTTTTCAGACGACCCCTGAGCATAATAATCATCAAAAACCGCGTATCCGACCGAAGCGCAGATACGCGGTTTGAGATTTGAAGCACATCTTCGGGGCTTGCTTCCTAAACGTGCAGACAATGCAAAGTGCAAACTTAATTGATGTCCAAACGTTCCATACGGTAGCGCATGGAACGGAAGCTGATGCCCAAAAGCTTGGCTGCTTGAGTGCGGTTGTAACGGGTTTGCTGCAACGCCTGTTCGATAATGCCACGCTCGATTTGGTCAAGGTAATCTTGAATCTGCATGGTGCGCGGGTCAAACGGCGGAAGCGGCTGGTGATCCAAAGTTTCGCCTTTTCGTGTTTCGGAATCAGCGATGTCGTCAAGGCTGAGGTTTGGATGGTCGTTTTTGGGCGTCGTCGTGTTTTGGATTTGCAAATCATCCAGCTGGATAACTTGTCCGACAGTCAGGGCGACGGCGCGTTCGAGGATGTTTTCGAGTTCGCGGAAATTGCCGGGATAGCTGTAATGCAGCAGGGCTTCTTGCGCTTTGGGGCTGAGTTTGTAGGTTTGCGTACCGTGGCGGTGTTTGTAGAGCAGATACAAAATCAGCGCACCCAAGTCTTCACGCATTTCGCGCAGGGGCGGCATGTGCAGGGTAACGACGTTGAGGCGGTAATATAAGTCTTGACGGAATGCACCGCTGTCAACAAGGGCTTCGAGGTTTTTGTGGGTGGCGCAGATGATGCGGACATCGACGAAAGTTTCGCGGGCATCACCGATGCGGCGCACAGCTTTTTCTTGGATGGCGCGCAGGAGTTTGACCTGCATGGCAAGCGGCAAGTCGGCAACTTCGTCGAGGAACAGCGTTCCGCCGTCGGCGTGTTGGAAGAAGCCGAGACGGTCTTGGTCGGCGCCGGTAAAGCTGCCTTTTTTATAGCCGAAGAATTCGCTTTCCATCAGGTTTTCAGGAATCGCGCCACAGTTGACCGCGATAAAAGGCTTGTCGGCGCGATCGGACAATTCGTGGATGGTACGCGCAGCCTGTTCTTTACCAGTACCCGATTCGCCGGAAATATAAACGGGCACGCCGCTGCGGGCGAGGCGGCGGATCAGGTGGCGGACTTCGACCATTTGGGGCGAACTGCCGAGCAGCCGCGGCATATCTTCTTCGCCGCCTAATTCGGGCACGTCTTCGTTCGCACGCATGGCGATTTCGCCGGTGGCAAAGCGTTCTTTCATGGAACGCAGGCTTTCGGGCACGGAGACAGAACCGCTCAAGTCGCGTTTAGGCGGCTTGGGTGGAGTTTTAGGCTTGTTGAATGCGGCAGCGACGGGCGCGGACGGTTTTTCGGTTGGCGGCTGGGCAATTTCGTCGGTGCTGTTGGAAACAGAAACGGCGGATTTAACCAGCGAACGCAGTTGGGAAAGGGTAATCGGCTTTTGCAGGTAGTCGAACGCACCCGCATTAAGGGCTTCGACCGCCTGGTCGGCATTACCGAAAGCGGTAATGACGGCGACAGGGGTGTCGAGCATGAGTTCGTCTATGTATTGGACGACTTCGAGGCCGGAGCCGTCGGGCATCCGCATATCGGTCAAGACGAGGGAATAGTCGTTGTTGTCGAGCTTGTCTTTGGCATCTTCTACGCCGACGGCGGTCTGCACGCGCAGCCCCATCTTCATCAGCGTCATTTCCATCAAGTCACGGATGTCGGCCTCGTCGTCGACGACCAATACTGGGTCTTGCAGCTTACTCATTGTGTTCTCTCGGTAAAATCAGTTCGAATCCATTCATTTCGGGGTGGTAATGGAGTTGGCCCATATTGGCGTGCGCCAGTTCGCGGGCAACGTACAATCCCAATCCCGTACCCTGTTTTTCAGTGGTGTAGAACGGCTCGAAGAGATGGTTGCGGACTTCGGGCGAAATGCCTTTGCCGTTATCGGCAACGACGATGGAAATGTGCATCCTGCCGCTGGGGCGGATCAGGACGGTAATCGCATTCTCGTCCTGACGGCTGTGCCGCCACGCGTTATTGCAGAGGTTCCACATGATTTGTTGGATGTGCATCACATCAGCGAGGACGGTAAGGTTGTTGCCGTCCATGTTCATGCGCAGGCAGCCGATGGCTTCGGAATTGTTGAGCGTGAACTCTTGTTTGAAGTCGAGCCAGAATTTCATCAGGTTGATCGGCTCGCGGCTGATGTTGTCGCGCTTGTTGAGCAGGGAGATGTCTTCCAACATTTTGTCGATGCGCTGGATGTTGCTGTCGATGATGCCGCAAAGCTTGGCTTTAACGGGATCGGGTTCGGCATCGTCATCACTTTCCTGCAGCAAATCGCTGGCGTGACGGATGGCGGACATCGGATTGCGGATTTCGTGGGCGAGGTTCGCGGTAAGCTGTCCGAGCGAGGTGAGCTTGGTGGACATGGCCTCTGCCGCGACTTCGCGCAGCGAACGGACATACAGCATGAGCAGTTCCGTCTGTTCCTGAATCAGCGGGACGGCGCGGACGTGCATGGCGTGTTGGAAGATGTGGATATCGGTTTCAAACGGTTTGTCGGGATGATATTGCCAGCGTGTAACCAATTCGCCGAACACGACTTCCTGCTGGTCAACCACCAAACCGGGGAAATAGGTTTTTGCCTGTTTGTTGAAAAGCCAAACGCGCTGGGTACTGTCGATGACGATAACGGCTTCCTGCACGCGGTTGAGAACGAGGCGGTTCAATCCGCTGATGCGGCGGTAGGCAAGCTGATGGCGGCTAGCAGATTCGGTCGCCTGCTCCAGATAGCGGGCGGCGAACGAAGTCAGCATGGCAACGAGGTAACACGCGCCGCAGAGCAGGACCGTAGTAATCAGGGGCTGCGTATCCCAATCAAACGGATGCAGGCGGATGCTGCCGTCGAGCAGTAGATTGAAGAAGAACAGCATGGACGCATAACCTGCGTACAGCATGGGATAATGCCCGTAGCTGAGGAGGCAGGACGTCGCGACGAAAGGAAGGACAAGGATGCCGAAGCCCGAATCGACTCCGCCGGCAATATACACCAGTATCATCATCATCGAAATATCGACGACTGCGCTGGCATTGGGCAAATCCAAAGTCTGCCATTGCCAGTCCGGACGGGCGACGGATAACAAGATGAGGAAAGAATACAGCGCTGCCCAGCTGTAAAATTCGACGGGAGGGAATGACATGCCGATATGGGTGCCATTACTGTAAACGCCGAAAGCATGCATAACCAACAGCGGCAGCACGATGGCAATGCGGGCAATATTGATTAAACCGGGTATCCGCTCGCTCAGGTTTCCCAGTTCCTGAAAGCCGGACTTACTCATATCCGCAACCCTTTTCGTTTATTTTTATCATTATTAGTACCTGTTTTTGAAATCGTTCTGCAATATTTCCGCAGACGGTCGTAAATATTTTTTTAATTTTGTCAGCATAACATAAAACGACCGTGTTTTCTAGGTTTTCAATGTGTTATCGTTTCCTCTGTTGCTTATTCGGAAGCTGCGGACAAGGTTTTCAGACGACCTGAGATGTCCAAAACCTTCCCTTTTTTGCCGCGTTTGCCCTCGATGTCGCAAATGCGCAATTTTTCCTGATGCGCCGCACCGCGCTTGCCGACGGTTTCAACGATGAATTCCGCAGCCGTAGTTACGAGGACGTGTTCCAAAGACGCGCCGTCGGTCAGCGACATCAACTGCAAACCGCGCCCTTTGGGCATGACTTTGAGTTCGCCGATGGAAAACGCCAAGAGACGGTGGTCGCTGCTGGCCAGTACGATTTTGCAGTCGGGATTGATGAGCGAAGAAGCATAGACGGCAATCGGCGGCAGGACGGTTTCGCCACTGTCCACAGTCATCACCACTTTGCCCGCTTTCACGCGTCCGACCATGTCGCCCAGCTTGGCGATGAAGCCGTAGCCGCCGCTGCCTGAAAGCAGGTAGTGCTGTTCGGGCTGACCGGTGAGCATGGCGACGGGTTTGGCGCCGTTTTGCAGCTCGATTAACGATGAAACCGGCACGCCGTCGCCGCGCCCGCCGGGGATTTCGGCGGCATCGAGCGTGTAGGTTCTGCCCAATGAGTCGAGAATGACGACGGGTAAAACAGTGCGGCCTTCAAGGGTTTGCTTGAGGCGGTCGCCTTCTTTGAATGCGGTTTGGCTCAAATCAAGGTTGTGTCCGGCCCGGCTGCGTATCCACCCTTTTTCCGACAGAATCAGCGTGATGGGTTCATCGGCGGTGGTCTGTGTCAGCACGGCGCGTCCGGCTTCTTCCACCAGCGTGCGGCGCGCGTCGCCGAACTGCTTCATGTCCGCCTGCATCTCTTTGATAATCAGCTTGCGTTTTTCGTTTTCGTCACCCAAAAGGATATTCAGACGACCTTGTTCTTCGCGCAACTCGTTCAATTCTTTTTCGAGTTTGAAACCTTCCAAACGTGCCAACTGACGCAGGCGGATTTCCAAAATGTCTTCGGCTTGAATTTCGGTCAACCCGAACGCCGCCATCAAATCGGTTTTAGGGTCGTCTGATTCGCGGATGACTTTAATCACTTCGTCAATGTGCAGAAAGACTTTCAGACGACCTTCAAGGATGTGCAGCCGTTTTTCCACTTGGTTCAAACGGAATTTCAGACGACGTGTTACGGTCACGACGCGGAAATCCAGCCATTCCTGCAAAATCGTTTTCAGGTTTTTCTGCGCGGGGCGGTTGTCCAGCCCCATCATCACCAAGTTCATGGACACATTGCCTTCCAGCGAAGTCTGCGCCATCAGCGTGTTGATGAAGGTATCCGTATCGATTCGGCTGGATTTTGGTTCGAACACCAGGCGCACGGGATGCTCGCCGTCGGACTCGTCGCGCACGCGGTCGATTAAATCCAGCATCAGCTTTTTGGTATTGAGCTGGTCTTGGTTGAGCTGCTTTTTGCCCGCTTTTGGTTTCGGGTTGGTTTGTTCTTCGATTTCGGCAAGGATTTTGGCAGAATTGGCGTTCGGCGGCAGCTCGGTCACAATCACGCGCCATTGTCCGCGCGCCAGCTTCTCGATTTCATAACGCGCACGCACGCGCACGCTGCCCTTGCCGGTTTCGTAAATCCGGCGCAATTCGTCCGCCGGCGTGATGATTTGACCGCCGCCGGCAAAATCGGGCGCGGGAATATATTGCATCAGGTCGGCGGTTTCCAGCGTCGGCTTCTTCAACAGCGCAATCGCCGCCTGCGTGACTTCGTTCAAATTGTGTGACGGAATTTCGGTCGCCATGCCCACCGCTATGCCTGACGCACCGTTGAGCAACACCATGGGCAGACGGGCGGGCAGATGCAATGGCTCGTCAAACGCGCCGTCGTAGTTCGGCACGAAATCCACCGTCCCCTGATTGATTTCGGACAACAGCAATTCCGCAATCGGCGTCAGCCGCGCTTCGGTATAACGCATCGCCGCCGCCCCGTCGCCGTCGCGCGAACCGAAGTTACCGATGCCGTCGATTAAGGGATAGCGCAAGGTAAAATCCTGTGCCATCCGCACCATCGCTTCATAGGCGGAACTGTCGCCGTGCGGGTGGTATTTACCCAAAATCTCACCAACCACGCGCGCCGATTTCACCGGCTTCGCCCCCGCCGTCAAACCCATATCGCGCATGGCAAACAAAATGCGCCGCTGTACGGGCTTCTGGCCGTCTGAAACTTCAGGCAGCGCACGGCCTTTGACCACGCTCATGGCGTATTCGAGATAGGCGCGTTCAGCGTACTGACCTAAGAGCAGGTAGTCTTCGCCGACAGGGGATGGGACGGAAACGTGTTCGTTCATAAGGAAGCTGGAATGAAAGATAAAGGAAGGTATTGTAAAGGATAGCGAATGAAAATAAAAATGTCGGGGCATGGTTTCGCCGCGTATCTTTTTATAGTGGATTAACTTTAAATCAGGACAAGGCGACGAAGCCGCAGACAGTACAGATAGTACGGAACCGATTCACTTGGTGCTTCAGCACCTTAGAGAATCGTTCTCTTTGAGCTAAGGCGAGGCAACGCCGTACCGATTTAAAGTTAATCCACTATAGAATTGCTAACAATCTAAATGGATTTGAGGTCGTCTGAAATGTTTTCAGACGACCTCTATAAACATCATGCTACATTTCAAAAGCGGACATCAAGTCTTTTCACGTTCGTCCAGCAGCAAAAACACCATCAGCGACAGCAGCATTAAAACCGTCGTCAACACCATTGCCCGCGCATAATTGTCCTCCCCTGCCCTACCCAGATACGAATAAATCAAAGTGGTCAGCGTCTGCCATTCCGGGCGCGACAAAAACAGCGTGGCGGCAAATTCACCGATACAGGTTGCCGCCGCCAAAGTCAGACCGCGTCGCAAAGCAGGTTTCAATAATGGAGCGGTCACATACAAGGTCGTCTGAAAAGCATTTGCCCCCATACCGCGCGCAGCCGACACATAATCTTCAGGCAAATCGTCCCAAGCTGCCAGCACATCTTTTGCCACAAACGGATACGCCAGCAACGCATAAGTAGCGACCAACAAAGGCAGCGATGCCGTCCATTGCGGATAAAGCAGCAATATACCGGCGGCAATGCAGACAGGCGAAACCATAAACGGCAAAAACACCAAACCGCGTACCCACGCCACCCGTCGCGCAACCGCCGCATACATCACCCCCAGTACAACCGCCGTCAAAACCGCCATCCCCGAAAACCGCAGCGTATTCCATCCCGCCGCCAAGGTTTCCTGTTCCAACAACACGCCCCAAGACCCGCCTGCCGATGCCGCCAGAAAAACCACCGCCACCAAAGGCAACAGGCAACACAGCAGCAACACCATTAAAGAAAAACCCAGCAAAACACGTTCGCCCAAAGATTGCGGGCGATGAGGCAGCAACGCACGAACCGCCTTATCAGAAGCCGTTTGCCGGCTCAAATACGCATACAGCAGCCCCGCCAATGCCGTCACACCCAACACCATCCACACCAAAACCGACGCCTGAGCCATATCCAGCTCATACATCACCAACTGATAAATCTCCACCTCGACCGTCGCATAACGGCTGCCGCCGAGCAACAAAGCCAGTCCGAAACCCGAAAAACAATACAAAAATACCAAACAAGCCCCGCCCGCCAACCAAGGGCGCAACACCGGCCATTCCACAAAACAAAACCGCTGCCAAGCCCCCGCACCCAGCGTCTGCGCCGACTGCAACCTCGCCTGCGGCACCTGCAAAAAACCCTGATACGCCGCGCGCACCAACACAGGCAAGTTGAAAAACACATTGCCGTAAAGCAACAAATAAGGCGTATCCTGCCAGCCCCCCCACAACACACCGTTTGCCCCGAACAAAGCCAACACCCCCACCCCGACCACCAAAGTCGGCATCACAAACGGCAGCATCAAAAGCCGCAAAATCATCTCACGCCCGCGAAACGACAACCTCGCCAACGACCACCCCACCGGAATCCCAAGCAATAAAACCAGCACACAAGTGACCGCCGCCTGAACCACCGTCCAAACCAAGCGATGCTGCATATAATCATCAGCCAATACCAACGACCAAGCCGACCCGTCATAAGCCGCCATCGCCACCAATGGCGCAACCACCATCACCGCCAAGAAACCCAAAGGCAGCAGCGCAAGCAAAACAGTGGCAGGAAACGAGCGAAACGGAGTTTTCATGGAACGGATAGGCAGGGTTTAAAACAGATATTGTAACGGATACGAAGCAAAGGTCGTCTGAAAAGGCAAATATGATTAGCCCATGCCGCTTCGCAAATGGCGATTTTAGATTACAGCAGATTTGATGTGTGATGAAATATCTTCAAAAGATAACAACAGCCGAAGCATTCAAACAAGGTGAACGCCATTAGTAAAGAGGCCGTCTGAAAAACTTTCAGACGACCTTTTTTAAAGTTGGGTTTTCAAACCAACTTACGCTGGCTCTAAAATGTAGGGCTTTTAATTTGTCCCATACCTACATGATCAATGTTAGGCTAGAGGTTTTTACATTTTTCATAAAAACCCTCGATGTTTTCAGAATAGCCATCTTTTTCTCTAATTAAGACATCTCCTTGACTACAAAACAAAATATGTGATGGGTATCTATTATATTTTAATGTTTTAATTCCGACCCAAAT
>NZ_AJMT01000087.1:0-48288 GCF_000260655.1 Neisseria sicca VK64
GCCGTTGGAGACAAGAATTCCGTCAAACCATAACCAACTACACCGTCAGCCACAACGATGGCGCGCCCGAACAAAAACCTGACGAAATCGGCAAAACCGTCAAATTCAAAGTTCCGCTGCTGCTGAAGCTGGAAGGCAAACCCAACGTATTGGAGATGACCAATAAAGAAGGTACAGACAGCGTCCGCTATTACCGCTACAACGAGGAAGCCATGCCTGATCTGCTGAAAAAACTGGAAGCGCAATAATCCATCTTCCCAATACTGAAAGGTCGTCTGAAAACCTAATTTCAAGGTTTTCAGACGACCTCTTGTTTTCTGTTGTCCCTTTAAGGATTTATAGTTCTTTGTAACTACAAACAATCATCAATAATATTTACATTTCGAAATAAAAAGAGTAAGGTTGCCTTGCTTTTCGGGCTTTCCGTTGGCTTTTGAACCGTAAACAATCAAATTTGAGGAAGAAACATGAAAAAATTATGGATACTTGGCGCATTGGGCTTGAGTATGGCGGCGCAGGCGCATGATTTGTGGGTGTCGGCTCCGGTGCGTTTGGATTCGGGCAGTACGTTGAAAGCGGATTTGGGTTACAGCCATGATTTCCCGAATGTTGAAAAAATCGCCGACGACCGTGTGCACATTTTCAAACCGCTGCAATTGACGGACAAATCCGGAAAAACCGTTGATTTGACGAATAAAGGTGAAAATTACCAATATGTTTCCAAATCTCGTCTGAAAGACGGTTCGTATTGGGTCGGCGCGGTGTACAAACCGACGTTCTGGTCGCAAAACAGCGAAGGCTGGAAACAGAAAACCTTGAAAGACCTGCCCGGCGCGACTTATTGCGAACAGGCTCAGATGTTCGGCAAAGCGTTTTTGCAAGTGGGCAGCGCAAGCGTGGATGAAAGCGTGTTGACCCGTCCGGTCGGTCATGAGTTGGAACTGGTGCCGCTGAAAAATCCGAATGAAGTCAAGGTAGGCGGCCTGTTGCCGGTTAAAGTGCTTTATAAAGGCAAACCGTTGGCAAAAGCGACGGTAACGGCAAGCTCGGATACGCTGGCGGAAATGGACTTGGCGGCGACACATGACCACCGCGAGCCGCAAGGTTTCTCAGGGAAAACGGATAAAGACGGCGTCGTCAACGTGATTCCTTTGATTGAAGGTTTGTGGAAAATCAAAGCCGCCCATCAGGCGGATTATGCCGATAAAAGTGTTTGCCAACAAGACAATGCCTATGCAACACTGATTATGCCCGTCGGAACGAAACGCGCGGCTGAACGGCATGAACACCATCATCATCAACACTAATTGAGTGTGAAAGATCAAAAAGGTCGTCTGAAAAGGTTTTCAGACGACCTTTCTTTATATAGTGGATTAAATTTATAGTGGATTTACAAACCCAATGCCTCAGCATGAAACTCGATATGAGAGTCGATAAAGCTGGCGATGAAGAAATAATCGTGTCCGTAGCCGGGGCGGACTTTGTATTGCACATTAAAGCCGTTGGCGCGGGCAGCATTGACGAAGGCTTCGGGTTGCAATTCGTCGGGGAACAATGGATCTACACCGCCTTGGTCGATAAGTATCGGCAGCTTGCGGGAGGTCGTCTGAACGAGCGATGTGCTGTCATAAGCCTGCCAAGCCTCCGATTCCGCGCCCAGATAGGCGGCAAACGCCTGCTTCCCGCCCCGGCTGGCGGTCGGGTGGCACAAGGGTGCAAACGCGGAAACGGCGGCGTAGCGTCCCGGATTTTTCAGGGCGATGAAAAGCGCGCCGTGTCCGCCCATGCTGAAACCTGAGATGCTGCGTTCTTGGGTGGCGGGGAAATGCCGTTCCACCCACTCGGGCAGCTCGCGGCTGATATGGCTGTACATCTGATAATGCACCGCCCACGGCTGTTCGGTCGCGTCAATGTAAAATCCCGCGCCCTGTCCGATAAATTCGTTCGCGCTGTCGCTGATATGGCTGCCGCGCGGCGAGGTGTCGGGAAAAACGACGATGATGTTCCATTGCGCGGCAAAACGCTGGATGCCGGTTTGGCGTATCAGTTCCGAGCCGTCGCCGTGCAATCCCGACAAGAAATACAAGACCGGCGCGGGATAGCCTTTCAATACCTGCGGCGGCAGGTAGATGCCGAAAGTCATATCGGTTTGACAGGTTTCGGAAAAGCAGCGGTATTGCTCTTGATGACCGTTGAACATTTTGGCGCGGGAAAGCAGGTGTAATTCGTGTGCGGACATAGATAGTATGGCGTGAAAAAAGTGAAGGCATCATCTTAACAGAAAGATCGCGTTACGGGCTTTTAAAAACCTATCGAACGGTATGGTTTCAGACGACACCAATCTATACACAAACTCTGTGGATAAGTTTGTTGATAAGCTTTGGGTAATCGGAATTTTTGCTTTTGGAACAACCCAAGCCTTTCGGTGCTTAAAAAATAGTCAAATAAAATACAATAAAATCAATTGGTTATAAAAATAAAAAATTTTAAAGCCTTTTTGGGAAAAATTTATAAGCAAAACAAGCCAATGCGGGATTGTGTATAAAAAGTGATTGACACGCCCGATAAATGTCAAATGAGTTGACTGAACAAGCAAGGCAGCGGCGACCTCCCTATGGGGAAAAACTTCAATCCCCCTGCCTTTCGCGTTACAATACGCGCTTACTTTTTTACACAGAAAAACACACCATGAAAGCCAGCCAATTTTTCATTTCCACCCTGAAAGAAGCCCCTGCCGAAGCCGCGCTTGCCAGCCACAAGTTGATGATTCGCGCCGGTCTGATTAAAGCCAACGCATCCGGCCTTTATACTTGGATGCCGATGGGGCTGCGCGTGTTGCGTAAAGTCGAAAACGTCGTGCGCGAAGAAATGGCGCGCGCGGGCAGCGTGGAGTTGCTGATGCCGGTGGTGCAGCCTGCCGAGCTGTGGCAGGAATCCGGACGCTGGGAATTTTACGGTAAAGAACTGCTGCGTCTGAAAGACCGCCACGACCGCGATTTCTGCATGGGTCCGACCTGCGAGGAAGTCATCGCCGACATCGTGCGTAAAGAAATCAACAGCTACAAACAGCTGCCGAAAAACTTTTACCACATCCAAACCAAATTCCGCGACGAAGTGCGTCCGCGCTTCGGCGTCATGCGCGCGCGCGAGTTCGTCATGAAAGATGCTTATTCCTTCCATGCCGACTACTCCTCGCTTCAGACGACCTATGATGCCATGTACGACGCTTACTGCCGTATCTTCACCCGTCTGGGCTTGGAGTTCCGCCCCGTCGCCGCCGACACCGGCAGCATCGGCGGTACCGGTTCGCACGAGTTTCAAGTATTAGCGGAAAGCGGTGAAGATGTGATTGCATACAGCGACACTTCCGATTACGCCGCCAATATCGAACTGGCACCGACCTTGCCACTCAAAGGCGAACGCGCGGCCGCTCAGGCAGAGCTGGCCAAAGTACACACGCCGAACGTCAAAACCATTGATTCATTGGTTGATTTCCTCAGCATTCCGATTGAAAAAACGCTGAAATCCATCGTTGTCGAAGGCGAAAACGAAGGCGAAATCGTCTTATTGCTGTTGCGCGGCGACCATGAGTTCAACGACATCAAAGCCGAAAAACTCGCAGGCGTGAAATCGCCACTGACCATGGCAGACCCTGTCTCCATCCGTGCGCAGTTCGGCGCAAACGGCGGCTCGCTCGGTCCCGTCGGCTTCACAGGCAAAGTCTATGCCGATTTCGCCACCGAAAAAGGCGCAGACTGGGTTATCGGCGCGAATGAAGACGACTACCACTATACCGGCTTCAACTTCGGACGCGACGCCGCCGAGCCTGAGTTTGTCGATTTACGCAACGTTGTCGAAGGCGACGAAAGCCCCGACGGACAAGGCCGTCTGAAACTGGCGCGCGGCATCGAAGTCGGACACGTTTTCCAATTACGCGACAAATACACCCAAGCCATGAACGTAAGCTTCCTCGACAACAACGGCAAATCGCAAATCATGGAAATGGGCTGCTACGGCATCGGCATCACCCGCGTCGTTGCCGCCGCCATCGAGCAGAACAACGACGAAAAAGGCATCATCTGGACAAAAGCGATGGCGCCGTTTGAAGTCGTTATCGTACCGATGAACTACAAAAAATCAGACGCCGTACGCGAAGCCGCCGACAAAATCTACGCCGAATTGCTGGCCGCAGGCGCAGACGTCCTCCTCGACGACCGCGACGAACGTGCAGGCGTATTGCTGAACGACTCCGAGCTTCTGGGCATTCCGCACCGCATCGTCATCGGCGACCGCGCCTTGAAAGAAGGCAATGTCGAATACGCCGAACGCCGCGACAATCAGGCACAAACCGTGGGCTTGAATGAAATCGCCGACAAAGTATTGGCTGCATTGAAAGACTAATGACGGTTTAAAACGGATGCAGATGAAAGAAGGTCGTCTGAAAACTGGAAACAGGTTTCAGACGACCTTCTTTATTTTGAAATCAAAATCAGCAGTAAAAATCAGGAAAACACATGATTATTTAGTCAAGTATGTTTTTACCACCTCTGCTATTTTTATGAAAAAGATGGGCGGCGCTACTAATGAATCTGAAAATTCAAGCTGGACGGCAACTTTGGCTTCGCGTATGTTCAAAGTGTATTTAGATGTATAGCTGCAATGATTCGAGATATTTTATTATCGTAACTTTCACGGATACCAACAACCATGCCTTCCAGCCCTTTTCCTCTTTCAGTTTGTCCGGAAAATGTGAATGACCTTATCCGCAGTCTGAACATGTTTGCACCTGTCTTGCAGGTATTGCCCAGTACGGTGTTTTTTGTAAAAAACATGCGGGCGGAGTATGTCTATGCCAACGATACGCTGTTGCACCGCTTACAATTGTCAGATATGGCGGCTTTGATTGGGAAAACATCGGAAGACCTGTTTCAGTCGGAATGGGGACAACGTTATACACAGCAGGACAGGGAAGTTTTGAACGACGGCAAAATCATCAACAATAAGCTGGAGCTGCATACTTATGCTTCGGGAGAACTGGGCTGGTGTATCACGCATAAAATGCCGGTGCGCAATCCTTTGGGTGAAATTATTGCCATGCTTGGTGTGTCTGTGGATGTGGAAACCAATGACAGCAACCGCCCTGAGCTGAATAAAAAAGTCGCGCTGATTGAAAAATACATTGCCGGCCACTTCGACCAAAACATAAAAATGAAAGACTTGGAAGCCGTTTCACGTCTTTCCACCGCCCAAATCGAGCGTTATTTCAAAAAGATTTTCCACATCA
This sequence comes from Neisseria sicca VK64, assembly GCF_000260655.1. Taxonomy (GTDB): domain Bacteria; phylum Pseudomonadota; class Gammaproteobacteria; order Burkholderiales; family Neisseriaceae; genus Neisseria; species Neisseria sicca_B. Next base: position 5,285 of record NZ_AJMT01000087.1, read on the forward strand.
CACCTTCGCAATATATTCAAAAAATACGCATCGAAGCAGCCATGGCGATGTTGGAAACAGGCTTGTCGGTAACGGAAATTTCTGCCCGCTGCGGCTATTCAGATCACAGTGCATTTACGCGTCAGTTTAAGGCATTGGTAGGATTGGTACCATCTGAATTTAAGAAATCAAGATAACAGTAACCGTACGGAAATGCCTGTCTGAAAATAGTTTTCAGACAGGCATTTTTTGTTTTAAGTGTGTCTGAGTGTGCACATTTCCGCATAAAAAACGGGAAATTCATCAAGACGGCAGCAGCAGCGATTTTGTAAGGTTAACGGAAGTTTTTTAGCGATAGGATTTTGCTATGCCGCATACCGAATATACTTTTTCCGTGATTGACTCCCATACCGGCGGTGAGCCGACCCGTGTAGTGTATGACGGATTTCCCGAGCTTTCCGGCAACAGCCCGCAAGAGCAGTGCGCAGATTTTGCCAAACGTTTCGACCATTTGCGTCGTGCGCTGATTTTGGAGCCGCGTGGTTCGGAGGTTTTGGTAGGGGCGTTGTTGTGCAAGCCGAAATCCCCCGCCTCTAGCGCCGGTGTAATTTTCTTTAACAACAGCGGTTATTTGGGTATGTGCGGCCACGGCACCATCGGTTTGATTAAAACGCTGCAACACCTCAAACGCATTGATATCGGCACGCATACCATCGAAACGCCGGTGGGCGATGTGCGCTGTACGCTGCATGAAGACGGCTCGGTCAGCGTGCGCAACGTGCCGTCTTACCGCTACCGTAAAGATGTGTCGCTTGACGTTGAGGGCATTGGCAGCATCACCGGCGATATTGCTTGGGGCGGTAACTGGTTTTTCTTGGTGAATGACCACGGCTGCACCATCGCGCCCGACAATCTGGAGCAATTGACTGATATTTCATGGCGCATCCGCACCGCGCTGAATGCGCAGGGCATTACCGGCAAAGATGGGCAGGAAATAGACCACATCGAGCTGTTCGGGAAAACCGATAATGCAGACAGCCGCAGCTTTGTGCTCTGTCCCGGCAAAGCTTACGACCGCTCGCCTTGTGGCACGGGCACCAGCGCGAAGATGGCCTGTTTGGCTGCAGACGGCGTGTGGCCATCTGAAAAAGAGTGGGTGCAGGAAAGCATAATCGGCAGCCGCTTTGCTGCTTCTTATGAAACACTTTCAGACGACCTTCATTCGGAAGGTCTGATAATCCCCACCATCAAGGGAGAGGCACATATTCATGCGGCATCGGAAATTTTTGTAAACGCGGATGATCCGTTCCGCTACGGAATTGAAACATCATGAGCAGCCAAATTTTTTCTGCAGCCGTGGTTGGCGGCGGCATCGTCGGATTGAGCATCGCGCTGGAATTGCAGCGTTGCGGCGAAAGCGTACTGTTGTTAGAGCGGGACACTGTATGCGGAGGAGCATCTTATGGCAATGCCGGGCATATCGCCACCGAGCAGGTGTTTCCGATTGCATCGCCGGACGTGCTCAAGCAACTGCCGAAAATGCTGCTCGACCCGCTTGGACCGTTGCGGCTGGACTGGAAATACCTGCCTAAAATCACGCCGTGGCTGTTCAGCCTGCTGTACAACCTTACGCCCAAACGCTTCCAGCACAGCCACCGCGCCCTGATGGCACTAAACAGTCTTGCTTTGGCTGCATGGAGGAAGTTTGCACAAGAATGGAGAGTGGAACAACATATCCGTATCGACGGTTCGCTGTTGGTGTGCGAAACCGAAAACGGGCAATCAGCGTTACAGAAACACGGCAGGGTGTTGAATGAATTAGGTGTGGTCAACGAATGGCTTGACTATGCCGGTCTGCATGAACGCGAACCTGCGCTGGCCGATACGCAACGCGGTGCGCTGTTTTACCCTCATACCGGTCATGTGGTCGATTTGGCAGGTATGGCGGCTGATTTACAGCACGCTTTCATACAGGCGGGAGGTACGATCAGTGAACATACCGACGTTTCCGATATCCAATTATTTTCAGACGACCTGTTCCGCATCATAGGCGGTAGTAAGGCGTTTGAAGCCAAACATGTGGTGATTGCTGCCGGTGCGTTTTCTAAACCATGGTTGAAAAAACTGTGCGGCAGCGACGTACCGCTTGATACGGAACGCGGTTACCACCTGATGTTGCCGCAAAGCCTAAATATTTTGAACGTGCCGGTGAGCAGCTTTGAGCGCAAATTCATCATGACGCCCATGAACGCAGGCTTGCGCCTGGCCGGTACAGTGGAGTTTGCCGGGCTGGATGCACCGCCGAATATAGAACGGGCTCAGCAGCTCTTTCACTTGGCAGAATCTATGCTCAAAGGTCGTCTGAACCGGCAAGGTGCCGTGCCGTGGATGGGGTTCCGACCGTCGATTGCTGATTCTCTGCCGGTAATCGACCGAAAAGAAAACATTTTGCTGGCATTCGGGCATCAGCATTTAGGCTTAACCCAAGCACCGCTCACCGCAAAACTGGTGAAAGCCCTGTATTTTGGAGAACAGCCTGCAATAGATTTAAGCCCTTACCGTTTTAGCCGTTTCTGAAGCGAACAAACCGAATCACGATTCATTTCAAGAGGAGAAACATATGAATATCGAAGGTATTTTAGTTCCCATCGTTACCCCGTTTACCGCCGACAATCAAGTGGATACCACGCTGCTGGCCGAATTGGTGGACGCGTTTATTGCTAAAGGCGTGCGCGGCATCGTAGCCTGCGGCACCACGGGTGAGTATTACGCTTTGTCGGAAGCCGAGCGCGAAACCGTATTGACCACCATCGTGAAGGCCGCTGCCGGCCGTTGTACGCTGATTGCCGGTGTCAGCGATATGTCGAGCGAAGTGGCTGCACAACGCGCCGCCCGAGCTAAAGAATTAGGCTACGACGGGCTGATGTTGTCGGCGCCGCCATACAGCCTGCCGTCGCAGCAAGGCATTATCGAGCACTTTGAATATGTGGCGTCTAAAACCGACTTGCCGATTATTCTCTACAACTTTCCCGCGCGCATCGGCGTAGAACTCGAATTTGAAACTGTGGCGCATTTGGCGAAGCATCCCAACATCGTCGGTATCAAAGAAAGCACTGGCAATTTCTCTAACGCGCTGCGTATGATCCAGGCGAAATTCGACAATTTCCAAGTCGTGTGCGGCTGCGACGACCAACCTTTGGATTTCTTCTTCTGGGGCGTGAAAAGCTGGATTGCAGGTGCGGCCAATGTGTTCCCGGGTGAGCAGGTTGCCCTGTTTAACGCCGCCCAAGCCCAAGATTGGGATAAAGCCCGCCAGATTCTTACCGACCTTTATCCCGCCCTGCATTCGATGGAGTCGGGCGACTACAACCAAAAAGCTAAAATCGGCTGCTTAAACGGTACCAAACCCGCCGGCAAAGTGCGCCTGCCGCTGCACAATCTGACCATGCAGGATGCTGCTGAATTTACGGCTTTGTTGAAATAAAGGAGCTACCACATGAGAACCATTGAACAAATCTTCGAGGCCGCCAAAACAGGCAGCCTGTGGGCGGGAAATTTGATTCCGAACCACGCCGATTCGGGCAGAAAGCTGGAAAACCGCACGCCCATCGACAATTCACTCATCGGTTACATCGCCGACGGCAGTGAACAGGATATAGATGCCGCCGTGCGTGCCGCGCGTTCTGCGTTTTCAGACGACCTTTGGGCAGGCAAAAGCCCATCTGAAAAACGTGCCGTACTGCTGCGTTGGGCGCAGTTGATTGAAGAACACGCCGAAGAGCTCGCTGCGTTGGACTGTATCGACGCTGGCAAGCCCATCAGCGAGTGTATCAACACCGATATGCCCGCCACCATCGAAACCTTTTATTTCTATGCCGAATATGTGGATAAAGCCTTCGGTCGCGTTGCGCCAACCGGCAACGACGCACTGGGTTTGATTGTGTATGATCCGGTCGGCGTGGTCGGCGTAGTGTTGCCGTGGAACTTCCCCGCGCAGATGTTTGCATGGAAAGTGGCACCTGCTTTGGCGGCGGGCAATTCGGTGATTGTAAAACCTGCCGAACTGACTTCGCTGAGCGCCTACCGCATGGTGCAACTGGCGCATGAAGCGGGCGTGCCTGAAGCAGCGCTGACGCTGGTTTGCGGCTTGGGGGAAACGGTCGGCAAGGCTTTGGGTGTGCATCAAGATGTGGACATGGTGGCCTTTACCGGCTCGACCGAAGTCGGACGCTATTTCTTGGAATATTCGGCGCAAAGCAATTTGAAAGAAATCGTCTTGGAATGCGGCGGCAAAAGTCCGCAAATCGTGTTTGCCGATGCGGACATAGACAAAGCGGTACCGTCGATTTTAGCCGCCGCGTTCTGGAATATGGGCGAAAACTGCAGCTGCGGTTCGCGCCTAATTGTGGAAGCAAGTATCAAAGATGCCCTGCTGGCCAAACTTTCAGACGACCTCAAGCAAGGCTGGAAAGTCGGCGATCCACGCCTGCCTGAAACCAACCTCGGTCCGATGGTGGAAGAAGCTCATTTTGATAAGGTGTGCCGTTATTTCGATACCGCGCTGAAAGAGGGCGGCAAACTGATCACCGGCGGTCAAACCGGCGAAGGCTGGTATTTCGATCCGGCGATTATCGACGGTGTAACTGCGGATATGACGGTGTTTAAGGAAGAAATATTCGGCCCGGTGCTGGCGGTAACCACATTCAGCAGCGAAGAAGAAGCCGTCCGTTTGGCAAACCAATCGGATTACGGTCTGGCCGCTTCGTTCTACACATCCAATGTAAGCCGCGCCCACCGTGTTGCTCGCAAAATTCAGGCAGGTACGGTATCGGTAAACGGTTTTTCAGAAGGCAGTATTGCCACACCGTTTGGCGGTTATAAACAATCCGGTTTCGGCGGTCGCGACAAAGGTGTGGAAGCGTTTGAGCAATACACGCAGGCAAAAACCATTTGGTTTATGGAATAACACAAAATAAAGCTCAGGTCGTCTGAAACCGACAGGCTTGTAACCAACACAAACCTTTTTCCAGACGACCTCTAATAACTACACAAAACCGCAAAGGAGAAGAGATGGAAAAGATCGTCAGTACACTGGTGGATTATATCTGGGGCAACGGCTTGGTTTATCTGGCTTTAGCCGTCGGTTTATATTTCACTATTATTACTAGAGGAGTGCAGTTCCGCTATTTGCCTGAAATGATCCGCCTACTGAATGAAAAGCAGGAGTCCGGTGCGGGTATTTCTTCGTTTCAGGCATTCTGCATGTCGCTGTCGGGACGCATTGGTGTCGGCAACATCGCCGGCGTAGCGACCGCTATTGCCGCAGGCGGTCCGGGCTCTGTATTTTGGATGATTGTGATGGCTCTGTTGGGTGGTGCCAGCGCGTTTGTAGAATCCACTTTGGCGCAGATTTATAAAACCAAAGTCGGTACGGAATACCGCGGCGGCTCTCCTTATTACATCGAGCGCGGCTTAAAGATGAAAGCCTTTGCAGTGCTGGTAGCCGTAGTGATTTTCCTGAGCTACGGCGTGTTAGTGCCGGGCATTCAGGCCAATACCATTGCTACATCGTTTGAGAACGCCTTCGCACTGCCTGCATGGAGCACCGGTGCTGCAGTTTCCATGATATTGGCGTTTCTGATTTTCGGCGGCACCAAACGCATCGCCCGTGCTGCTGACCGCATTATCCCCCTAATGGCGTTAGGTTATGTAGGCTTGATGCTGATTGTGTTGATAAACCACGCATCTAAAATCCCCGAAACCTTAAGCCTGATCATCGGTAGCGCATTCGGTACGGACGCGGTATTCGGCGGAATTGTCGGTAGCGCGATTTCCTGGGGGGTGCGTCGCGCCGTGTTCTCAAACGTAGCCGGTGCAGGCGAAGCAACGTTCAGCTCGGCTGCCGCTGAAGTAAGCCATCCTGTGAAACAAGGTTTGGTGCAAGGCTTTTCGGTGTATATCGATACCGTGATTGTCTGCACCTCCACCGCTATCATGATTCTGATTACCGGTATGTATAACGTACATCCGGTCGGCATGAAAACGCCGCTTGTGGAAAATATTCCCGGCGTGGAAGCCGGCTCTGCTTACACGCAGGCTGCATTGGGTACTGTGTTCGGTAATTTCGGCGGCGCATTTGTGGCGGTAGGCATCTTCTTCTTTGCCTTTACCTGCCTGCTGGCTTATTACTACATCGCCGAAACTGCGCTGCTCTATCTCGACCAAAAGCTGAAATACCCGATACTCAGTATGATTCTGCGGTTGGTGTTTTTAGCGGTGGTGTTTACCGGCAGCGTACAGTCCGCCAGCCTGATGTGGGGCTTGGGTGATATAGGCTTCGGCAGCATGTGTTATCTCAACCTGATTGCTATCGTATTTCTCAGTAAACCCGCCTTACGTGCGCTGCATGATTACGACCGCCAGAAAAAAGCCGGCCTTGATCCGGCGTTCGACCCGCGTGTAGCCGGGATTGAGAATGCCGAATTCTGGATAGAACATATGCAACAACATGATAGGCGCTAAGTTTGCTCCGTTACGATAGATGAGCAAAGTAGTTGGAGGATCTAGGTTTTAAGTGCAACATCTGATTTAATTGAGCAAACCCGTTTAATAAGTACCTCATTTGGTGCCGAATAACACAACAGTTATGTAGGTGTGTTGTTCGGCACTACTGTATATGGTGTACCAGGACATGTCTAAATTTGCCTGAAATCCTTCCCTTTCAAAAAATACTGTCAAAGCGGCTCATTAGTATTTTCATTCGATTCCTGATCCCACTAATGTGCACTAGACTTCCTGCTTGGAAAATCTTTGCACTTCAAATCCAAATGTGTGAACTCTGCGTTCAGTCGGACAACTGCCGTTTCAAAAACCAATCGCCGAACGGCCAGTCCACGCTGTCGAGCAGGTTTTTGGTAATCAGCCCCAGCTCGGTATCGCCTTCAATTTGCAGTTTGCGGTTGAAAAACAAAGTATCGGGGTCTTCCTCGCGCATCATCATGCGCATAAAGTCGATGCCGTTGGCGGCAAGGCGCAAATCGGGCGTGCCGAAGAAGTCCGCATCGATAAATTTTTCGGCATTGGCAGTGAAACGCACCTTGATGCCTGCGTCCAATACGTCGATTTCGAATTTTTTGCCGTCAAACAGGCTCATGTCGGCGGGCAGCAATCCGCGTTTGAGCATGGTGTTGAGGGCAAAAACCAAAGCGAAACGCGGCGGCCTGCCCGGTAATTTACCGCCGATTTTTCCCGCCCATGCGGGCAATACGATTTCAGGCAACGCCATAATATTCCTCCTTCACGGCTTCGATACCCGGTTGGCCGTGCCAATAGCCGTCCACCAGCGTGCCGGTGGTCAGTCGTTCCAATTCGGGCAGCGCATCCGCCAATGCGGCTTTGCCGTCCAATACGTCGCGGTGGATACGGACGATTTCCGTCATACCGTGCATTTGCGGCGACAGGCGCAGCATGTTCACACCGATTTGCCGCAAATCCTCATGGTGCGGCAGCAGGTTTTGGCAGCCGTAAGACATGGTTTGGATGCCGTTGATGGTTAAAAACGGCTTGCCCTCGCGGGTATTCATGTCCATGCCTTGTTCGTAATCCAAGCAGCGGAATTCACAGCCGTCTTTGTTCAGGTTGTAATGCCGCGCGGTAAAGCAGCGTGAAGAGTACGCCAAAGGCATTTTGCCCCAAGCAAACAATTCCGTTTCAATGTCGTCTGAAGCCTTGATGATTTCGGCAACTTTATCACGGCTCAACTCGGACGGCGCAATCCAGCGATATGCGCCCAGTTTTTGGAACAGCGCCAGCGTGCTTTCGTTGTAAATGTTCAGGCTGGCGCCGGCGACAAAGGGAATGCCGTGCTCGCGCGCCAGCTTGACCGCGCCCATGTCGTTAGCTTCGACTTTGAATTTGTCCTGCCCCATGATTTTGCGCAGGCGTTTCAAATCGGATTCGCTTTCCAGCAGCACCTGCGACGACAGAATAATTTCCTTGCCGCTTTCCGCCAAATCTTCCGCCAGGCTGACCCAGTCGGCAAAACGCATTTTCTGGCGGCGCGAACACACCACTTCACCCAAATAAATGGTATCCACCGGCGCATCCAGCATGGCGGCGTAAAATTCCAGCAGCGCTTCCTTCTGCCAGAAAAACAAAACCGGCCCCAACGATAGTTTCATCGGATTCATTTTCCCTCCCCTTATTTCCACGGACGGCTGTATGCGCCCAAGGTCGTCTGATGCCCTTCCGAAACCTTGCTCAAAGCATTGTTCCATAGCGGATTGACTTTGAAATGTGCCGGATTGGCAGCGGCCGCATCCAAAGCCTGCCGCAGCGATTTGGTTACCTGCGCCGTGTACATCGGGCTGCGCTGGCGGCCTTCGATTTTGATGGCGGATACACCGATTTTGATGAGTTCAGGCAACATTTCCAAAACATTCAGGCTGGTCGGCTCTTCCAGCGCGTAATAGGTTTCGTCGTTCACCTCGAAACGGCCTTTGCACAAGGTCGGATAGCCTGCCGGTTCGTCCGGTTTGTATTGGTCGATTAACACTTGGTTCAGCCGCACATTCATACGGTCTGGCAGCTGCTCCCAGCGCACCGCCTTCGCCGGCGAACACACGCCTTGCATATTCGGCGATTCGCCCGTCGCATAACTCGATAAAATGCAGCGCCCTTCCACCATGACGCACAAACTGCCGAAACCGAACACTTCGATTTCCACATCCGTATTGTCAATCACATGCTTGACCTGATCCACGGTCAAAACGCGTGGCAGCACGGCACGGCGGATGCCAAACAGCTCCTTCATCATATTGATGGCTTCATAATTGGTCGCCGACCCCTGCACCGACATGTGCAGCCTCAAATTAGGATGACGCTCGGCGGCGTAAGCCATAATCGCAGGGTCGGCGACGATTATCGCGTCCGCACCCAGTTGCACTGCCGTATCGACAGCCCGATGCCACCGCTCGATTTGCCCCGCCTGGGCAAAAGTATTGATGGCCATCAATACATTGCGGCCGCGCGCATGGGCGTAAGCCACTCCTTCCTGCGCCGATTTCATATCGAAATTCAGCCCCGGGAAATTGCGCGCATTCGTCGCATCTTTCAGCCCCATGTACACCGTGTCCGCGCCATTGTCCACCGCCGTCTTCAAAGCGGGCAGATTACCGGCGGGACAAACCAACTCAGGGATTTTCGGCATTTTGCGTTCCTCGACTCTTGTAGTTTGTTATTCAAAAATCAATATCTAGTATGATTTCGGGTATTTTAGAGATTTGGACACAAGATATTATGATTTAAATCAACTGTGAAATCAGGTTTGGATAACGTATGTTTTAGTTAACATAATTTAACCATATTAAATATCAAGTTAATCAGCGGGTTATCTTTTCCAATTTGATAATATGAGATTAGTTATTATCTATTAAATTTATAGATTTTTACAATAAAAGGTCGTCTGAAACAGGTTTCAGACGACCTTTTATGTACTCAACGCGAATAATCGCACCTAGGGCTAAAATTATTCATTTGCAGCCCCAAACTGCCTATCTCCTCCACTCACTCCAACAGTCCATAATGGTACGCGGATGATTTTGAACCAGTTGTTTATAAAAAATAGCGAATCCGTCGGCTTTGGGATAAAAATGATAAGCAACTTGGCTTCCATCCGCTCTAAACTCCAGCCGCCAAACATGAGTACCGAAAAGGGCCATCATCGTCCTACTCAAATAAATCAAATCTTGAAGAGGATGACGTGCTTTGATTTCACTGCCTTCACAAATGAAAATCTCGTTTTTGCCAAAATAAATCCGTTCGTTATCCAATAAATTACCGAGACTGATGCAGATGAGCGGTTCGTTTTCCCAAATGATTTCAGGCGCTGGCCGTACTCTGCGGGCAATCAGGATGAAAATGAAGCATCCGACTAAAAATATAAAAATGTATGCCATAGCTGATAAACTGGATAAATGATGATGAAACGCGGATAATCATATGGCAAATTTGCGTATTGGGAAACTCATTATCAATATCTTAATATTGTCTTGAGTAATCAGCCTTGCCGACAAATTTCTTTTAATGAGCCAAATAAATAAAAATAAGAATTGATTGTATTTGTATTTTGAACTAAGATAGCCCATATTTCACACCTCGTCTGAAACGACCATGCGCTACCATTTCCCGATTTCCGTCGATATGTACGACTTTTTGACCACAGGCCGATTTGATTATCTGGAGATCGGACAGACGGCGGAGATGATCCTGCAAATGTTCCCTGCACCCGAATGCGTGCCCAAAGGGCTTTTGGTAAAAAAGGGGTGGAACATTTGGCTCTACGGCGATATCGAATTGCATTTTTCAGACGACCGCCTGACTCAAATCCGGGCGGACTTCCAACCCGGTACCTCGCTGAACGGCGGGCGTTGGTTAAGCTTAAATCCTTGGTTTTTCAGGCACGCGGACAAGCTTGATTTGTATTCCGCCATTGCCAAACTTGTGCAACACCATATCGACTTCATCAAAATCGATACGCCTTCCGCCCTGATTTTGCGTTTGCAAAGCGGCGTAGAGCTGATGTTTGAAAAGTGCAATGGGCAGCGTCTGTTCGCCTTTTGCAAACAAAAAACCACCCTGCCCCAATGGGCGCATGAAACGGCGTAGGTTCAAGCCATCGGGCAAATCTGCAAAGTCTGTTTGCTTTCCCTGATCAAAGGTTGTCTGAAAACCAAATACCGTTTCAGACGACCTTCCCCTATCGTTTTCCGCTAAAATACCTGTCTCTTTTTCCTTCCCGACCGTCTTCAATGTCCCAGCGCAAAATCATCCATATCGACATGGACGCGTTCTACGCATCGGTAGAACTGCGCGAGCAGCCGCATTTGAAAGGGTTGCCCGTGGTCGTCGCGTGGGAGGGCGCGCGTTCAGTGATTTGCGCCGCATCGTATGAGGCTCGGCAGTTCGGGCTGCATTCCGCGATGTCGGTGGCGACGGCGAAAAGGCTGTGTCCGCAAGCGGTGTATGTGCCGCCGCATTTTGATTTGTACCGTCAGGTTTCCGCGCAGATTCATGCCGTATTCAGGCGCTATACTGATTTAATCGAACCCCTGTCGCTGGACGAAGCCTATCTTGACGTGACCCATAATTTCAAAAACATCCCATACGCCAGCGAAGTTGCCAAAGAAATCCGCGCCGCCATTTTTGCGGAAACCGGTCTGACTGCCTCCGCAGGCATCGCGCCGAACAAATTTCTGGCGAAAATCGCATCGGACTGGCGCAAGCCGAACGGGCAATTCGTCCTGCCGCCGCACAAAGTCATGGCTTTTTTGGAAACCCTGCCCTTGGGCAAAATCCCCGGCGTGGGCAAAGTCACGCTGAAAAAAATGCAGTCGCTGGGCATGCAGACGGCGGGCGATTTGCGCCGTTTCGAGCGCGGCGAACTGTTAAACCATTTCGGACGCTACGGCTACCGCCTCTATGATTTGGCGCGCGGTACGGACGAACGCCCCGTCAAAGCCGAACGCGAACGCCTCCAAATCTCCACCGAAATCACCCTGCCCGAAGACCTGTCGCTCGAACAGGCGGCAGGACATCTGCCCCATCTTGCCGAAGACCTGTGGCGGCAAATCGCACGCAAAAACGTCGAAGCCAAAGGCGTAACCCTCAAGCTGAAAACCCACGATTTCCGCATCATCACCCGCTCCCTGACCTACTCTTCCGTCCTGCCCGACACCGACGCCCTGCTTTGCGCCGCGCAAACCCTGATGCAGCGCGTGCCGCCCCAGCGCGAAGACGCCTTCCGCCTGATCGGCATAGGCGTGAACCACCTCGTACCGAAAGACCAGCAGCAATCGCTTTGGTTATAAAGAAATAGAAAAGCATTCTTTCCCCTTCGCGCAAGACCGCCCGACAATAATGTTCCGTACAAACTTTCAGACGACCCCTTTTGCCGCAAGAGGGGTCGTCTGAAAACAAAAACCAAGGAACAAGCCAACCATGTCCCTCTTCCGCCCCCAGCTTTGGCGCATCCCGACGACAGGCGAAGCCGAACGGCGCCGGCTGCCCGAGTTGACCGCCACGCTCGAAACCCGCCTCAAACACATCGCCCGCCGCTATCCGCAAGCCGTCTTCGCCTCCAGCCTTGCCGTCGAAGACATGATCATTACCGACGCCATCTGCCGCCTGAAACTCCCCCTGCGCATCATCACCCTCGACACAGGCAAGCTCAATCCCGAAACCGCCGCCCTGATTACCGCCGTCAATGTCCGTTATCAAACCGAGCTGGAAGTTTTCCACCCCGATCCCGAAAGCGCACGGCAGTTTGAGCAGGAATTCGGCGCAACCGCCATGTACGACAGCGTCGAGCTGCGCCGCCGTTGCTGCCACATCCGCAAAATCGAGCCGCTCAACCGCGCCCTGAAAAACGCCCCCGCCTGGCTGACCGGACAACGCCGCAGCCAATCGGCAACCCGCAGCGAATTGGATTTCGAAGAAACCGACCACAGCCGCAACATCGCCAAGTTCAATCCCATTTTCGACTGGGAAGAAAACGACGTCTGGGCATACGCGCAAGCCTACGACGTCCCGCTCAATGCCTTGTATTTCCAAGGCTACCCGAGCATAGGCTGCGAACCCTGCACCCGCCCCGTCAAAGCAGACGAAGACATCCGCGCCGGACGCTGGTGGTGGGAAAGCAAAGACAGCAAAGAATGCGGCCTGCACAAATAATCCTTGTCAGGCAAGGCAAAAAGGTCGTCTGAAACCCAAATTCAGGTTTTCAGACGACCTTTTTCACGAGTCGGCTTTCCTTAAATTTTTAAGGGGTGAAAAATAGGCATTTTCTATTTCAAATTATTATCAATTTTCAAAACGACAATATCGTTTTTTAAAAAATGAATTCGCCTTAACTTCATAGCCTTAACAGAATTAACCCAAGAAGGCTTGACCTAATGATTTAATATGGCTATGGTTAAATAAAAAATAACAATAATCTACATACGCACCGCAATGCTTTTCCCCTCCTCCTCACAGAAAGGATATTGCAATGCCCTGCTTGACCCGTACGTTGCCTCGTCTGACTGTTTTCCTGCTGTCCACCTTCGCAGCATTCTCCGCCGCCGCACATGGAAACCACACCCATTGGGGCTACACCGGACACGACTCCCCCGAAAGCTGGGGCAATCTGTCTGAAGAGTTCCGTTTGTGTTCCACAGGCAAAAACCAATCCCCCGTCAACATCACCGAAACCGTCTCCGGCAAACTGCCTGCCATCAAAGTCAATTACAAGCCGAGCACGGTTAACGTGGAAAACAACGGCCACACCATTCAAGTCAACTACCCGGAAGGCGGCAATACCCTCAGCGTGAACGGCCGCACCTACACCCTGAAACAATTCCATTTCCATGTACCCAGTGAAAACCAAATCAAAGGCCGCACCTTCCCGATGGAAGCCCACTTCGTCCACTTGGACGAAAACCGCCAGCCTTTAGTATTGGCAGTATTGTACGAACCTGGCAAAACCAACGACCGCCTCGCGCCTATATGGAACGTGATGCCGATGAAAGAAGGAAAGGTAAACCTCGACAAAGCTTTCGACGCCGGCACCCTGCTGCCGAAACGGCTGAATTACTACCGCTTTGCCGGTTCGCTGACCACGCCGCCGTGCAGCGAAGGCGTATCGTGGCTGGTATTGAAAACCTACGACCACATCGATCAGGCGCAGGCAGAAAAATTCACCCGCGCCATCGGTTCGCACAACAGCCGCCCCGTCCAGCCGCTTAACGCGCGCGTTGTCATCGAATAAACGGTAAAGCCGTAAATGAAAAGGTCGTCTGAAAACCAAATTTAGGTTTCAGACGACCTTTTTACATGATGGTCTAAGGTTTCAGAACACCGAATCCACCGCATATCCGAAGGAAGAATCGCAATGCAGCATCAATCATCAGGATGAAACCTTGCTGCTTCGCGTTCTTTCATAGCAGTTTCCTTATCCTTCAATTTTGCCCCCAAACCCAAGCGTTTTTCATATTCCGATTGCGGCGTGCCGTCCTCCTGCATACCAAATGCGCTGGCATTCACCCAAAGCGCAAGGACGGCAACTACGAAAGCAAAAAATCCTACGATATACCAAAACATTTCTTTTCCTATCATGGGTCAACAAACGGGAAGAAGACAGATTTCCCGTTTGACCGGCAGCTTGCTGCGGTTTGTGAAGGCAAAAATGTATCACAAATCCGGTCCGGTATAAATTGCCGATTTACCCCGCCATACTTCGTGTAAACCTTATCTCAATCGGCATTGCACACTAATGCTTTTACCAATCAGACGGTTATACAAACAAAAGCCGGTCTTTCCGCTCAAAGGTCGTCTGAAAACCCATATCTGCATTTCAGACGACCTAACGTCGGCATCCGAAAGCCTAACGGAACAAATCCAATGCCTTGACGAACACCATCACCACGCCGTAAGCCAGCGGGACGCCGACCAACGTCCAACGCCACCAAACCGAAAAACCGCCTGCCGCAACTTTTTCCTGCAGCAAGTAGGCATCGGAAACGGCGGTTTCGTCATCGGGATTGCCGCTGTGCGCCGCTGTTTTAATGTCGGTTTCGTGGTGTTTTTCATGAACCGATCTGACGGCAAGGTTGCACAGCAATCCGACAATCAACAATCCCGCCATGATATACATGGTAACGCCGTATGCCTGCGCGGCGGGAACACCGCTGTCGATTTGGCTTTGGCGGATGTAGTTCACCAAGACCGGACCGATTACGGCAGCGGTTGACCACGCCAGCAAAATACGTCCGTGAATCGCGCCGACCTGATAAGTACCGAACAAGTCTTTCAAATAAGCCGGAATCGCGGCAAAACCGCCGCCATACATGGAAATGATGACGCAAAATCCAATAATAAACAAAGCCTTGTTTCCACTCTCGCCAATGGACGGAACGGCAAAATACAGCAGCGAACCGAGTACGAAAAAGATGGTGTAGGTATTTTTACGTCCGAGTTTGTCGGAAACGCTGGACCATAAAAACCGCCCACCCATATTGAACAGGCTCAAAAGGCTGACGAAACCTGCCGCCGCCCCCGCGCCGATTGCCGCTTGTTTGCCGACCGACGCCTCTGAAAACAGCTCCTGAATCATGACCGAAGCCTGCCCCAAAACGCCGATACCGGCAGTCACGTTCAGGCATAACACCCAAAACAACAGCCAAAATTGCGGCGTTTTCATCGCTTGGGAAACATTGACATGATTGCTGCTGACCAGCTTGTTTTTCACTTTCGGCGCGACATAGCCTTCAGGTTTCCAACCCTCCGCCGGCACGCGGATGGTGAATGCACCGAACATCATCAATACAAGGTAAAACAGCCCCAAAACGACAAAAGTCGGTGCAACGCCGACCGACACGTCGTCTGAAAACGCATTCATCAATGATACGGACAACGGCGAAGCAAGCATCGCACCGCCGCCGAACCCCATAATCGCCAAACCCGTCGCCATGCCCGGTTTGTCGGGAAACCACTTCATCAAAGTGGACACAGGCCCGATATAGCCCAGCCCCAAGCCGATGCCACCGATCACGCCGTTGCCCAAATACAGGAGAAACAGATTATGCGTACTGACGCCGAGTGCCGACACAAAAAAGCCCAAGCTGAAACAGCACGCCGCGACAAACATCGCCTTGCGCGGGCCGACACGCTCCATCCAAGTGCCGAACAAAGCAGCAGACGCGCCCAACATAGCCAGCGCGATACTGAAAATCCAGCCCACAGTCGTCAGCTTCCAATCCCCGGCAGCCGATTCGGTAATACCGATAAGCTTGGTCAGCGGCGCGTTAAACACGGAATACGCATAAATCTGCCCGATGGCAAGATGCACCGCCAAAGCGGCAGGCGGCACTAGCCAACGGTTGAAACCCGGCTTGGCAATCGTCGCCTCACGGTCTAAAAATTTCATAAAAGCCTCTTGATGTCGAATGAAAAACAGCGTTCTCCGCGAGGAAAACGCCTTAAATTGTTGACAATATTGTACCACGCTTCCGCATGGGCTTTACTCCGCTTAACATGAGTTTTTTGAGTAAGAAAGAGAAAAATCATTCATAAATGACGATATTTGAAGATGGTTTGATGATATCCGTATCTCAGATAAAAGGTCGTCTGAAAATTGGTTTTCAGACGACCTAAAGAGTTTGAAAATGTATTCAAGCCTTATTACTTCTCAATATATTTTTCTATATCTCTACATTGTTCTTGCGTGCAGGAAACTGAAAAAAGCACTTTTCCACTTGTGGTACTTTGTGCAGAAAAGATGCTCTTTTCGTAATGAAATTTTATTTTATCCAATGAAATCAGCCCCTTTCCATTTTCTTTTCCGCAAAGCAGTTTATATTGCAGATTGGTTTTGCTTATATCGATATTTCCGCACACTTTTGTAGTATTGTTTTTAGATATGGATATTTTTAACCATTCATATTGCGAGTCGTAATAATAGTTTGAAATATAAGGCAAACTAGATGATGACACTGCTAGAGATATAACATAGTTAAAAAAGGTTTCCATAACTTACTCACTGTTTGTTTTTTTAATTTCAAGTAGAGGGCGATTTTGGAGTATAGCCTTATATTCCCTCTTCCCATGAAATAGAAAATTTAGAAATTTTTACCCCTTTTAAATCAAATGAAAAGACAATAGAAACGCCACCTTCGGTTTTTATTTCACACTCATGTTCCCACTCGTCTCTAGATACAAACTGCCATCCAATATCAGCAAAAAACAAATATTTTATCAATTTCTCAATAGTTAATTTTCTATTAATTTTATATTGCTTTGCAATGGTAACGCCTTTAAAACAAGGGTCTATTGACAATGAATAAACGATATCATCCGTAACCCCAACCTCCAATCCTTTCCAAAAAATGGAAAAACCACCTTCTACGTTACCTTCGTCGTATAACCATTTAGTCAGCTTTTTAAACCGTTTATGCTTGTGAAAGTCACTATACGACATACCAACAAATAAATCTTTAAATCTGCCCGTTTTTAAGAAAGATGTTATATCCATCATTATGACCTTATGACCTCATTGCGGTCTATAACTTGAAATATCAATTCCTCATGTACTACCGACCCTTTACCGTTTACCAAATTTTATTGCTGGATTTCAAATATCGGTTGTCGTCAAAAGTGTTGATCCATTGCGGTCTGAGTGCGATGAAAATGGCGGTAGTGATGCCGCTGAGAAAGGCTTCCGCCCAGGCGATCAGGATGAAAATAGGAAAGGCAGTGGTCCAAAGTACGGAGGTTGGGAAGGCATGGCTGATATCCAAAACGCTGACCAGTACCAATCCGGTCAGCATCATGCCTACGGCGGACGCAATGAAGCCGTTGACAAAAATGAAGATAAAAATATTAGCGGGAAGACGGTTGACCAAGCGACAAGAGAGCTGATTGACGATAAGCGGCGGTAAGAGCAAGGCGAGGGCGTTGACGGGATAGGCGTATCCGTCGCCACCGTTGAACAATAAAAGATAAGGAAGAAGCAAAGCCGAACCCAGCCATAATGCAGCGGGTGCGCCAATCATTAAGGCAACCAAATTCATGGCAAGCAGGTGGTAGCTCATTTGCGCGAGCTGCCCTTCGTCAGTCATTGCATTCAGGCACCATGCGGTCGTCAGTATCAGGGCCGAGAGGATGAAGGCGGAATGGTGTTTCTGCATGGATCGCCATGCCGGACGCGCGTAAGCGAGAAGCAGAGTAGACAACAGCAGCCAAGCAGCGATTAAAATCGAACTGGAAAACCATGCGGCTTGAAAATTCATACGAAACCAGACCGAGGGTAAATATTCAGACGACCTGCATTATACCCCGCAGACGAAATTCACTGCGGACTTGTTTTGTTTAGTGCTGAAACACGCTAAAATAACGACCTTTGCCGTTTATTTCAAGGGAAACAGCGAATGTTTTGGACAGTGCTGATTATCATTTTATTGTGTGCCATTTGCGGCGTATTTTGGCTGCACAGAAAACAAGAACGTGAGTGGCAGCACGAATTGGCGCGCTTAGAGCGCGGCATGCAAGAGGGCAAATATATTCCTAACGGTCAGGATGCTGATTCTCCACATCAATTTTCAGAAGATGCCAAAGCGGCATACGGAAAAACCATCGCACGCCTGCGCCTGATGGCGGCGCGTTACACTCCGCAGCAGGAGCAATTATCCGAGCAACCGGCAAACACTGAACACGAAGAATCTGAAACCGGTATGGAAGACATAGCGGATTTCTTCGAAAGCCAAGAAGCAAAACACGAATATCATCAAGATGCCGATATTGAAAGGTCGTCTGAAAATCCGTCGGCAGAACAAGTCCCCCAAGCCGAGCCGCCTCAACAACACGCAGCCGAAAGGAAAGATACGCCGTATATCGTTCCTTTTGTCGAAACCGAAGAGCCTGAATATATTCCCCGTATCGTTAAAGACGAAGGCTTTGAAGAAATTACTTTGGAAGAGGCGACCCGTTCGCTAAATGAAGCGGCGTTACAGGAATGGGAAGAGCAACAGACCGTCAACCATCCTGCAGGCGACCGGAATAACGATGACGGGGAAATCCAACCCATCCGCGCATCGGTAACACCGATGAAAGGTTTGCAGATTATCGATTTCAACGATCCCGTACTGCGCCGGACCCGCGAGCGCGTCATGGCGGGCGTCAATGGCATCCAAATCCCCAAAGCCAGTGCTCCGCATATCGAAACCGTGCAAACCGCATTGCGCACAGCCGAGCGCGAAGCCATTTTGCCTGTCGTTGACAATCTGGATAGCCGTGCAGAGATTGATGTGACGGATATTCGGAACACATTGGCTCGAAGTACGGCAGCACGCCAGCGCCTTGCCGCCGCTGTTGCGCCTGTGCGCGATTTCCAGCCGCAAATCATTCAAAACGATGAAATTTTGGCAAACCTGATTCCTGCAAGCCGCCGACGGACGGTTCGCCATGCTGAAGCGGCGGCGGAAAAACTGGCGCGCAAGCAGCAATCTGCTGCCGCGCAGGTGAAATTGTCGGAAGAAGCCGATCTGCGGTCTGAGCAAACGGTTGAGCGTTCCGTCACACGCAAACCGCTGTTCCCGCCTAAAACGCTTCGCACCGAACCTGTCGCTCCGCCAAAAGAAAAAGCAGTCTATATTTCAAGACAGCCCGCCCCTACCGCAACCGTAGTCGAGCCGCCCGAAGTACCGACCGTTACCCCGACGCCAATCGATATCCCGACGCCGCCGAGCTTTACGCCGCCACCTGTTGCGCCGGAAATCGTCGATCCTCCGGTAGCGCGCCCCGCTTGGGAAATCCCTGCTTTCCATTCTGAAGTCAATGCGCATGTCAGCGACAATCCTGTCCGCTCGATTCATGATTACTTAATCAGTGAATCCGAAACGGAGGATGAAGTCGCAGGCGGAAATGTACAGAGAAATGCTGAAACTGAATCCGCCCATACGGAAGATACGGAAATTTCTGCCTTTGAACATCATCAGCCGATACATCATGCCGATCTTGCGACGGGTTATGCTGCCGATGATGCTGATGCAGATTCAGAAGAAGAGACCGGGGCGTTTTACAAGTTTTCAGACGACCTGAAGTACCCACTGCCAACCACAGACTTGCTCCTACCGCCCCAATTCGACCCTGCCGCCACGCAGACCGAAGAAGAATTGTTAAACAACAGCATCACTATCGAAGAAAAGCTGGCGGAATTTAAGGTCAAAGTCAAAGTCGTGGATTCCTATTCCGGTCCGGTGATTACGCGTTACGAAATCGAACCTGATGTCGGCGTGCGCGGCAATTCGGTCATAAACCTCGAAAAAGACCTTGCCCGTTCGCTCGGTGTTGCCTCTATCCGCGTCGTCGAAACCATACCCGGCAAAACCTGCATGGGCTTGGAGCTGCCGAACCCGAAACGCCAAATGATACGCCTGAGCGAAATCTTCAATTCGCCCGCGTTTGCCGAATCCAAATCCAAGCTGACGCTCGCGCTCGGTCAGGACATTACCGGTCAGCCGGTCGTTACCGATTTGGGCAAAGCACCGCATTTGCTGGTTGCCGGTACGACCGGTTCGGGTAAATCGGTCGGCGTTAATGCCATGATTTTATCTATGCTCTTCAAAGCGACGCCTGAAGACGTGCGCATGATTATGATTGACCCGAAAATGCTGGAATTGAGCATTTACGAAGGCATTCCGCACCTGCTCGCGCCTGTCGTTACCGATATGAAGCTGGCGGCCAACGCGCTCAACTGGTGCGTCAACGAAATGGAAAAACGCTATCGTTTGATGAGTCATGTAGGCGTGCGCAACCTTGCGGGCTTCAATCAAAAAATCATGGAAGCTGCCGCACAAGGCATGAAAATTGCCAACCCGTTCAGCCTGACGCCCGACGATCCCGAACCTTTGGAAAAACTGCCGTTTATCGTAGTCGTGGTTGACGAGTTTGCCGATTTGATGATGACCGCAGGCAAGAAAATCGAAGAACTGATTGCCCGCCTTGCCCAAAAAGCCCGCGCGGCAGGTATTCATTTGATCCTTGCCACGCAACGCCCCAGCGTCGATGTCATCACAGGTCTGATTAAAGCCAACATCCCGACACGCATCGCTTTCCAAGTGTCCAGCAAAATCGACAGCCGTACAATTCTCGACCAAATGGGCGCAGAAAACCTGCTCGGACAAGGCGATATGCTGTTCCTGCCGCCCGGTACAGGCTATCCGCAACGTGTTCACGGTGCATTCGCTTCAGACGACGAAGTACACCGCATAGTCGAATATCTGAAACAATTCGGCGAACCGGATTACATTGACGATATTCTGATGAGCGGCACAACCGACGATCTGCCGGGTATCAGCCGCAGCAGCGACAGCGAAGTTGATCCGATGTATGACGAAGCCGTCTCCGTCGTTCTGAAAACGCGCAAAGCCAGCATCTCGGGCATCCAACGCCAATTACGCATCGGCTACAACCGCGCCGCCCGCCTGATTGACCAAATGGAAGCAGACGGTATCGTTTCTCCTGCCGAAACCAACGGCAACCGTACCGTTTTGGCACAAAGCAGCGAACATTTGGACTAAAGCCACACCAGAGCAGGGAAAAAGCCGATTGCCGTTGCAGTTTCCCCTGATTTTGGTACAATACCGCCATTCATTCTTACACAGACAAGCCGCCGAGATTTAGGCGGCTTGTATTTTTATTTTCATTTTGCGGATTTTATAGTGGATTAAGTTTAAACCAGTACTGTGCTGTACTGTCTTCGGGCTTCGTCGCCTTGTCCTGATTTAAACTTAATCCACTATATTTACCGTGTTTTTTACCAGGCAAAAGCAGTCCAAACGCTTTTGCGGAGACGACAAACCATGCAAAAAATTCCATTGACCGTACGCGGCGCAGAATTGCTCAAACAAGAATTGCAACGCCTCAAAAGCGTCGCCCGTCCCGAAATCATCGAAGCCATCGCCGAAGCCCGTTCGCACGGCGACTTGTCCGAAAACGCAGAATACGAAGCTGCCAAAGAAAAACAAGGCTTTATCGAAGGACGTATTTCCGAGCTGGAACACAAATTGTCCATGGCACACATTATCAACCCTGCCGAAATCCACGCCGAAGGCAAAATCGTCTTCGGCACGACCGTAACGCTGGAAGATTTGGAAACCGAAGAACACGTTACCTATCAAATCGTCGGCGAAGACGAAGCAGACATCAAAGAAGGCAAAATCTACGTCGGCTCCCCCATTGCCCGCGCCCTAATCGGCAAAGAGGAAGGCGATGTCGCCGAAGTACAGGCCCCCGGCGGCGTACGCGAATACGACATTATTTCGGTTCAATATATCTGATTGCCCCGAATTGCCTTGATATAAAGAGAACAGAGGTCGTCTGAAAACCAAGGAAAATGGTTTCAGACGACCCTTCTTACAGTATTCTCCTTGAACTAAGCCGTACAAGCAAAAACAGCCGATACTTTCCCGTATCGGCTGTTTCGTTTACTGCTTCATTCATATCAAACTAATTGGTGCTTAGGCAGCTCTTTCAAAGTCAGCGGCTTGATGTACCAAATATCGCGGCAGTAGTCGGCGATGGATCGGTCGGATGAGAAGAAGCCCATGTTGGCGATGTTGATCAATGCGGATTTTCGCCATGCGGCAACATCGCGGTAGTGTTCGTCCGCTTTGTATTGCGTGTCGATGTAGCTGCGGAAATCCGCCATCAGTTGATAGAAATCGCCGTAAGGTTGCAGGACGTCGTTGTAGCGGTTCGGCTCTTCGGGGGAGAACGTGCCGCTGCTGATTTGGTTGACGACGCGGCGCAGGTCGTGATCGCGTTCGATGTAGCCCAGCGGATCGTAGCCGTTGCGGCGGAGTTCTTCCACTTGTTCAACGGTGTTGCCGAAGATAAAGCAGTTGTCCGCGCCGACTTTTTCCAGAATTTCGACGTTCGCGCCGTCCAGCGTACCCATGCAGAGCGCGCCGTTGAGGGCGAACTTCATGTTGCTGGTGCCGGATGCCTCTGTGCCTGCCAATGAGATTTGTTCGTGCAAATCGGCGGCGGGGATGATGATTTGGGCGAGGCTGACGCTGTAATTCGGGATATAGACGACTTTAATCAGGTCGCGGATGCGTTCGTCGTTGTTGATGGTTTTCGCTACGTCGTTAATCAGGCGGATGATTTTTTTCGCCATGTAGTAGGCGGATGCGGCTTTACCGGCAAAGATGAAGACGCGCGGCTGCCAGTCGAAATCCGGGTTTTCCAGGATTTTGTTGTAGCGGTCGACGATGTGCATCACGTTCAACGCCTGGCGTTTGTATTCGTGGATGCGTTTGATTTGGATGTCAAACAATGCGTCCGTGTTGACCTTGATGCCCAATTCGGTTTCGATGTATTTGGCGAGGCGTTCTTTGGCGGCTTTTTTCACTGCGCTGAATTCTGCCTGTACGCTTGCATCGTCAACTTTTTCGTTGAGCTTGGTCAGATTGTCCAAATGCAGGCGCCAGTCTTGTTCGCCCAAGTGTTTATCGAGGAAACGGGTCAGCTCGGGGTTGGCGATGTTGATCCAGCGGCGCGGGGTTACGCCGTTGGTCACATTGGTGAAGCGTTCGGGGAACACTTTGGCAAAGTCGGCGAAGATGGAAGTGGTCATCAGGTCGGAGTGGATTTTCGCCACGCCGTTGACTTTGTGCGAACCGATGACTGCCAGCCATGCCATGCGGACACGGCGACCGTTGTTCTCATCGATGATGGACACGCGGCGGACGAAGTCGTCGTCAAAGTTGCCGATGGCGCGCAGGGCGTTCAGGAAGTAGGCGTTGATTTCAAAGATGATGTCCAAATGGCGCGGCAGCAGGCGACCCATCAAATCGACCGGCCAAGTTTCCAAGGCTTCGCTCATCAGAGTGTGGTTGGTGTAAGAGAAAATCTTGCAGCACATATTCCATGCTTCGGTCCATGCGATGCCTTCTTCGTCAATCAGGATGCGCATCAGCTCGGGAATCGCCAGCACGGGGTGGGTGTCGTTCAGGTGGATGGCGACTTTATCGGCAAGGTTTTTGATGCTGGGGAAACGGCATTTGTGGCGCGCCACGATGTCTTGTACGGATGCGGAAACCAGGAAATATTCCTGTTTCAGGCGCAGTTCGCGGCCGCTGTCGGTGGAGTCGTTCGGATAGAGGACGCGCGAGATGTTTTCATCGCTGTTTTGCGCGCGGACGGCGGAAGCGTAATCGCCGCGGTTGAAATCTGCCAAGTCGAAGCGGTTGCCGGCGTGAGCCGTCCACAGGCGCAACGGATTGGCGACGTCGCCGCCGTAGCCGGGGATGATTTCATCGTATGCCATCGCGGAAATTTCTTCGCTCGGATGCCATTCTTTTTTGTCACCCATATTGATGACCTGTCCGCCGAAGCTGACGGCGTATTGTTTGTTCGGGCGGCCGATTTGCCATGCCAAATCTTGGTCGAGCCACAAATCGGGTTTTTCGACCTGCTGGCCGTCCACGATTTCTTGTTTGAACATACCGTATTGATAGCGGATGCCGTAGCCCATGGCGGGAATGCGCAAGGTGGCGAGCGAGTCGAGGAAGCAGGCGGCAAGACGACCCAAACCGCCGTTGCCCAAGCCGGGGTCTTGTTCTTGTTCGCAGATGTCGGTGAACTCTTTACCCAGTTGTTTGAACGCCTCTTCAAATTCGGCATACACGCCTTCGTTAATCAAAGCGTTGACGAAGGCGCGGCCCAACAGGAATTCCATGGAAAGGTAGTAAACCATGCGTTTGCCGTTGTCGATGTGGGCGCGGCGTGTTTGCAGGAAGTCTTCGGCAATCAGGTCGCGCGCGGCGAGCATGGCGGCGTTGAGCCATTGGTGTTCGGTCGCCTCTTTCGGATCGACGCCCAAAATGAAAATCAATTTATAGACGATGGACTTGCGGATGGTTTCGGCATCCGGTTTCGGCATGACGTAATCAAAACCTGAAATGGGTTGTTTTTTCTTAGCCATGATAGCCTTTCTCTGTTGGGGATGGGATGATGAAGCGGGGGAATTTGTATCTTTTGGCGGTCTGAGGTCGTCTGAAAAGCCGTATGCCTTTATGTTCCGTCAAGCAAAGTCAATCAGGTAAATTTATTACTCATCTTCAGCATTATAACTGAGGCAGTGTAAATAATAGGGTTTCTTTTAAAAACATCCTATTAATGACATATGTCATATACTCAGCGATGTATTCTTACGCTGCAAAACCCAAATACCCATATGTTCGACTGTCAGCTTGCCGTCTGCATTGTAATTAAACTTCTCGGATGGTACGCAAGAAATCTGCCAACTTCCTTGAGGCAGGTTAAATATTTGTTGACTACGCTTGGCATTGATCAACAGCAGCCATTCATCGTCCAAAACAATCTGCATGGCTTTTGCGCCGCGGTTGTGCCAACAAAGCTCGCTCATCGTTTCGCCTTGGATATTGAGCCAGCGGACGCGCTCTTGTTTCCACCAGACATCATCACCCAATAATTTGATTTCTTGACGCAGGCGGATTAAATCGCGCGTATAGCCTTGCAACGCTTCGTCTGCCTGCTGCCAATCCAGCCAAGTAATCGGGTTGTCCTGACAATAGCTGTTGTTGTTGCCCTGTTGGCTGTTGCCGAACTCGTCACCCGCCAACAGCATGGGCGTGCCGTTGGCAAGGAACAGCGAAGCAAGCAAGGCTTTGACGGTGTAGGAGCGGTCTTCCAAAATCGCCGCATCTTGGGTTTCGCCCTCGATGCCGTGGTTGTAGCTGATGTTTTCGTTATGCCCGTCGCGGTTGTCTTCGCCGTTGGCATGGTTGTGTTTTTCGTTGTAGCTGACCAAATCGCGCAGCGTAAAACCGTCGTGTGCGGTAATAAAATTGATGCTGGCGGAAGGATGGCGGCCGCTGTGGTTGAAAATATCAGACGACCCCGCCAGACGTTCGGCAAACGCGCCCAAATTGCCGCTTTCCCACACCCAAAACGCGCGCATATCGTCGCGGAAACGTCCGTTCCACTCAGCAAAAGGCTGCGGGAAATTGCCCAAGTGATAGCCGCCTTCGCCGATGTCCCACGCCTCGACAATCAGTTTGCAGCGTGCCAACACGGGGTCTTGGTACACCACCTGAAAAAAGCGTCCGTAAGCCTGAAAATCGGGTTCCCGCCCCAATACCGTTCCCAAGTCGAAGCGGAAACCGTCCACATGAAATGTTTCCGCCCAATAGCGCAGGCTGTCCGCCGCCCAGCGGGTTACGTCGCGGCGGACGATGTTCAGCGTATTGCCGCAGCCCGACCAGTTTTCATAGCTGCCGTCGGGCTTCAGCCAATACCACAAAGCATTGTCTATGCCGCGCTGGCAAAGCATCGGGCCTTTTTCATCCTGCTCGGCGGTATGGTTGTACACGACATCCAAAATCACTTCCAAACCTGCCTGATGCAAGGTTTTGACTGCCTGCTTCAACTCTTCCGCCGCACGCTCGGCATCAGCAGCATAAGACGGCTCGACGGCAAAATGGGAATAAGTGTTGTAGCCCCAATAATTGCTCAAGCCCATTTTTTGCAGGTGGTATTCGTCCAAATGCTGGTGTACCGGCAGCAGCTCGACGGCGGTAACACCCAAAGTTTTCAAATAATCAATCACGCGCGGATCGGTCAGCGCTTGATACGTTCCCGCGTGTTCCAAATCGGGGAACTGCTTGGTAAACCCTTTCACATGGGCTTCATACACTATCGTCCTGCCCCACGGATGGTTCGGGCGGCGGTAGTCGCCCCAATCAAAATCATCGTCGCCCACCACCACGCTTTTGGGCGCCACCGCCGCATTGTCCCGCCCGTCTTCCGGACGAAACCACGCCATTTCCTCATCGTCCCGATAACTCGGTTTGCCGTCGATTTTTTTGGAATACGGGTCAATCAACAATTTGTTCGGATTGAAACACGAGCCGCCCGGCGCATCAGCGCGTCCGTAAACACGAAAACCATACCGCTGCCCTGCCCCGACCTCCGGCACAAAGCCGTAAAACACCGACCCGCGCCGCGAAGGCATTTCCAAACGGGTTTCCCCTCCCTTGTCAAAGAGGCACAGCTCGACTTTTTCGGCATGAATGGAAAACAGCGCAAAATTCGCCCCTTCCTCAGTCAGCGACACGCCCATCGGATAAGGCGCACCTTCTTCAATGCGCCATGTTTTGGTTTTCATTTTGTTTGTCCTGATTTGATGGAAACGCGTCGAGCTGCGCTTCCGGATAGTTGTTCTTTTTATAGTGGTGATGCTTGAAGGGAAAGAGGTCGTCTGAAAAGCAAAATCCCGTTTTCAGACGACCTCTTTTAGCCATAAACCTTTGTTTTAACTTGAGGCCGTCCGAATTTGAGCGCTATCAATTCGGCAACCTCACCGCCAACTCGGCAGGCCAAGCCGCCTTAGCGTCGGTTTTTACAAAACCATTGCCCGTCAGCCCGCCTTTCAGCAGGCGGTTGTATTTCACCGCCGTTTCGCGCGGCACTTGCAATTTCACTTTAAACATCAGCTTCGCGCGTTCATCGACCGTTTCCACCGACTTGGGCGTAAACTGGGCGTCCGTCGCGATAAATTTGATTTTGGCGGGGAACACCGCGTCAATGCCGTCCAAACGGATACGCGCATCGTCATTGACTTTCAGACGACTCATGCTGTCGGTCGGCAGGAAAATATTCATCGAAACATCGGCAGGATCAAGCAGGCTGACCACTTTCGAACCCGCCGCGACCACGTTGCCCGCTTCCGCAATGGTGTATTCCACCCTGCCGGCTATCGGCGCGCGGATATTCATATCATCGTTGGCGGATGTGGCCGATTTGACTGCCGCCCTCGCCTGTTCGACACCGGCGCGCGCTTCCGCTTGTGCGGCGGCACTTTGCGCCACCGTCGCCCGCGCTTCGTCCCGCGCCGCTTCGGCTGCTTTGACCGCCGCAACAGCACGCTCATAATCCGCCTGACGCTTGGTAACTTCCGATTGCGACACCAGCTGGTCGGCAAGCAATTTGCGCGCATTATCCAGCTCCATTTTCGCCACACGAAGCTGCTGCCTGTTCGCGTCCACATTCGCCTGCGCGCGCGCAACCGTCTGTTTCATCTGCGCTTCGGCGGCTTTGGCGCGCCCGACCGCCTCTTCTTGCCGCAATTCCGCCGCCCGCGCTTCTTCCAAACGGCTGTTGCTGGTTTCAGACGACAGTTCCGCCAGAATATCGCCCTCTTTCACGTCCGCGCCCTCTTCCACCAATACCGCCTTCACCCGCCCCGGATACAGGCTGGAGACATCGATGCGGTTCAGTTCCAGCCGCCCGTTGGATTGCGCGATCCATGTCGGCAGGGTTTCTTTTTGGTTTTGAAGGACATACCACACGCCGCCCGCAGCCAGCGCGACGGCAAAAGAAGCAATAACAGCTTTTTTCATGTTGCGTTACACCTTAATCGTCAAAACGGGCGTGCCTTAGAGCGGTAATGCGGAAACAGCGCGGCAAACGCCCAATCTATCCTTTGATGGATGGACGAATCGGTCAGCAAATCCTCATGCCGCCCGTTCATCTCGTCGGTCAGTATCCCCAACATACGGTAGCGCGTGTTCATAATCATCGGCGAGATGACCGCGCCGTTGAGAAACTCAAACTGATTAAACAGAGCCAGTTCCGGCACATCTTCCCTGCCGTTGCACGCCTTAATATGCTGAATCATCCCGCAGGCAAGCATCTTATGCTGCTTTTTCAACGCTTTGGTAATCAAATCCACGCCTTCTTCGCTGTCCAGCAGCATCCTGTGTATCCACGCCAAATGTTCGCGTATCGTTACCGCCAGCCGCCAGACAATCTGATACAGCCGCTCCGTATCTTCGATATTTTGGGCAAAATCGAACGACACCCGCCCCAAAGCCCGATTGCTGTACTCAATCAACATCGCCTTCACAAATTCGTCTTTATCGGCAAACATCCTGTTGAACGTTTCCAAATTCGAATTCAAATGCTCCGCGATCGCCTGCTCGGACAGCCGCTTGTAGCCGCATCTGGGATAAAAATGAATGCCTGCGGAAATAAATTGCGCACTGGTTACACCGTTCATTATCTTCACCTCATCTGCCTGTATTGTTGTCATAGGACAAATATCCAAGACTCAAATGAAACAAAAATCTTCTGAAATATCAGACCGCCTTTGGACGCTACTGTTGCAAACCAACGCCCCATCCCAAGCCGAGCCGATACAAATGCCAACCAACCGTTATTTTATCAAGCACGCAAAACGCCCCGACTCAATCATCCTGTCTGTTTTTTTATTTCACTATATAACAAACCGCCCCCGCCTTCAATGCAAGCTATCTTCCAATTATCATTAAAATCCGATAGTTAAATTTGTTTTGAGAAGATATGGGTCGTCTGAAAAAACGGTTTTAGACGATTTGAAGGAGGCACTAACATAAACCAATACCCTTAAAACCCAGTATCGTTGAACTGCAAGCCTGACGGTTTGCCGCCATTCTTGCCCGAGTAACAACGGCTGAGCAAACATAAATGAAAATATAGTGGACTAAATTTAAACCAGTACGGCGTGTTGCCTCGCCTTAGCTCAAAGAGAACGATTCTCTAAGGTACTGAAGCACCAAGTGAATCGGTTCCGTACTATCTGTACTGTCTGCAGCTTCGTCGCCTTGTCCTGATTTAAATTTAATCCACTATATCAAGACGAAACCTTATTCGTTCCCCCAAAAAAATTTCAGACGACCCCTTCATCTCAAAAGGTCGTCTGAAACAGGCAAAGCGGCTGGTTTGAACTTGTCTTACTATTTTAAAAAACCAAGTTCAGTTCAAGCTTACGCTTCGCCTTCTGCCCGATCGGCTGCCTCCGTTGCGCTTGGCTCGGCGGCTTTGTAGAGGTAAACCGTTGCCAGCGGCGGTACTTTGACAGCGAGCGAATTGGGTCTGCCGTGCGACCAGATTTCTTCGGTTTGCAGGGTTTGTCCGGCGGATACGCCGCTGCCGTTGTAACCGGGGTCGTCTGAATTGAGGATTTCGCGGTATTCGCCGGCTTCGTTCACGCCGAAGCGGTAGCTGTCGTGGACGACGGGCGTGAAATTGCTGATGACGATGACGCGGTTGCCTTCGCGGTCGCGGCGTTCGAAGACGAAGACGGAATTGTTGCCGTCGTCGGCGACCAGCCATTCGAAGCCTTCCGGCCATTGGTCAAGCTGGTAAAGCGGCGCGGTGTCTTTATAGACGCGGTTCAAATCGCGCACGAAGTTTTGTACGCCTTTGTGCCAGCCGCCTTCTTGGTCGAGCAGGAACCAATCCAGTCCTTCGTTGTAGTTCCACTCTCTGCCTTGCGCGAACTCGTTGCCCATAAACAGGAGTTTTTTGCCGGGGAAACCGTACATGAAGCCGTAGTAGGCGCGCAGGTTGGCGAATTGCTGCCAGCAGTCGCCGGGCATCCGTCCGAGCAGCGAGCGTTTGCCGTGTACGACTTCGTCGTGCGAGAGCGGCAGGACGAAGTTTTCGCTGTATTGGTACATCATGCCGAAGGTCATTTTGTTGTGGTGGTATTTGCGGTTGATGGGGTCTTCCATCATGTAGCGCAAGGTGTCGTTCATCCAGCCCATGTTCCATTTGTAGCTGAAGTTCAAGCCTTCTTGGCGGGTTACGTTGGCGAACGAGGTCGATTCTTCAGCGATTTCGGTGGCAGACGGGACGACCTCTTTCAGCATGGTATTGGTATCGCGCAGGAAGGCTATGGCTTCGAGGTTTTCATGGCCGCCGTATTGGTTGGGTATCCATTCACCGTCTTTGCGCGAGTAGTTGCGGTAAATCATGGAGGCGACGGCGTCCACGCGAATGCCGTCGAAACCGAAACGCTCTATCCAATACAGGGCATTGCCTTGCAGAAAGTTTTTGACTTCGTTTCTGCCGAAGTTGTAAATCAGGGTGTTCCAGTCTTGGTGGTAGCCTTCGCGCGGGTCGGCGTGTTCGTACAGCGCGGTACCGTCAAACTTGGCAAGCCCGTGGTCGTCGGTCGGGAAGTGTCCGACCACCCAGTCGAGAATGACGCCGATGCCTTCGTTGTGGGCGGCTTTAATCAGGGCACGCAATTCGTCGGGCGAACCGAAACGGCTGGTCGGCGCATACAATCCTGTCGCCTGATAGCCCCACGAGCCGTCAAACGGATATTCGGACACGGGCAGGAACTCGATATGGGTGAAGCCCATGTCTTTGACGTATGCGACCAATTCTTTGGCGAGCTGTTCGTAAGTCAGCCAGAAGTTGTTTTCGGGATTGCGTTTCCACGAACCCAAATGCACTTCATAAATACTGATGGGCGCGTCAATGGCATTGGCGCGGGCGCGGAAGTCGGGTGTTTCGACTTTTTCCGGCAAACCGCGCACGACAGACGCGGTATTCGGACGCAACTCTGCGCCGAAGGCATACGGGTCGGTTTTTTGCCGCACATCGCCGTTGGCATCGCGGATTTCAAATTTGTAGAGGGCGTTGAGTTTGACGGCGGGGATGAAGATGTCCCAAATGCCGTTGTCGCGGTGGAAACGCATGACGTGGCGGCGGCCGTCCCAGTGGTTGAATTCGCCGATGACGGACACGCGCTGCGCGTTCGGCGCCCATACGGCAAAGCTGACGCCTTTCACGCCGTCCACTTCGGCAAAATGCGCGCCCAAAGTTTCATAAGGGCGCAGGTGTTTGCCTTCCGCCAGCAACCAAGAATCCATGTCTTTTAAGGCAGAGCCGAAGCGGTATGGGTCTTCTTCGCGCACAGGCTCGGCATCTTCGGCATAACGGACGTTCAACGCATAATCGGGCGCACCTTCGGGCAACACGGCAACAAAGAATCCGCGTTCATCGACTTTTTCAGACGACGTAATCAGTTCGCCGCTCTCACGGTTGACAATATCCACGCCCCAAGCGTTCGGAATCAGAGTCCGTACGACCTCGTCGCCTTCGGCAAGGCGGTGTCGTCCCAAATAGGCGAACAAATCGCTGTGGGTGGCAAGAAACAGGCTTTCGACCGTGTCGCGTTCGACTTGGTCAAGCTCGTGATAAGGCTTCATCCGGCTGTTTTTCTTCATGCGTACCTCTCCAATCATGGCAAGTTGGCCGCCCATCAGGCGGTTGTGGGGAAAATCTTCAAGCGCGACGGGCATTTTGCGCGCCCAGTTGGGATAACCCTCGGAAACGCCCGGCACATTCAGGTTGTCGCTCATGCCCAGCAGGTTTTCCAGCTGCACCGCATACAGTTTGCTGCGGCTCATGGCGGCATACCGGTGTAAGGCAGTTAACAGCGCTTCGTCAATTTCAGACGACATCTCGGCGTCGGCAGGCAGGCAGCCGGCGTGTTTCAACTTATCGAACAAATCCGCCTTGTCGTGTTCGCGCGCTTCCAAGGTCGTCTGAAAAGTTTCCGCATCGGGAATCGTACCCAAGCGGAACATCAAATCCAAATCCTTGCCCGTCCAATAGCCTGCCAAGGGCGCGACATCGTGCGTACTGACCACCGTAATCGCCTGTTCGGGATATTCTTCGGGCAATTCAAAGCCGTGCCAGCCTTTGCTGAAATACACGACCTTATAAGAAAACACCTGATAACGGTTCAGCAAATAACGCGCTTGGTCTGGTACTGTCCCCAAATCCTCGCCAATGACCACGCATCGATTCCGCCGGCTTTCCAAAGCCAGGATGGCAAACATCACATCTGCGTCGTAATGCACATACGCGCCAAAGTCCGCCGTCTTGCCCGCAACCCACCACAGACGGCACAAAGCCATCACATGATCGATGCGCAAGATGCCGTAAAGCCGCATATTTTCACGCAAAAGGCGGACGAACTTCTCATAGCCCGTGTGCTTCAACATCATCGGATTGAGCGGCGGCAAATCCCAGTTTTGCCCCGTCGGGCTGAATGGATCGGGCGGCGCACCGACCGCCATATCCATGCAGTAATCGGCGCGGTTAAGCCAAGTGTCCGCGCTGCCGCGTGCTACGCCGACCGCCAAATCGCCGTAAATTCCGAGCTTCACGCCGCGCGCCGCAGCCGCCTCGTTCACTTCGCGCAACTGCTCCGCGCAAAGCCATTGCAGCCACATATAAAAACGGATTTCGCGGCGATGACCCTGTGCAAATCTTTGAACCGCCTCGCCATGCGGATCATGAAACTCCGACGGCCAAGACAGCCAACCCACTTCGCCGGAACGGTTGTAATACTGATCCAACGCCTCAAACAAGCCGAAGCCTTCCAAAGCCTCGCTGTGTTCTTCAACAAAGGCGTCAAATGCCGCCCGCTCTTGTTTGGCGGCTTCGCATTCATCGTTTTCAAACGCATCAAATGCCTTCTGTAAAGCATCACGCTTAAACGCCCAAACCGCCGTATAAGCAACGGTTTCCGTAATCCGCAACGCCGCAATGCGCTGGCAGATATTCGGCTGCTTGAGCCAGTTTTTCAGCTTTTCGTTGTAAGAGAATGCGCCAACCTTCTCCACATCCAGATAAATCGGATTGAGCCATTCGCGCGAAGACGGGCTGTACGGGCTGGCAAAAGCAGGCTTGGCGCTGAAAAGCGCATGCAGCGGATTGATGCCGACGAAATCCAGTTGCTTATCCGCCGCAAACGCCATCAAATTCAGTAAATCGGTAAAATCCCCAATACCCCAGTTCCGTTGCGAACGCAGGCTGTACAAATGCGTCGTCAGCCCGTTCATGCGCAAACCGTGTTCCAGCATTTTCGGCTGATAAACCGACTGCGGCGCAACCACCAGCCGCACCTTGCGGACGCTGCCTTCCACTTCCGCAGACAAAGTGTAATAGCCGCAAGCCAAAGCCGGCAGCGCAACCCAAAGCACGCCGTCTTCGCCATGGTTCAACGGCAAAACCTGCCGTCCGCCCGCTTCGTCTCCCAAGCAAATTTCAGCCGCGCCATGAAACTCAGCAGGCAGTCGCAAAGATTCCCGACCGTTTTCATGCGCCACCAAAGTATCCGCATAAAGGTCGTCTGAAAAACCGTCCTGCCGCAAAGCCTTAATAATCCCTTCCAAAACCTCGGGCTTGGTCGCATGATAAATTCCACCGATGTCGTGGAAACCCAAATCAATACCCAAGCCTGCAGCCTGCTCTTCCAAATGTTCGCTCATGACACAATTCGCCTGTTTACAATAAACCGAATCTTAATATAAATAAGATTGAATGTTTCCCATAATTCAGAGAAAACAACCGTTCAGACCAGAATTTCCCTGCTTAGTTTGACTTAACCCAAAATTTTGATTGATGACTCTAAAGACATGCTGACAAAACGGCAGGAAAATTTCTATTATCATAATATTCTAAAATAGCAGCCATCTTTTTCGTTGTTTCAGCAGCAAACCTAAGTATTTCTCATTTAATCTCTGAAATTCGTTTTTCGTAAGATTTAAATAAGTTTTCCAAGTAATAATTTATCGAGGAACTTCTATAAAACCCAATATTGTCATACAGTTCATTGCAAAAAACGATTTGATTTGTTTCTTTCATATATGAAATAAATTCCAAAACATTCGTTAACATACTTTTTTGAATTACGACAGAAGTTTTAACTTGTAAATTCCATAAGATTAAAATAATATACAGAAAATTTTTTACCAGCCCTTCTTTTCATCTGAGATTATTACCTATGTTAAAACAAGCTATTTTACTGACTGCTCTGATTGGTGCGCTTACCGGCTGTACTTACGGCCATATGCACTACTCACCATCCTATGAACAAGAAGCCACCATGCGTGCCGACTCCCGTCGCGTTCAAGCTGACGAACGTGCAGAGCGTGCAGAGCGCCGCCGCGAGCGCCGTCAAGAAATGATGGATGAAGCCGACGCTATCAACCGCGCAAACCGCAATAACCGCATCTACATCCTTCACTGATCACCGGTCCTTACGGATTATTGGATTCCTAATACTTATATTTCAAACAGGTAACATCATGAAAAATAAAATCGCAGCCCTGCTCCTGACTTCTTTCGTTATCACCGGTTGCTCTGCGCCCGGAGGCTCCGTAGGCGATTTGGCTATCGGTAGCGATTCCGCAGCCATCAAAGCAGGCCGCAACCGCGAATCTGCACAACTCTCCCGTGCCGAGCTGGAACAACACCGCCGTCAACGTACCAATGTTTCAGAAGAGTTGGCATTGGAACGTGAAAAACGCCAAGACAAACGTGACCAAGTCAACGGTGCAATGGGTACCGCAGCCAATGCAGTCGGTCTGATTGGCGGTATCGCAGGTACTGCCGCTTTGATCAAAGCTTGGTTCTAATTTAGCAGGTATTCGTAAAAACGACCGGTACAGCGTATCGGTCGTTTTTCTTATCCTCAGCTTCAAAGGCTAATTGAGTTTAAACTTTCTATAGTGGATTAACTTTAAACCAGTACGGCGTTGCCTCGCCTTGCCGTACTATCTGTACTGTCTGCGGCTTCGTCGCCTTGTCCTGATTTAAATTTAATCCACTATAAATACCGCAGTTTAAACTCGTCCATCCTTTATAAAGTCCTAGACAAAACCCAAAAGGTCGTCTGAAAACCCAAAACCGGTTTTCAGACGACCTTTATCTATTCAATACCATCAAGCCGCTTTACGATGGTAATGCCGTAGCGCATGTTCTTTGCGCCGTCCGCTCGAGAAGGCAGATACGCGTTTCAGGTAGCCGATAACGCGGGTGCCGTAATCGATGTCGTGCGAACAGCAGGCGGAACAGGCGTGCAGGGTGCGTTTATCGATGTGGCCGCATTCGTTGCAGATGGTGATGCGCACGTTCACGCAGAAGTAGTTGCAGCCGGTTTGCGCGGCAATGTCCAAGAGCGAGCGGTAGCCGGATTCGGGCAGGGCTTCGTCAAGGTTCAAGTGCAGCGCGGAGCCGCCGTCGAGCCAGTCCACCAATTCTTTGCCGTGCAGCAGGAATTTGTCGAGCGCGTTGATTTCTTCGTCTTCGACAACGTAGAAATAGGAGTTGTAGCATTCGCGGCTGACTTTGTAGCCGTCGGCTTTATCCCATTTGGCGTTTTTCACACCGAGGTTTTCGGCAGGGACGAACTCGGTGTTGAATTTTACGCCGTAGTGTTTGCTGGCGGCTTGGTTGGCTTCGAATATGGTTTTCAGACGACCTTGGACGAAGTTGATGTAATCGTCGTTGTAACCGACTTTGATGCCTTGCGATTCGGCGGCTTCCGCCATGCCGTTGATGCCGATGGTGAGGAACTGTTTGTCCAGCGTGATGAAGCCTGCATCGTAAACGGGCAGCATTCCGGCGGCTTGGTATTCTTCCATCAGTTTGCGGTAGGCGTATTGGTATTTGTGGATTTTGGCGACTTCGGCGGCAAGGTCGCGCCCGTCTTGCTCCAACCGGTTCATGTTGATGGTGATGACGTTGATGGAACCGGTCGCCACGCCGCCCGCGCCGAGGGTATAGCTGAAAGTGCGGTCTTCAATGGCGTTGCGCAGGCGGCAGCAGGAAGCCAACGAGTCGGGATTGTCGGAAAGATAAACGAAGAAGGAATTGCCTTCCGCCAACTCTTTTGCCATTTCGTTGGCGAACACGGTGTCTTTGCATTTGCCGCCGTCGGTCAGCATCGCAGCGGTCACGACGGGGAAAGTCAAAACGGCTTTGGTGCGTTCCTGATTGAACCATTTGAGGAAGAAGTTTTGCAGCTTCGCCACGCTCGCCCACACCGGTTTGCTGAAATCGGGGAAGACGAAATCGCCGAACATCGCATCGAAATAGTATTGATCGTAAACGGAAATATTCCAGAATACACTCTGATAACCGCGCGCGGCAGCGGGCTGGTTGATGCTGTACACCACCTGCTGCATGTGGTTGGCGATTTCTTTGCCGTGGGTTTCCAAATAATCGTCGCCGTAGTCTTTGCGGGCAAAGTAGTCGAAATAGGTCAGAAATTCCACCGTCGCCACCGCGCCGGCAAACTGCGCGCTGATGGCAAACACAAGGTTGATAAATGAGCCGCAAAACGATGCCAGATGTTGCGGCGCCTTAGATTCGCCGCCGAGTTTGCTTAAGCCGTCGAGCAGGAAGGGATACAGCGTGACCGACACACAATAAGGCTTGAGGCTGGTTTCGTCGTGCACATAAATCTCGTGCGCCTCAATCTGGCGGATGTATTCGTCGGCAACGGATTGGTCGAAAATTTCGGCAATTTTGCGCGACACTTGGGCGCGGTTAATCTGCACGAAAAAGTCTTTCATGATTTCCGCTTCCATCGTGGCGATGTTTTTCTGGGTAACGTTGGCGTTGGCGTCCATTTTCGAGCCGTCCGCCGCGTTTTGCGCGCTGATGTAGTCATGCATGAATTGCAGTTTGCCGTTTAACTGTTCGGGATGCAGCCGAATCATGTTAAGTCCTCCTGTGTGGGTTGGATAAAAAGCCTCAGGCCGTCTGAAAAGCGGCCGCCTGCGGCTGAGTCGTAATCGGGATGATTTTGGGCGCGGGTTTGTCTTTGATAAACAAGCGGTTCAACACCTCGCCCGTGCGCAAATCGATAAATTTCTGATTGGTTGTCGGGCTGTCCAAACCGCCCAGCTCCATCTGCCAGCGGCCGGTTTTCAGATACGTCAGATAAGGCAGGATGCCGTCTGAAACCGCCTCCAGCTCCTCACGCTCCAAACCGGTGTACAAACAGGCTTTCAAACCTGCCTGCGTCACGATGCCCAACATTTTCTGCAAAGCTTCCGGCTGCCATTCCCCGCCCATAAACAACACGCAGCTAATCAGCCCGCGATAGCGTTTCAGACGGCCTTTCAAATAATCCTCGGTCAATTCCGTGCCGACACCCTCTTTCCACGCATCGGCACTGTGGCAGCCTTTACAGCGCAGCGGGCAGCCGGAAAACAGAAACGCCAGCGACACTTCGCCCGGCACTTCCTGCCATACGATTTGCTCGATTGTGAATTTCAACGCTGCCATGACTTGCTACTCATAAATACAATATATGGTGTGAATTAAATCATAAGAACACAAGATATGGTATTTTTATTTAACAATGCAACAAACCGATATGATAGTTTTTAATAATTCACTATATTAAAAATCCAAATCAAAAAGCAGTTTAAATATAAAAAAGCCGTACTCGGGAAACACGCTTCGCATTCCCCAATACGGCCGTTACGCCATCATATAGTGGATTAAATTTAAATCAGGACAAGGCGACAAAGCCGCAGACAGTACAGATAGTACGGCAAGGCGAGGCAACGCCGTACTGGTTTAAAGTTAATCCACTATACTTTTTTGAAATTTACATCCTTTTCTTACAGTACGACCTTGCCCGAATAGCGAAAACCCAAAACGATAAGCAAACTCCGTAATAACAAAAGCCATTAACAATCCATTCCCTCCAATGACCAAAGGTCGTCTGAAAATCCGCTCCCCAACTTTTCAGACGACCTCCCGCAGTCTGAAACCCAAGCGAAAAGTGTTACAATAGCCGTTTTATTTTAGCCGCTTAAGACAGTCCGACCATGTGCAACCACCATCATCAAAACGACAGCAAAACTCCCCACTCAGAAGCTCGCGACAACGACACCATCCGCATCCGCGGCGCGCGTACGCATAATTTGAAAAACGTCGATTTGGACATTCCGCGCCACAAGCTCGTGGTGGTAACAGGATTGTCAGGCAGCGGCAAGTCGTCGCTGGCGTTTGACACGCTGTATGCCGAAGGGCAGCGGCGTTATGTCGAGAGCCTTTCCGCCTATGCGCGGCAGTTTTTGCAGATGATGGACAAGCCCGATGTCGATTTGATCGAAGGACTGTCGCCCGCAATTTCCATCGAGCAGAAATCCACCAGCCACAACCCGCGTTCCACCGTCGGCACGGTAACGGAAATCCATGATTACCTGCGTCTTTTGTACGCCCGCGTCGGCACG
Organism: Neisseria sicca VK64; assembly: GCF_000260655.1. Classification (GTDB taxonomy): domain Bacteria; phylum Pseudomonadota; class Gammaproteobacteria; order Burkholderiales; family Neisseriaceae; genus Neisseria; species Neisseria sicca_B. The sequence goes on from NZ_AJMT01000087.1 coordinate 43,705, forward strand.
CCGTATTGCCCCGAACACAATCTGCCGCTATCCAGCCAAACCGTGTCGCAGATGGTCGATGCCGTGTTGAAGCTGCCGGAAGACACGCGCGTGATGATTCTGGCGCCGGCGGTGCGCGAGCGTAAGGGCGAATTTGTCGATTTCTTTGCCGACTTGCAGGCGCAAGGTTTTGCGCGGGTACGCGTGGACGGCGAGGTCTATCAGTTAGACGAAGTGCCGAAACTGGAAAAAAACATCAAACACAATATCGACGTGGTCATCGACCGCGTGAAAGTGAAGGCGGACATCAAGCAGCGGCTGGCGGAAAGTTTTGAAACCGCGCTGCGCCACGGTAACGAGCGCGCGCTGGCGATGGAAATGGACAGCGGTGAAGAGCATTGGTTTTCCGCACGTTTTGCCTGCCCCGTTTGTTCGTACAGCCTGCCCGAATTAGAGCCGCGCCTCTTTTCGTTCAACAACCCGATGGGTTCCTGCCCGACTTGCGACGGCTTGGGCAACACCAATTTCTTCGACCCTGAAAAAGTGGTCGCGCATCCCGAATTATCGCTGGCAACGGGGGCGATTGACGGCTGGGACAAACGCAACCAGTTCTATTTCCAAATGATTCAATCATTGGCGCGGCATTACGGTTTCGACGTGCAGGCTGCTTGGGAAACGCTACCTGAAAAAGTCAAAAAAGTCGTGTTGCACGGTTCGGGTAAAGAAGTCATTGATTTCACTTACCTGTCTGAACGCGGCACCACCTTCAACCGCAGCCACGCCTTCGAGGGCATCATCCCCAATCTCGAACGCCGCTACCGCGAAACCGACAGCGAAACCGTGCGCGAAAAACTGCGCGAATACCAAAACCACCGCGCCTGCCCGAGCTGCGGCGGCGCACGTTTGCGCAAAGAAGCCCGCTACGTTTACGTCAGCGGCGAACCGTTGCACGAAGTCTCCGCTTGGCCATTGACCAAAACCCACCAATTTTTCGAAACGCTGGATTTGGACGGCAACAAAAAACAAATCGCCGAAAAAATCCTCAAAGAAATCACCGAACGGCTCGGCTTCCTGATTAACGTCGGGCTGGATTACCTGAATTTAAGCCGCTCCGCCGAAACCCTTTCCGGCGGCGAAGCCCAACGTATCCGCCTCGCCAGCCAAATCGGCAGCGGCCTGACCGGCGTAATGTACGTTTTGGACGAACCCTCCATCGGCCTGCACCAGCGCGACAACGACCGCCTGCTCGCCACCCTCAAACGCCTGCGCGATTTGGGCAACAGCGTGATTGTGGTCGAACACGACGAAGACGCCATCCGCGAAGCCGATTTCGTCGTCGATATGGGCCCCGGCGCGGGTGAACACGGCGGCAACGTATTGATTGCCGACACGCCCGAAAACGTTGCCAAATGCGAAAAATCCGTTACCGGACAATACCTCAGTGGCAAAAAATCCATTGCCGTGCCGTCTGAACGCACGCCCGTCAATCCCGACCGAATGCTCATCCTCAAAGGCGCGCGCGGCAACAACCTTAAAAACGTTACCCTCGAACTGCCGCTCGGTTTGATTACCTGCATCACCGGCGTATCCGGCAGCGGCAAATCCACCCTGATTAACGACACCCTCGCCAAAATCACCGCCCGCGAACTCAACCGCGCCCAAGAAGAACCCGCCCCATACGACGACATCCACGGCCTCGAACACCTCGACAAAGTCATCAACGTCGACCAATCCCCCATCGGCCGCACCCCACGTTCCAACCCCGCCACCTACACCGGCCTGTTCACCCCCATCCGCGAACTCTTCGCCGGCGTACCCCTCTCGCGCGAACGCGGCTACAACGTCGGCAGATTCTCCTTCAACGTCAAAGGCGGCCGCTGCGAAGCCTGCCAAGGCGACGGCGTGATTAAAGTCGAAATGCACTTCCTGCCCGACGTGTACGTCCCCTGCGAAGTCTGCCACGGCAAACGCTACAACCGCGAAACGCTCGAAATCCAATACAAAGGCAAAAACATCAGCCAAGTCCTCGACATGACCGTCGAAGAAGCCCGCGAATTTTTCGACGCCGTCCCCACCGTATCGCGCAAACTGCAAACCCTGATGGACGTAGGCCTCGGCTACATCCGCCTCGGACAATCCGCCACTACCCTCTCCGGCGGCGAAGCCCAGCGCGTCAAACTTGCCTTGGAGCTATCCAAACGCGACACCGGCAGAACGCTCTACATCCTCGACGAACCCACCACCGGCCTGCACTTTGCCGACATCGCCCTTTTGCTGGAAGTCATAGGTCGTCTGAAAGGCAAAGGCAACTCGATAGTGATTATCGAGCATAATCTGGACGTGATTAAAACTGCCGATTGGATTGTGGACTTAGGGCCGGAAGGCGGCGACGGCGGGGGCAGGATTATTGCGGAAGGTAGCCCCGAAGAAGTGGCGAATGTTAAGGGGAGTTATACTGGGAAGTATCTGAAAAATATAGTGAATAGAATTTAAGTATAGTGTCTTGTTATATGGATTACTTAGATAATTTAAATATTACGTGAGTTAGTTATGAATCAATTTCTGCAAAGTCTATTATTTGCCATAGGCATTCCATTTTCGCTTTTTTCAGCATTGAAAATAGTTGATGATGTTTTTGGTAGTGGAGACATTGGAAAAAAATTAGCTAATAAGTTTTCTAGTGCTAGTTTTCATTCGACACCAAGAAAATGGTGTCTCAGTGCTTTTTTGGTAGTGGATAAAATTTTTGGGGAAAAACTTATTTCTCTAAGAAGTCTTATAATTTCTAGCTTAATAACAATAATTTGGGTTATTATTCAAATTATTGGATCGTATTTTTTCTATAAAAATGGAATAGTTATAGATGGTATTCTGAAAATTAACATTATGCTAAAAAAGTTCTTACTCCTACTTTCAGTATGCATTCTAATAGACTATATTTCTGTCTGTATAACAAGGCTAATTTTTAGGAAAATGATTCTAAAATATACCACGTTATCAATAATTACTGATCTTGCGGTATCAGTTTCTCTATTTTATGTGCTTTATAATTTATTTAAATATTTTTTAATTATAAAGGGATATCAAGAATTCCTTCCATATTTGCAAGATTTGCATCCAGAAGAAACTATTCTATACTGGTTAAGTTCTCCCTTTGAGGTGCAGTCTCAACTTATTGCATTAAATGATGTTTTTGCTCAACCCATAGGCAATGGAAAATATGAGCTTATTAATGGTAATTTTGAGATATTGTATAGCTTCCCAGAAGGAATGCTGTTTGTATCAAGCTTATTTACTTCTGTGTGGGTTTGGGCTTTCTCAATTTCATTATGGTTATTCAATGTATTAAAAAGAGCAACCTCGTTAAAGAATTTTCTTGTCAAAGAATCATCTATTGCTAGCAAACCATATTTATCAGTCGGAATAATTACAACAATTCTGTTTTTTATCCCTGCATTTTTATTCCACTTTGTATGGTCATTATTACAGCAAACCGTAGCCTGATTCACACCAACCACCCACAAACAAAAATCCTATGGCGCGTTATCGCAGAAACTTCATTGCCGGCGGCACATTCTTTTTCACTGTCAAACTCGCCAACCCAAAATCGCGCCTGCTTGTCGAACATATCGGCTTCGCGTGCGGCTTATATGGATGTGCAAAAACAATATCCCTTTGAAACCGTCGCCGTATGCGTACTGCCGAACCATATTCACGCCATTTGGACGCTGCTGCCCGACGATGCGGATTATTCCCTGCGTTGGCGGCTGATTAAAACCAAATTCTCCGCACATTTCCCTCGTGCCGAAAACCTGTCTGCCAGCAAACAGCGGCGGCACGAACGCGGTATTTGGCAACGGCGTTTTTACGAACACACCGTGCGTGACGAAACGGATTTGCAACGTTGTGCAGCCGACATCCATTTCAATCCCGTCAAACATGGATCGTGCGGCAATGTTCGCGATTGGGCGTTTTCGTCGTTTCACCGTTATGTTCGGGACGTTCTTTAACATATCCACCACTACCAGCACTTAAATTACAAGATACGCTTTCACGAGCTATATTTACATCATCTAAGTTCCCAGTTTTCGTCGAAACCCTACACCTCCGTCCGCCCCAATGCGTCGGTAACGACGGTATGGTCTTTGCGGTAGTCGAACGTCCATTCTTCGCCGAGGTTGTTGCTGCTCTTGAGCACTTTGCCGTCGGTGTCGTAACGGTCGTATTCGTAGCGGGATACCAGTCCGTCAGGCTGGCTATGTTCGACCATAATGTGGTTGCGGTAGGCGAAACCGCGCAGTTTTTTGCCGTCACGTCCGTAAACGGCGGTCAAATCGCCGTAGCCGTCGTAGTCGTAGCGCACCAGTTCCTTGCCGTTGAAGGTGACGGAGGTGAGGCGGTTGACGTAGAAACGTTCGTCTTCGGAAACGAAGACGTCCCGTTCCCCGGCCGGGTCGAAGTCGGGATCGTTGTCGTTCAGTTGGATGGAGGAAAATACGGGTTGGAAGTGTCGGCCGCTGCCGTCGTAAATGCTGTGCGGCAGCCCGTTGTCGTCGTAGCAGAGGCGGATATGGCGGCCGTTGCGGTCGAGTTGGGCGACCAGTT
>NZ_AJMT01000088.1:0-42799 GCF_000260655.1 Neisseria sicca VK64
AAATAAAAATGAGACAAGGCGGCAACGCCCGCCGTGTACGGATAGTACATAAGGGCGTTGGCAACGCCGTATCATTGCAATTTTAATCCACTATAATTTATTTGCCGATGGTGACGCGCTTGATGATGACCGGTTTGACGGGGACGTTTTGATGGAAGCCGCGTGTCGCAGTCGGGGTTTTGCTGATTTGCTGCACGACATCCATGCCCGAAGTCACTTTGCCGAAGACGGCATAGCCGTAGCCTTGCGGGGTTTTGTTTTTGAAGTCGAGGAATGCGTTGTCGGCAGTGTTGATGAAGAACTGGCTGGTGGCGGAATTAGGATCGCCGGTACGCGCCATGGCGATGGTGCCGACGGTGTTTTTCAAGCCGTTGTCCGCTTCGTTGTTGATGGCTTTATCTGTGGCTTTTTGGGCAAGGTCTGCGGTAAAGCCGCCGCCTTGGATCATGAAGCCGTCGATAACGCGGTGGAAGACGGTGTTGTCGTAAAAGCCTTTGCGGGCGTAGTTGACGAAGTTGGCGACGGTTTTGGGTGCTTTGGTTTCGTCGAGCGACAGGCTGATGTTGCCCATATTGGTTTCGATGACGGCGTGTGTCTCGGCTTGGGCGTTGAAGGCTGCGGCAAGTGCAAGGGCGGCGAAAGTGAGTTTGAGGGTTTTGTTCATTTGAGTGTTTCTCGTAGTGTGAAAATCAAACGTTATTATCGCGGATTTTATGTGAAATCTCTAAAAGGCGTTGTGAAATATTTTAAGGTCGTCTGAAAACGGATACAGCAAACTTCGTTTTCAGACGACCTTTTGTGTTGCGCAGCGGCTTATTGTTTGGCGGCTTCGATTTGGATGTCGATGCGGACGTTTTTGGTCATGCCTGCATCAACCAGATAGTCCACGCCCCATTTGGTGCGGTCGATGGTGGTGCTGAAGTCGCCGCCGCACACTTCGGTTTTCGCCATTGGGCTTTGGTAGCAGTTGAATTTTTCGGCTTTGAGTTTGACGGGGGCGGTTTTGCCGTGCATGGTCAGGTTGCCGTCAACGGAGAGCAGTTTTTTGCCGTTGAAGTTGAACTTGGTGGAAACGAAGCGGATGTTCGGGTATTTGGCAGCGTCAAAGATGTCGGCAGATTTCAGGTGGTCGGTAAAGTGTTGCGAACCGCTTTGCAGGTTGGCAACGGGAATGGTAATGTCGATTTTGCCGGTGCGTTTGGCTTGGTCGAAATCGACGGAGCCGGTCAGACCGTAGAAACCGCCGACGTTGGTACTGGTGTTGAAATGGTCGATGGCGAAACGGGCGTTGGCGTGGTGTTCGTCCACTTTGTAAGTGGCGGCGGAGGCAGTACCGATGGCTGCTGCTGCGAGTGCGGCGAAGATGATTTTTTTCATGATTCTTGTCCTTTGTGTGAGGTTGTAAAGACGTTTATCTTAACATAGGAAAGAATGCATATCATTTCTTACGGGTGAACGGTGGATTTACTTGGGTTTGATGATGGGGTCGTCTGAAACCTGAGAAGGGTAATATTAATCAAAAAAGCGCGGTGTTATCCGCGCTTTTGGTTTTCAGACGACCTTTTACAAGGCGGCGAGTACTGCGTCGCCCATTTCGGAGCAGGAAACGAGTTTCGTGCCTTCTTCGTAAATGTCGCCGGTGCGCAAGCCTTGTTGCAGCACTTTTTGGACGGCGTTTTCGACTTGTTGCGCGCGGGCTTCGTCGTTCAGGCTGTAACGCAGCAGCATGGCAAGCGAGAGGATGGTAGCCAGCGGGTTAGCTTTGTTTTGTCCGGCGATGTCGGGTGCGGAGCCGTGTGACGGTTCGTACAGGCCTTTGCCGTTTTCGTCCAGGGAGGCGGAGGGCAGCATACCGATGGAGCCGGTCAGCATGGAGGCTTCGTCGGAGAGGATGTCGCCGAAGATGTTGCCGGTGGCGATGACGTCGAATTGTTTGGGCGCGCGCACGAGCTGCATGGCGGCGTTGTCCACATACATGTGGGAGAGTTCGACGTCGGGGTATTGTTTGCCGATTTCTTCAAAGATTTCGCGCCACAGTTCGGTGGTTTCCAAGACGTTGGCTTTGCCGACGGAGCAGACTTTTTTGCTGCGTTTTTGGGCGGATTGGAAGGCGACGTGGGCGATGCGGCGGATTTCGCTTTCGCTGTATTTCATGGTGTTGTAGCCTTCGCGTTCGCCGTTTTCCAAAACGCGGATGCCGCGCGGTTCGCCGAAGTAGATGTCGCCGGTGAGTTCGCGCACGATGAGGATGTCGAGGCCTGCGACGATTTCGGGTTTGAGCGTGGAGGCGTTGGCAAGCTCGGGATAGAGGATGGCGGGGCGCAGGTTGGCAAACAGGTTTAAGTCTTTGCGGATGGCCAATAGTCCGCGTTCGGGGCGCAGCGGGCGGTCGAGGTTGTCGTATTGCGGGCTGCCGACTGCGCCGAGCAGGACGGCATCGGCTTTGCGGCAGAGGTTTTGTGTGAATTCGGGATAGGGATGGCCGTATTCGTCGTAGGCTTCGCCGCCTAGTGGGGCGTATTCGTAGCTGGCGTCCAAGCCTTGGGCGATGAGTTTGTCGAGTACGCGGACGGTTTCGGCGACGATTTCGGGGCCGATGCCGTCGCCTCGGAGGATGGCGATATGTTTGGTCATGGCAAAATCCTTATGAGGGTTTGGAAAAGGGGAGGTCGTCTGAAAACGGCAAAGCGTTTTCCATTTGTAAGGATGGTGTTTTCAGACGACCTTTTGTGTCTGTTTGCAGGTCGGTTTGCTTGAACGAGGCTGATTGTACCATTGCGGCATCGAGAAAGCCGCTTGGAAATCATGCGGGCGGATTCTTCGGGAACGCGATGGGCAGCCAAGTTTTACATTAGTTGCGAAGGGTTGAAGGAAATCAGTAGCGTTCTGCTTCGATACGGATTTTAAAGACGGCTTTGCGTATGGACTTTTCGTCGCCCACCAACGGGGCGTGCGCGTCGTTGGGAAAGAAGAGGGCGAACTCGCCCGGTTGGAGCGTGAGCCAGGTTTCCGGTTCACAGTCGAAAAATTCGATGTCGCGCTTTTCGTCGTAGCCCAAACCGTTTTTCAGACGACCCCTGTCTATCCAGCCGTAGGTTTCTTCCCCGCTGATAGGAACTTGGATATCGATGTGTTTCAAATGTGCTTCGGGCTTGGCTTCGGCTTTGCTCCTCATCGGTTCGCTGCCGACAAAAAGGCGGATATTGGGGTTTGCGCACGGCACTTGTCCGTCGGGCAGGGCGGCGAAATCCAGCGTTTGCAGCAGGTGGACGGCATCGGCAAAGTCGGGGTGCAGCGCGGCGTAGCGAGCGGCGTTGGTGATGGTGTCGGTAATCATGGTTTTTGATTGGAAAGGTCGTCTGAAAAAGCATTCCTTACTGGATGGTTTTTTGTAAATCTAAAGTGGCAGCATAATGTTCGGCAATGGGGATAGGCTTGCGGCTGACTTGGTCGATGTCGTCACCTTCTTCGGTAAATAAAAATGGAAAGAACGTATAAACATTGTCGCCACTCAAATTGCGGATTTCTTCGCGCCAATTTTGCCAACGTAGGTTTTCATAATACATCTGCAGGTCGCCTACTAATGCCCAATGCAAAAAATCGCCATAGCCTTTTTCGCAATCTTCCCATTCGAGAGTATCTGGCGGGAGGTAGAACACATTGCCGGGTGTGCCGTCCAATCCGCCGCCGTTGATGGCAAAGTAGCCGCCTGCGGCGTCATCGGCAATCAGGTAATAGGGCGCGGGCGCGGCAGGTTCGGATTGTGTGCGGCCGAGATTCCAGCTTCCCAGTCCGCGAGGCAGTTTTGCGCTGCCCGAACCCAGTATCCGCAACCAGCCGTCGTCAATCAGGATGCCGCCGGTTTCATAAACGACCGCACCCATAAATGAACGTGTGGTTACTTGTGTTTTTAAGAGTTCGACTTCTGCAGCGGCAGAGTCGCGCGGCAGGATTTCTACGGGATGGGCAGCTTCAGAAAGCCACTCTTGAATCAACGGCCATGCGGGGTCGGCGGTATTGATGAGTTCGGATAATGTTTTCATTTGGGATCAATTGAAAATGAGCGGAGCAGGCTTCTATTCTCTGCATTTGGTCTGACGCACAAAAAACAGGCAGCCTGCACAATCATTGTAGGCTGCCTGCTGTTTTAACCGTTAAACAGCCAAGGCTGGCTTTGGCGGCGTTTTTCTTCGAAATCGCGGATTTCGTCGGCGTGTTGCAGGGTTAGTCCGATTTCGTCCAAGCCGTTTAAGAGGCAGTGTTTGCGGTGTTCGGTAATGTCGAATTTGAACGTTTCGCCGCTTGGTGTGGTCAGGGTTTGTTCGGCAAGGTCGATGGAGAGTTGATAGCCTTCATTGGCCTCGACTTCTTTGAAAAGCTGGTCGACTTGTTCTTCGGTTAACACGATGGGCAGGAGGCCGTTTTTGTAGCAGTTGTTGAAGAAGATATCGGCGAAGCTGGGGGCGATAACGGCACGGAAGCCGTAGTCGTCCAATGCCCAAGGGGCGTGTTCGCGCGAGGAGCCGCAGCCGAAGTTTTTGCGCGTCAACAGGATTTGCGCGCCTTGGTAACGCGGCTGGTTCAGCGAGAAATCGGGGTTCAGCGGGCGTTTGCTGTTGTCCATACCCGGTTCGCCGTGGTCGAGGTAACGCCATTCGTCAAAGGCATTGGGACCGAAGCCGCTTCGTTTGATGGATTTTAAAAATTGTTTGGGGATGATGGCGTCGGTATCGACGTTGCTGCGGTCGAGCGGGGCGACGATGGCGGTGATTTTGGTAAAGGCTTTCATGTCAGATTCTTATAGGAATAATGTGAAAAAATGATGGTTGTTTGGCGGGTTGGATTAACGTGTGCTGTGCAAACCGATTCGGTTGCCTTCTGTATCTTCGATAAAGGCGGCAAAGCCGTTGGCGATGGGGAATTTCCCCTGCAACAATTTACCGCCTGCCGAAACGGCTTTTTCTGCGGTCTCGGCACAATCCGGACAATTGAAGAATATGGTTGTACCGCCGTGGCTGGGTTGGGCGTTGCTGTCGTGCCAAATCATGCCGGCAGTGCCGTGTTGCGTGTAATCGGCTGGGAAAATGATGAAACGGAAGTCGTTACCGCCGATGTCTTGCAAAGGTTTGCCGAAGACGGATTCGTAAAATGCTTTGGCTCGATCCAAATCTTGGGCATGTATGCCAAACCAGCTTGACGGATTACTCATGGTTCTTTCTTTGCATGGAATGCTGAAAATTTCAGTTGTATTACTAATGTAGGGTTAGAGGTCGTCTGAAAAAAGGGTTTGGATTTTCAGACGACCTCGGCTGCCGGTTTATTCGGTAGCGGCTTCGATTTTGCTGCCTACATTGCTCATTCCGCGGCCTACGGCGTTGCCGCCTTTTTTAACGGTTTCCTCGGTCTTGTCGGCTACGTGCTCGGCAGTTTCTTTGGTTTTGTCCCAGTTGCGGCTGGTGTCATCTTTTGCTCCGGACCAAGTGCTGGAACAGGCAGACAAGATGAAAGCTGCGGCAGCCAATGCAAAAAGTTTTTTCATAATGGATTCCTTTCAAGTGATAAATGATTGAAAAGGTTTCAGACGTTTTGCGCAACGATGGGGAGATTTGCTTGAGCAACGTATCGTTTTCAGACGACCTCTATTGATGAGATCGTCTGAAAGATTATGCCATGGTGCGGATATCGGTAAATTTACCGTTGACCGCAGCGGCAGCAGCCATAGCAGGGCTGACAAGGTGCGTGCGCCCGCCGTTGCCTTGGCGGCCTTCGAAGTTGCGGTTGGAAGTGGAGGCGCAGCGTTGACCCGGAGTGAGGCGGTCGGCGTTCATGGCGAGGCACATTGAGCAGCCCGGTTCGCGCCATTCGAAACCGGCGTCGATGAAGATTTTGTCTAAGCCTTCCTGTTCCGCCTGCCGTTTAACCAAGCCGGAACCGGGAACGATTAACACGCGCTGTACGTTGTCGGCTTTTTTACGGCCTTTGGCGACGGCGGCGGCCTCGCGCAAGTCTTCAATGCGGCTGTTGGTGCAGGAACCGATGAATACGATGTCGACGGGGATTTCGTTCAGTGGCGTACCGGCTTCCAAACCCATGTATTCGAGGGCGCGTTCCATGCCGCTGCGTTTGACGGGATCGGTTTCTTCGGCAGGATTCGGTACTTTGCCGCTGATGTCCAAAACCATTTCAGGCGATGTGCCCCATGTTACTTGTGGTTCGATGTCTTCGGCTTTGAAACGGTATTCTTTGTCGAATACTGCGCCTTCGTCGGAAACCAGCGTGCGCCAGTATTCGACGGCTTTGTCCCATGCTTCGCCTTTGGGTGCGAAGGGTTTGTCTTTAACATAGTCGATGGTGGTTTGATCGACGGCAACCATGCCGGAGCGCGCTCCTGCTTCGATCGCCATGTTGCACAGGGTCATGCGGCCTTCCATCGAAAGGCTGCGGATGGCTTCGCCACCGAACTCGATGGCATAGCCCGTGCCGCCTGCCGTGCCGATTTGTCCGATGATGTAGAGGGCGACGTCTTTGGCGGTAACGCCCGGTTTCAGACGACCTTCAACGGCAATCAGCATGGATTTGGATTTTTTCGCGGTAATGCACTGGGTTGCCATGGTGTGTTCGACTTCGGAAGTGCCGATACCGTGTGCCAGCGCGCCGAACGCGCCGTGGGTAGAGGTGTGCGAGTCACCGCAGACGACGGTCATGCCGGGCAGGGTCGCGCCTTGTTCCGGACCCATGACATGAACGATGCCCTGACCTTTATCCATGAACGGGAAGTAGGCGAGTGCGCCAAACTCTTTGATATTTTTGTCCAAAGTATCGACTTGCAGCTTGGAAATCGGGTCTTGGATGCCTTTGTCCCAATCGCCGGTCGGGGTGTTGTGGTCGGCGGTGGAGACGACGCTGTCGATACGCCACAGCTTGCGTCCCGCCATTTTCAGACCTTCAAATGCCTGCGGGCTGGTGACTTCGTGCACTAGATGACGGTCGATGTAAAGCAGGACAGTGCCGTCTTCTTCTTCGCGGACGACGTGGCTGTTCCAGAGTTTGTCGTAGAGGGTTTGTGCGCTCATGATGGGGTTATCTTTGCTTATTAATAATAGGGGTAGATGGTTTGTTTTGATGGGCGGATTTTAGGCTTTTTACAGGGGTAGTGCAATAGAAATTTGTCTAATTTCTACATTTTCCCGTAAAAATCTAAAAATAACTTTCAAAAATTGGACAAATTGTAGAATTGTTGACAAAAAGAGGTATTTTATTTGAAACAATGCTTGTCGTACCGCCTAAAAAAGCACTATCATTTCCATCCGTATCCCACATCCGACAACAGAGGTATAGAGAATGAAATTACCGGTTATGGCTGCCGAACATCTGTCGCAACTTCAGGCGTTTGAAGCGAAAATCTTGTGCAACCACGCCAAAATCGAAGCATGGTTCCGTTCGCAATGGAACGCGCACCGCCCGCCGTTTTACGGTTCGGTCGACATCCGCAATGCCGGTTACAAAATTTCGTCTATTGATATGAACCTGTTTCCCGGCGGTTTCAACAATCTGAATCCGAATTTCATCCCGCTGGCGGCAGTTGCGGCGCAAGATGCGGTACAACGTGCCTGCGAAACGGCAAAATCCGTATTGATTATTCCCGAAAACCATACCCGCAACACGTTTTACCTGCAAAACGTTTACGCACTCAGCGAGATTTTGCGCTCGGCAGGGTATGAAGTCCGTTTGGGCAGCCTGAATCCGGAAGTTACCGAGCCGACTGAGTTTGAAACCGCGTTGGGCGATAAAATCCTGCTGGAACCTTTATTGCGTACCCGCGAGCGCGTCCATCTTGCCGACGGCTTCTCGCCTTGCGTCGTCTTGTTGAACAACGACTTGTCCGCGGGCGTTCCCTACATTCTCAAAGACATCAGCCAAACCGTATTGCCTCCGCTGCACGGCGGTTGGACGACGCGCCGTAAAACAGAACATTTCAGCGCATACAACCAAGTCGCCGCCGAATTTGCCAAGCTGATTGACATCGACGAATGGCGGATTAACCCGTATTTCGAAAAAATCGGCGGGTTGGACTTCCAAGAGCGCGAAGGCGAAGACGCGTTGGCGGAAGCGGTAGAACGCGTGCTGGCGAAAATTCAAGCCAAATACGACGAATTGGGCATTACCGACCAGCCTTTCGTGATTGTCAAAGCCGACGCGGGTACTTACGGCATGGGCGTGATGAGCGTCAAATCCGCCGATGAAGTGCGCGGGCTGAACCGCAAAAACCGCAACAAAATGGCGAAGGTGAAAGAAGGCTTGGAAGTCAGCGAAGTGATTGTCCAAGAAGGCATTTATACCTATGAAACCATGAACGGCGCCGTGTGCGAACCCGTCGTTTATATGATGGACCGTTTCGTTATCGGCGGCTTCTTCCGCGTACACGAAGGACGCGGCGCGGACGAAAACCTCAACGCCGGCGGCATGGTGTTCGTCCCGCTGTCCAACAGCATTCCCACCGGCAGCGGCGACAACTCCCAAGAAGCCCCCGAAGCCTGCAAACGCGTATTTGAACAATGGGACTCGCTCGGTATGCCGCGCTCCGAAAAAGACTGCGACGTGGACAACGAACACAACCGCCTCTACGTTTACGGCGTAATGGCTCGTTTGTCGCTGCTTGCCGCCGCACTTGAGTTGGAACAAACCGCCCCGTAAAGGATTACTTAAAATAGTGAAAGGTCGTCTGAAAACCATAGTTTAAGTTTTCAGACGACCTTTTTATGTGGGCAGGTAGGAATAGCAGACAATCATTAAAGCAACAAGCCGCGGATGGTACGGACAGTACGGTAGTTGCGGCGAAAAATCAGTTTATTCGCCATATGATTCAAAAGGGATGCAAAAAGCCCGAAAAGCGCGGTTTTATGCTAAAATTCCCATCTATTTTTGCCATACGAAATAAAGAAAACCATGACCGACGCAACTATCCGCAACGACCATAAATTCGCACTCGAAACCCTGCCCGTCAGCCTTGAAGACGAAATGCGCAAAAGCTATCTCGATTACGCCATGAGCGTGATTGTCGGCCGCGCGCTGCCCGATGTGCGCGACGGTTTGAAGCCGGTGCACCGCCGCGTGCTTTACGCCATGCACGAGCTGAAAAACAACTGGAATGCCGCCTACAAAAAATCGGCGCGTATCGTCGGCGACGTCATCGGTAAATACCATCCGCACGGCGATTCCGCGGTTTACGACACCATCGTGCGCATGGCGCAGGATTTTTCGATGCGCTACGTCTTAATCGACGGTCAGGGCAACTTCGGTTCGGTTGACGGCGACGGCGCCGCGGCCATGCGTTATACCGAAATCCGCATGGCGAAAATCGCCCACGAAATGTTGGCGGACATCGAAGAAGAAACCGTCAATTTCGGCCCGAACTACGACGGCAGCGAACACGAACCGCTGGTGTTGCCGACCCGCTTTCCCGCGCTGTTGGTCAACGGCTCGTCCGGTATCGCCGTCGGTATGGCGACCAACATCCCGCCGCACAACCTCACCGACACCATCAACGCCTGTCTGCGTCTTTTGGACGAACCCGAAACTGAAATCGACGAATTGATCAACATCCTGCAAGCCCCCGATTTCCCGACCGGCGCAACCATCTACGGCTTGAGCGGCGTGCGCGAAGGCTATAAAACCGGCCGCGGCCGCGTCGTTATGCGCGGTAAAACCCATATCGAACCGATAGGCAAAAACGGCGAACGCGAAGCCATCATCATCGACGAAATCCCGTATCAGGTGAACAAAGCCAAGCTGGTGGAAAAAATCGGCGAACTGGTGCGCGAAAAAACGTTGGAAGGCGTATCCGACCTGCGCGACGAATCCGACAAATCCGGTATGCGCGTTGTTATCGAATTGAAACGTAACGAAAACGCCGAAGTCGTTTTAAACCAACTCTATAAACTCACCCAGCTTCAAGACAGTTTCGGCATCAACATGGTTGCTTTGGTTGACGGTCAGCCGCGCCTGTTGAACCTGAAACAGATTTTGGCAGAATTCCTGCGCCACCGTCGCGAAGTCGTTACCCGCCGCACCTTGTTCCGCTTGAAAAAAGCGCGTCATGAAGGCCATATCGCCGAAGGTAAAGCCGTTGCACTGTCCAATATCGACGAGATGATTCGCCTCATCAAAGAATCCGCCGACGCGCCCGAGGCCAAAGAAAAACTGCTGTCCCGCGCATGGCGCAGCGGTTTGGTGGAAGACATGTTGAGCCGTACCGACCTCGACCTGCGCATGGCGCGCCCCGAAGGTCTGCCTGCCAACCTCGGCTTGCAGGAACAAGGCTATTATCTGAGCGAAATCCAAGCCGACGCCATCCTGCGCATGAGCCTGCGCAACCTGACCGGCCTCGACCAAGAAGAAATCGTCGGCGACTACAAAAACATCATGGCAAAAATCATCGACTTTTTGGACATTTTGGCGAAACCGGAACGCATCACCCAAATCATCCGCGAAGAATTGGAAGAAACCAAAACCAATTTCGGCGACGAACGCCGCAGCGAAATCAACCCGTTCGGCGGCGACATTGCCGATGAAGACCTGATTCCGCAACGCGAAATGGTCGTTACCCTGACTCACGGTGGCTATATCAAAACCCAGCCGACCACCGACTATCAGGCGCAGCGTCGCGGCGGGCGCGGCAAACAGGCGGCGGCCACCAAAGACGAAGACTTCATCGAAACCCTGTTCGTTGCGAACACGCATGACTATTTGATGTGTTTCACCAACCTCGGCAAGTGCCACTGGATTAAGGTTTACAAACTGCCCGAAGGCGGACGCAACAGCCGCGGCCGTCCGATTAACAACGTTATCCAGTTGGAAGAAGGCGAAAAAGTCAGCGCCATCCTCGCCGTGCGCGAGTTCCCCGAAGACCAATACGTCTTCTTCGCCACCGCACAAGGCATGGTAAAAAAAGTCCAGCTTTCCGCCTTCAAAAACGTCCGCAGCCAAGGCATCAAAGCCATCGCGCTCAAAGAAGGCGACTACCTCGTCGGCGCCGCGCAAACCAGCGGCTCGGACGACATCATGCTGTTCTCCAACTTGGGTAAAGCCATCCGCTTCAACGAATACTGGGAAAAATCTGGTAACGACGAAGCGGAAGATGCCGACATCGAAACCGAGATTTCAGACGACCTCGAAGACGAAACCGCCGACAACGAAAATGCCCTGCCAAGCGGCAAACATGGCGTCCGTCCGTCCGGTCGCGGCAGCGGCGGCCTGCGCGGTATGCGCCTGCCTGCCGACGGCAAAATCGTCAGCCTGATTACCTTTGCCCCCGAAGCCGCTCAAAGCGATTTGCAAGTGCTGACCGCCACCGCCAACGGCTACGGCAAACGTACCCCGATTGCCGATTACAGCCGCAAAAACAAAGGTGGACAAGGCAATATCGCCATCAACACCGGCGAGCGCAACGGCGATTTGGTCGCTGCAACCCTAGTCGGCGAAACCGATGACCTAATGCTGATTACCAGCGGCGGCGTCCTCATCCGTACCAAAGTCCAACAAATCCGCGAAACCGGCCGCGCCGCAGCAGGCGTACGCCTGATTAATCTGGACGAAGGCGAAACCTTGGTATCGCTGGAACGTGTTGCCGAAGAAGCGGAAGATGAAAATCCCGAGGCGGAAAATCCGGAAGGCAATGAAGCCGAGAACACCGTATCGGATATTGAAGGTGGCGAAGCGTAAATCAAGCTTCCGATTGACCGGAGCCGATTGGCAGGGGCGTCTGAAACGATAGGTTTCACGATATTAAGAATATCGGCTGAACGATTGCCTGTTCATCGTTTCTATTTCAATAGAAAGAGTGGTTGAGCAGGCAATAAACCAAATGGTTTCAAAATTGGTTTTTTAATATACCCGCCCTGTCTCAGCCTTCTTTCAGATTTTCGATAATTTATTGATATAGTGGATTAAATTTAAATCAGAACAAGGCGACGAAGCCGCAGACAGTACAGATAGTACGAAACCGATTCACTTGGTGCTTCAGCACCTTAGAGAATCGTTCTCTTTGGGCTAAGGCGAGGCAACGCCGTACTGGTTTAAAGTTAATCCACTATAAATCTAAAAAATGGAGAAATCATGTCAACTTTATCCGATAAAATCATCATGGTAACCGGCGCATCCCAAGGTTTGGGCGAGCAGGTTGCCAAGGCTTATGCGGCGGCCGGCGCGACCGTCATTTTGGTGGCGCGTCATCAAAAGAAGTTGGAAAAAGTTTATGATGCCATTGTCGATGCCGGCTATCCCGAACCCTTTGCCATCTGCTTCGACTTAATGAGCGCCGAAGAAAAAGAGTTTGACCAATTTGCCGCAACCATTTCCGAGGCGACCGGCGGACGTTTGGACGGTATCGTGCATTGTGCCAGCTATTTCTATGCACTTTCTCCTTTGGATTTCCAGACCGTATCGGAATGGGTCAACCAATATCGGATCAATACCGTTGCGCCGATGGGTTTGACACGCGCAATGCTGCCTTTGCTCAAAGCTTCTTCCGATGCTTCCGTGATTTTTGTCGGAGAAAGTCATGGCGAAGATCCCAAGGCTTATTGGGGTGGGTTCGGCGCGTCTAAAGCCGCGTTGAATTATTTGTGCAAAGTCGCTGCCGACGAGTGGGAACGTTTTGACAACCTGCGCGCCAATGTTCTGATTCCGGGTCCGATTAACTCGCCTCAACGCATCAAGTCCCATCCGGGCGAGTCGAAAAGCGAACGTAAAAACTATACCGACGTATTGCCGCAGTTTGTGTGGTGGGCAAGTCAGGAAAGCAAAGGGCGCAGCGGCGAGATTGTGTACCTCTAAGTTTGAACGGTAACGCGGCAAAATCATCATTTGATGAATGCCGCGTTTTGATTTTCAAAACATTATTGTTGTATCAGGCAAGCAATGCAAAAGGTCGTCTGAAAAATTTCAGACGACCTTCTGCTATAAACAGACTGCTAGGGCTGCCAATCCAAGAAGTTACGCAACAGCAACAATCCTGCGTTGTGGCTTTTTTCCGTGTGGAACTGGGTGGCGAACACATTGTCTTTGCCGACGATGCAGGCAAATTCGTGCGGATATTCGCTGGTAGCAAGGATGGTTTCGGGGTCTTCGGGGGCGAAGTAGTAGCTGTGGACGAAGTAAAAGCGCGTTTCTTGCCCGATGTCTTTAAACAGCGGGTGCGGGCGGGTTTGGCGTACTGTATTCCAGCCCATGTGCGGCACTTTCAGACGACCTCCGTGTCCATCGGTTTGATTGGCGGCGAAGCGTTTGACCCTGCCTTTAAACCAGCCCAGTCCGGCAGTATCACCTTCTTCGCTGTGTTCGAACAATAATTGCGCGCCGACGCAGATGCCGAAAAACGGTTTGTTTTTCAATCCGTCTTCCACTGCCTCGCCCAAACCGCTTTGCCGCAGCGCCGCCATACAGTCGGGCATCGCGCCCTGACCGGGGAAAATGATTTTGTCGGCAGCGAAGATGTCTTCGGGGCGGTCGGTCAGATAAATTTCAGCAGCTTTGCCGGACAAGGCTTGCGCGGCCTGTACGGATTTGAGGACGGAATGCAGGTTGCCCATGCCGTAATCGACAATAGCGGTTTTCATGTTTTCTCCTTAGTTTTGGATAACGGGGCAAGGCGGGGAAGGGCATTGCGATGGTAATGATTTTATAGCAAACCCCGAACGCGGAAAATCGTTGCGTTGAGCGGCGGTGAGGGTGGGGCGGCACTATATATGTTATAGTGGATTAAATTTAAATCAGGACAAGGCGACGAAGCCGCAGACAGTACAGATAGTACGACAAGGCGAGGCAACGCCGTACTGGTTTAAAGTTAATCCACTATACAAAGCCAAGTTTGAAAACTTGGCTCTTTATATCGTTTACAGGATGATGGGTCGTCTGAAATAGGCAACTGAAAGAGAAAACCTTGTTTCAGACGACCTTTTCCATATTACTCAATCTTCACCCGTTTCAACCTCAACGCATTGCCCAACACCGACACCGAGCTTGCCGCCATTGCCGCGCCTGCGATGACGGGGTTTAAGAAGCCGAGAGCGGCGAGCGGGATGCCCAAGATATTGTAGAAGAAGGCGAAAAACAGGTTTTGTTTGATGTTTTTCAAAGTCGCTTGCGACACCAGCAGGGCATCGGCGAGCTGGTTGACCGAATGCTGCATCAGCGTGGCGGACGCGGTGTGTTCGGCAACGTCCGCACCGCCTTTCATGGCGAAACTGACGTTGGCGGCGGCGAGGGCGGGCGCGTCGTTGATGCCGTCGCCGACCATCGCCACGGTTTTGCCGGCGGCTTTGAGTTTTTGCACTTCGGCGGCCTTGTCACGCGGACTCATGTTGCCGAAGGCGTGTGCGATACCCAGTTGTTTGGCGACGTATTCGACCGTGCCTTGGTTGTCGCCACTCATGATGTAAACGTCGATGCCGTGTTTTTTCAGACGACCTATGGCTTCGGCGGTGTCGGTTTTCAATGCGTCGGCAAGCGCGAATGCGCCGATGGGTTTGCTGTTGGTGGAAACGGCGACAATGCTTGCGATGCGCCAGACGTCGTCTGAAAGGTTTTCAGGCAACTTTAATTCGGCAAAATCAAGTTTACCCGCTTTCACCAAACCCACGCCTTCAACTTCGGCGGTAATGCCTGCGCCGACGACGGTTTGCGCGTTTTGTGCGGCGGGAATGTCCAAGCCGCGTGCTTGGGCGGCGGAGACGATGGCGCGGGCGAGCGGGTGGGCGGCGTTTTGTTCAACAGCGGCGGCAATGCGGTACAAAGCGTCTTCGTCAAAGCCGCTGTCGGGAACGCAATAAACGGCGGCAACCTGTGGCCTGCCTTCGGTCAGCGTGCCGGTTTTGTCCAATACGACGGCATCGACGTGGGCAGCTTCTTCCATCGCCGCCGCGTCTTTGAACCAAATGCCGTGTTTCACCGCTTTGCCCATGCCGACCATAATCGCGGCGGGCGTCGCCAGACCGAGCGCGCACGGGCAGGCAATCACCAAAACGGCAACGGCGTGCATCAGCGCAACCGTCCAATCGCCTTTCACCAGCCAAGTGGCGATAAAAGTCAGAAGTGCGATGCCCACGACGGCAGGCACGAACACCGCCGCTGCCTTGTCCGCCACGCGCGCAATCGGCGCTTTGCTGCCTTGCGCTTCGGACAGCGCGTTCATCATGTCGCCGAGCAGGGTTTGGCTGCCGAGCTGCGTGGCGCGGTACACCACGCTGCCTTCGGTCATCAGCGCGCCCGCCAACACTTTGCCGCCCGCCTTTTTCTCTTCGGGGTTGGATTCGCCGGTGAGGTGGCTCTCGTCCGCCCAGCCGCTGCCGCTTTCGATAATGCCGTCGGCGGCAATGCGTTCGCCGTGGTTGGCTCGGATTAGGTCGCCGATTTGCACTTGGTCGATGGGCAGTTGTTTCCATTCGCCTTCGCGTTGCACGTTGACTTGGGTCGGCGTGAGTTTCAGCAGCAAGCCCAAGCTGTTCAGGCTGGATTTTTTGGTGCGGTGTTCCAAAAATTTGCCCAGCGACACAAAACCAATCACCATCACGCCCGCTTCAAAATACACATGCGCCATGCCGTGCGCCGCGTGCGGGCTGAAAAACAACATATAGACGGAATACAGGTAAATCGATACCGTGCCGATGGTAACGAGCACGTCCATATTCGCCAGCCCGCCTTTAATGCTCGCCCACGCGCTTTTGTAAAACGGCACCGCCAGCCAAAGCTGCACCACGCTCGCCAGCGCAAACTGCCACAACGGCGGCAGCATCCAATCGTGCCGCCCGAGCATCATCCCTGCCATGCCGATAAGGAACGGAATATTGATGGCGAACAGCAGCCACAGCCGCCAGCTTACATGCGCGGTTTCTTCAGGCTGAGGCAGCGCGTCTTCCGTCTTCTCCTTTGCGCCGTAACCGGTTTTCTCGATGATTTTGGCGATGTCGGCGGCGGAGGTTTGGCTGTCGTCAAACACCACCTGTGCCTCCTCGCTGGCGAAGTTCACTCCCGCCGATTCGACAAAATCTTTTTTGTTCAACACTTTTTCAATGCGCGAAGCACATGCCTGACAGGTCATGCCTTCGATTTGGAAACGGACTTTTTGTTGCATGGTTTCTTCCTTCTGAATGTGGTTGGGCTACCTGAAAAAAGCGGAGCAGGGTTTTCAGGTAGCCTTTGGGGTGTTGCAGTCGATTTGTTGCGATTCGATTTACAAAGCCGCATCAAAGCCGCCGTCTTCCACCGCTTCTATCAGCGCGGCGGGGTTGGTTTGGGCGGGGTCGAATTCCACGACGGCGTTCTTGTTTTCCAGGCTCACTTCGGCCTTGTCCACGCCGTTTACGCCTTCGAGGATGCTGGTAACGCTTTTCACGCAGCCGCCGCAGGTCATGCCTTCGATGTTTAATGTGATGGTTTGCATAGGGTTTCCTTTCTGTTGGAATGAGGCTGAGGTTTTAAAGTCCGTTGCAGCCAAAGCTTTCAGGTAGCCTGAAATGATGGGTCTGCTCTTGCTTTCCCGCTAAGTGCCACCACTATAAAGCTTCACCCGAAGTAAAGGTCAAGCATCATGATGAACATCAGCCAGGCCGCGGCCGAGAGCAGCCTTTCCGCCAAACAAATCCGCGACTACGAAAAGCACGGCCTAATCGCCCCGGCCGCGCGCAGCGAAGCGGGCTACCGCCGCTACGGACAGGCCGACCTTGCCCGGCTGCGCTTTATCCGCCATGCGCGGGAAGTGGGCTTTTCGCTGCCGCAGATCGGGCAGCTTTTGAGCCTGCAACACAACCCGCAGCGCACCAGCCGCGAAGTGAAAACGCTCACCGCGCGGCACATCGCCGAGCTGGAAGCCAAAATCGAACGCTTGCAGGGCATGGTGGCCGAGCTGCAACGCTGGCACGATGCCTGCGCGGGAGACGACTGCCCGGATTGTGCGATTTTGGCCGGGCTGGAGGAGCGTTAGGCGGCTTGGGGCCAATACACATGAGTGCAACCACCTGTTGCCTTTGTTGGAAGGCATTGCCGAAGGGAAGGTACGACCGTCTATGCCGATAAAGGCTATGACAGTAAGGAAAACCGGCAACATCTGAAAGAACATCAGTTGTTGGACGGCATTATGCGCAAAGCCCACCGCAACCGTCCGCTGACGGAAGCGCAAACCAAACGTAACCGCTATTTGTCAAAGACCCGTTATGTGGTCGAACAAAGCTTCGGGACGCTGCACCGTAAATTCCGCTATGCCCGGGCAGCCTATTTTGGTCTGCTCAAAGTGAGTGCGCAAAGCCATCTGAAGGCGATGTGTTTGAACCTGTTGAAAGCGGCTAACAGGCTAAGTGCGCCTGTTTGCGCCTAAAAGGCGGCTCGGATGCCTGATTATGGGGTATCCGGGGAGGATTAAGGGGGGTATTTGGGTAAAATCAGGAGGTATTGGGGGAGGGAAATAGCCGAAAACCTGTGTTTGGGTTTCGTCTGTCGGGGGAAGGGCTTTTTTGCAAAGGTCTCTGCTCATAAAAAAACTGCACCTTGTGAGTTGGAGGGGATGTGTCCAACTTTTGGGGTGCAGTTCAAAAGAGGAGGGCGGTTTTCAGACGACCTTTTTGAGTTGGCGAAGTGCTGTCTTGCCATCCGATTCAAATCTTTCCCAAGCGATATCTGATGCCGAGGCGGCAGGTTTTCAATTAAGCCGCGCCAAATTCCGTTAATTTCCATTAAAGGTCGTCTGAAAGCCTTCGGTGTCATACTTTCTCGGTTATAATAGCCGGCTTCTTCAATCTGACCCTTTTTCGGAAATATATCATGGCATTTGCCTCGCTTTTCACCCTTTTGGACGATATTACCGCTGTCTTGGACGACGTTGCCCTGATGACCAAAATGGCTGCCAAGAAAACGGCGGGCGTGGTCGGCGATGATTTGGCGCTTAATGCGAATCAGGTTACCGGCGTGTCGGCGGAACGCGAGCTGCCGATTATTTGGGCGGTGGCGAAAGGTTCTTTGGTGAACAAGCTGATTTTGGTGCCGCTGGCTTTGCTGCTGTCTGCCTTCTTGCCGAAGCTGATTACGCCTTTATTGATGATAGGCGGGATTTATTTGTGTTTCGAGGGCGTGGAAAAGCTGCTGCATAAGTTTTTACACCGCCACGAAGCGCATGAAGACGAGGAGGCTGCCGCCGAAACGCTGGACGAAAAAACCAAGATTAAAGGCGCGATTCGTACGGATTTCATCCTGTCTGCCGAAATCATTATTATTGCTTTGGGCGTGGTCGAAAAATACGAGCTGATGACCCGTTCGCTGGTGATGGCGGCAATCGGCATCGGTATGACCGCTTTTGTGTACGGTTTGGTCGGCATTATCGTCAAACTCGACGACTTCGGTATGCTGCTGATGCGTCAAAAAAGCACGGGCATCCAAACGGTCGGACGCGGCTTGATTGCCTTTATGCCTTGGTTCATGCGCGGTTTGAGCGTGGTGGGTACGCTTGCCATGTTCCTTGTCGGCGGCGGTCTGATTACCCACAACTTGGGCTTTTTGCATGATTTCTTACACGCGCAACATTGGGACAGCGGCTTGATGGAGCATATCGCCAACCTTGCCGTCGGGCTGATTGCCGGCGCCGTCGCCTGCGCTGTTGCTCTGCCATTGATGAAGCTGTTTCAAAAACACTAAACAATCGATACGTCGTCTGAAAATGGTTTAACTTTGTTGAAGCTGTATTTTCAGACGACCTCTTATTTTCTTTTCTCTGCAATGAACATTTTCCGCAAACTCGAACAATATTGGCAGCATCCTGTGCTGTACTGGCCGCTGGTGATCCTGATTGCCGCCGCCACGCCGTTGACTTTCGCGCCTTATTACCATTTTTGGCTGATGCCTTTGCTGTTTGGCGCGCTGATCCGACTGATTGAACTGCGTCCGCGCTTTGCTGTTTCCACTGCCTATCTGTTTGGGCTGATTGCTTATACGGCGCAGTTTTATTGGATACATACCGCGCTGCACGATGTTTCCGGCCTGCCTAATTTATACGCGATTCCGCTGACTTTCCTGCTGCCGGCGTTTCTCGCGCTGTATCCCGCCGCCTGTTTTTGGTTGTGGAAGAAGTTTCATCTGCCACGCTGGGTTAAGGTCGGCATCGTTTTGCCGATTTTGTGGACGCTGGCGGAATTTGCCCGCGAACGCCTGTTGACCGGCTTCGGCTGGGGGGCAATCGGCTATTCCCAAATCGTCAAAGAAAGCCCGCTTGCCGGCTTTGCGCCTTTGGGCGGTATTCATCTGGTGACGCTGGCGACGGCATTTGTCAGCGCATGGCTGGTGTTGCTGATTGACAATACGGGTCGTCTGAAACAACGCCTGCTGCCGATGTGCATGATTGTCATGCTGTGTACCGTCGGCTATATCGCCCAGCAAACCGACTTTACCAAACCCGATGGCAGCACCAGTACCGTCGCGCTCGTGCAGGGCAATATCGAGCAGAACCTGAAATGGAATGAAGAACAAGTTGTCCCCACCATTCAGAAATACTACGGTCAAATCAGCAAAACATCCGCCGACATCGTTATCCTGCCGGAAACCGCTCTGCCTGTAATGCGTCAGGATTTGCCGGAAAATATCCTGACCCAGTTTGCCGAGCAGGCGCGCACGAACGGCAGCGCGTTGGCCGTCGGTATCGGTCAATATACAGCCGACGGCAGCGGATACGAAAATGCCGTAATCAATTTGAGCGACTACGATGATATTTCAGACGACCTCCCGTATTACGCCAAGAATCATCTGGTTCCCTTTGGCGAATACAAACCGCTGCCTTTTTTGACAGAACCGTTGTACAAACTGATGAATATGCCGCTTGCCGACTTCCGTCGCGGCGGAGCGGGGCAGGCTCCCTTGACGATGAAAGATCAAAAAGTCGCCTTCAACATCTGCTATGAAGACGGCTTTGGCGACGAACTCATTGCTACCGCCAAAAACGCTACGCTGCTTGCCAACGTCAGCAATATGGCGTGGTACGGCGATTCCAACGCCATGTACCAACAGCTCCAGCAATCCCAAGCCCGCGCGATGGAGCTTGGACGCTATATGGTCCGTGCCACCAATACCGGTGCAACCGCCATTATTTCTCCCAAAGGCAGCATCATCGCCGAGAGCGAACCCAATACCGATGCCGTCTTGGAAGGGCATATCAAAGGCTATATCGGCGAAACCCCTTATATGAAGGCAGGCGGTTCGTTGTGGCTGATCGGAGTATTGTCAATCATTGCCATCACACTGTTTTTAATCAGGAAAAAAGCAGATTGAGTTTGAAAAAGCGGTCTTTTTATAAGGCCGTTTTTCTTGAACTTTAATATTTACATACAAGAATGTTTGTAATATACTGAACTTATTCCCAGTAAAACAGTCAAATTTTCAAAATCAATCGAATTTCAAAAAGCAAGAAAATCCACCTATCAAACAGTCTTTTACAGAAAAAGGCATTTGACAGCATACGATAGGGCAACAGGCAGTGATATACTGCACAGCAAACAACAAGTAAACAATAGTCTCTACATCATATAAAGGAAAGCAACTCTCATGAATAACGCCTTTGCATTACCCGTCATCCACAGCGGCAACGGCAGCCTTGAGCAATACATTCATACCGTCAACAGCATTCCCATGTTGACGCCCGAAGAAGAAAGCCAACTCGCGGAGCGTCAGCAAAAAGGCGACCTTAACGCCGCCAAACAACTCATTCTTTCCCATTTGCGCGTCGTCGTATCCATCGCACGAGGCTACGACGGCTATGGCCTGAACCAAGCCGATCTTATCCAAGAAGGCAACATCGGACTGATGAAAGCGGTCAAACGCTACGAGCCCAGCCGTGGCGCGCGCCTGTTTTCATTCGCCGTACACTGGATTAAGGCCGAAATCCACGAATTTATCCTGCGCAACTGGCGACTGGTGCGCGTAGCGACCACCAAACCGCAACGCAAACTGTTCTTCAATCTGCGCAGTATGCGTAAAAACCTGAATGCCTTGTCTCCGAAAGAAGCGCAAGACATCGCCGACGATTTGGGCGTCAAATTGTCCGAAGTCATGGAAATGGAACAACGCATGACCGGACACGACATCGCTATCATGGCAGACAACAACGATGACGAAGACAGCTTCGCCCCCATCGACTGGCTTGCCGACCACGATGCCGAACCCAGCCGCCAACTGTCCAAACAAGCCCATTACGCCCTGCAAACCGAAGGTTTGCAAAACGCATTGGCTCAACTGGACGACCGTAGCCGCCGCATCGTAGAAAGCCGCTGGCTGCAAGACGATGGCGGATTGACCCTGCACGAGCTGGCAGCCGAATACGGCGTGTCTGCCGAGCGCATCCGCCAAATCGAAGCCAAAGCCATGCAAAAACTGCGCGGTTTCCTCGCGGAAGAAGCGGAAGCGGTTTAAAAAAAACAGTTCAGTAGAAGGAAAAAGGTCGTCTGAAACCCGAAATCTCGGTTTCAGACGACCTTTTTTGTGTATGGATGCCTTATTTTTTCGCTTTAGCCTGTTTGGCGTCTTTTTCGGTAATGGTACCGCCGCCGTTGTTAAACGCATTCATGATATAGGTGGCAACGGCAGCGAGATCGGCATCGTTGATGGCGGTTGCGGGCATAAAGCCGTTGTAAGGTTTACCGTTGACTTTGATGGGACCGTTGATGCCTTTGGTCATGCTTTGCAGCAATACCTGCGGTTTTTTCATAATATAGTCTGATTGGTAAAGAGGGGGAAACATGGTTCCCCTGCCTTCCCCTTTTTTACCGTGGCAGGCGGCGCAGTTGCTTTCATAAATTTTTTGGCCTTGCGTCATTTGGGCAGCATCGGCGGCAAAGGTGCTGTGGACGGACAGGGTAAAAATTGCAGCCGCCAATATTTTTTTTGTTGTGGTCATGATGTGTCCTTTTTATCGGTGTGGTCTGTTTATCGATAATACAATAAAGGTCGTCTGAAAACAGATTTTTCAGACGACCTTAGACTTAAATCAAATGTAACGCTTTCAGTGGAAAACCGCAGATAGGTTTTAAATGAGGATGCTGTCGCAGCTTGGTTTGGGTTTAAAGTCCATCAGTGATCACCAATATCCCTTGTCGGATGATGTATCCGGTTATTGCCAGCCTTGCAGGTTGTTTTTGACCAGTTCGGTCAGGGCGAGAATCCATGCGGGGTGGTCGTTCAAGCAGGGGATGTAGCGGTATTCTTTGCCTCCGGCTGCGTGAAATTGTTCGCGCCCCATGATGGCAATCTCTTCCATGGTTTCCAGACAATCCGCCATAAAGCCCGGACAGAATACATCTAATTTGCTGACGCCTTGTTTGGGCAGTTGGTCAAACAGGGCCTGTGTGCTGGGCGTCACCCATTTTGCTTTGCCAAATTGGCTTTGGAAGGAAACGATGTATTCTTGCTCGTTTAGGTTGAGTGCTTGGGCAAGAAGTTTCGCGGTATGGCGGCATTCGTCGGGATAAGGGTCGCCGTCGTCGTAATTTTTTTGCGGAATGCCGTGAAAGCTCAACATGAGTTTCTCGCCGCGTCCGTGTTCTTTCCAATATGCTTCAATGTGTTGTTTCATGGCATCAATATAGGCTGCGTCGTCGTAAAAACGCGAAACGGTACGCAGGCTCATTTGATTGCGCTGCTTCAGCAGTTGTTGGAACACTTTGTCTAATGCCGCGCCGGTGCTGGAGGCGGCGTATTGCGGATATAAAGGGACAATCAGCAATCTGCCTACGCCTTGGGCTTTCATTTCGGCAAGGACGGTTTCGATGCCCGGGTTGCCATAGGTCATGGCATGGCGGACGATGGTGTCGGGTATGGCTTTGGCGAGGGCATCTGCTTGACGTTGGGTATAGACGGCAAGCGGAGAGCCTTGTTCAAACCAGATTTTGGCGTAAGCATGTGCGCTTTTCTTGGGACGCAGTGTCAGGACCAAGCCATGCAAAATCGGCTGCCAAAGTAGTTTGGGCAGTTCGACGACGCGTTGGTCCGATAGAAATTCTCGAAGATATGGTTTGACGGCGGCGGCGGTCGGGGCATCGGGCGTGCCGAGATTGAGGAGGAGGATGCCTACACGGTTTTGCTGAGTGTAAGACAGGGAGGGTTCGACGTGGAAAAGCGGCATGATGTGCCTTTGGATTGGAGTGGAAGCCCGTATTGTAGCAATGTGAAGGTCGTCTGAATATGGTCTGCGTTTTCAGACGACCTTTTTTCGGGGTTGTGTTTTAAAGTTTATGATGTATAATGTTATACCATAACATTTATCGGAGGAATGATGAAAGCGAATATCCACCCTGAAAATTACCGTACTGTGCTTTTTTACGACAGTGGTGCCAATGAAGGCTGGCTGATCCGTTCTTGTGCGGATACACACGGCAAAACGATGGTTTGGAACGATGGTAAAGAATATCCTTTATTTTCTTTGGATACGTCTTCTGCTTCGCATCCCGTCTATACGGGCAAACAGCGCAATGTGAATATCGAAGGCCGCGCCAGCAAGTTCAACCAAAGGTTCCAATCTATGATTTCGTCTTTTAGAAAGGATAAATAATGCAGGTTTTGTCTTCATTGAAAACAGCGAAAAAGCGCCATCGCGATTGTCAAATCGTTCGACGCAAAGGTAAAGTTTACGTCATCTGTAAAAGCAATCCCCGCTTCAAAGCCCGTCAGCGGTAATGTTTTCATATTTTGTAATGCTCTCAATGGATTGCCGCTCGCGATGATTTTCGCGGGCGGTTTTTTTGTTTTCAGACGACCTCGGACGGTCGGGTAAGTGTGAAGCAATGGTTGAGGGAAGTTTTAATGTTTGCGAAAAAACTACGGAGCTTTGGAAAAAGCTACATTCGGGGGCGTGCAGGTAAATTAGGGTAAGCTCCCTTGCTAGACTATAAGGATGTTTATAACATGGAACGACTGTTATGCAGTTCCACATTTTTCAGGAGTATTAATATGAAACTTAAAGCTGTATTGGCCGTAGCGGCTGTTTTGTCCTTGGGCGCTTGTGCTGCCCCTGATTATGATGATAATGATGCTCCTCGCCACGAGCACCGTCATGACCATGGAGATCGCAACTATGATGATCGTGGTCAGTCTAGCGACCGCCGTTCGCCCCAATCTTTTGAGTGTGAAAACGGTTTGTCTGTGACTGTACGCAATCTGGACACCAACCGCGTCGAGTTGAGCCTGGATGACAAACGTGCTGTCTTGTCTTCTGCGGTTTCCGGTTCCGGCGAGCGTTATGTTTCCAACCGCGGCTTGTTCGGTAAAGGTGCGGAATGGCATCAAAAAGGCAGCCAAGCCTTCTTCAGCTTCGTTGATCCTTATGGCAACAAAGTAGACACTTCTTGCAATCAGCGTTAATGACTGCGTGAATTGTTAGGGGATGGCGGGTTTGCGATGCCTATCTCCGTGAAACCAAAAAGGTCGTCTGAAAATTTCAGACGACCTTTTGCTATGGGTAAATGCGAAACCTGTCGGTATAGTGGATTAACTTTAAACCAGTACGGCGTTGCCTCGCCTTAGCTCAAAGAGAACGATTCTCTAAGGTGCTGAAGCACCAAGTGAATCGGTTCCGTACTATCTGTACTGTCTGCGGCTTCGTCGCCTTGTCCTGATTTAAATTTAATCCCCTATATTTTCTAACAGGTTTGCCGGCGGATTATTGGCTGCGTTTGATAATCAGCTTGTCTTCGGTGACTTCGGCATTGAGCGCGGTTGCCATTTCTTTGACGACGTTGTCCAAATCGCTTTCTTTGATATTGGGATCGTATTGAGAAGCCAGTTTGAGCACTTCTCTGATGAAGTTTTTATCGACCTCCGCGTTGACGTTGTATTTCAGCTTACTGAGGAGGTCTTGTTGAAGCTGCTCGTCGTTTTTATATTCGATAGGCGGAATGGAGGCGTCTGCGTCGGCTTTGACCGCGCTGTTGTTCAAGTAGATTTGATTGCCTTTTGAGTCGAATTTGATGCCGGTTTTTAAAAAGGTTTTTGCGGCTTCCATCAGTTCTTTTTGTGTGTCGGGGCTGTTCATATCGACGCACTCTTTACCTTGACGGTCGAAGAATTTATTGATGCGGTCGATACCTTCACCATTGATATCGCGGAGGTTGAAGTTGTAATGGATGCGGTCGAATTTGATGTTGTTGATGCGGAAGTTTTCGACTTCGCTTTGTCCTTCCATAGCGTATTTGTTGTCTTTTGCAGACTGTTTGCTTCCTGCTTTGATTTTGTCGACAGAGAAATCAAAGGTTTGGTTGCCCATTTTGAATGCGGCAGAGTCTACGGTGAAGAGGGATGTACCGTTGCGCAATGCAGTGGTGTCACCTTTTTCCATATCGGCCTGATATTTAACGTTTTTCAAACTAAATTGGTATCCCGGGCTATCAGGTTTGTCAGGGTGTGAGGCAGTCATGCCGGGCCATTCGAAATTGAAATTATCGAGATGGTACTGATGGTCGGATTTGTGGCCTTTGACAGCCAAAGTCGCCGTTTCCCATTTGACTTCGTCGGAATCGATGTTTAATGAGCCTGCCGGTGCGGTCAGTTTGCCCTCTAATTCGCCACCCCAAGAAAGCACGGTATTGCCGTCCAATCGGAATATTTCTTTATTGTCATCTCCAATCAGATAGAGTTTGGTTTGGATGGTGTAGCCGTTCAGACCGCGGGTGATGATGTCCTCGCCGCGTATTGAGAATTTTGTGTCCTGATGGCACAAGTCGGGCGTGATGTCGCCCCTCCATGAAGCTTTACCCGAAGTGAGGCCCATGTCGAATTTATCCAGAGTGATTTTCAGGCGTTTGTCGGCATCGGGATTGTTTTGGAAATAGTATTCCTGTTTCAATTTGTTGTCGGCATAAATGCCACCGCCAACGGTTGCTCCTCCCAATGCGGCGATGCCGACTAATGTCGCAATGATGCTTTTTTTCATGTCTTGTCCTTAAGCAGGTGGTAAAAATGTAATGGATGGATTGGAATCGGGTAGATTCGAATCGGCTTTGCGCAAGATAGGGCAGTTTTCCAGTTGGACTCAAACTGCGACGCTGCCGGGTTGCGCTTTGGCGGAAATTGGATCAACTGACGGTATTTGCCTATGCCGATTTTAAAAATGCCAATATTGTAATATAAAAAGGTCGTCTGAAAACTTTCAGACGACCTTTTTTCAACCTTTTAAGCGATTAACAACATCTTCCGCCGTTTGCGCCGCAGCGGCGTTTGCGGCAGTAGTCTTGAAATTGCAGCTCGGTCATGACGGGGGCGTTGGGATTATGTTTGCGCTGTTGGGCAACGTAGTTTTCATAATCGGGCACACCTGCCATGAGGTTGGCGGTAAGTTTGGCGGTTTTCCACCAAGCGGCGAGTTTACGCTTCACCTTGTGCCTCCGGTTGTTTGCCGTCGCGGTACACTGCCGGAATTTCTTTGGCGGTCGGCCAGCCGACTTTGCGTGCTTTCATGGCGGTACGTACGCCGTAGATGGCAACGATGACGACGACGGAGAGGAACAATGCGGTCAAGCCGGCATTGATTTTGTCGTTGAAGATGATTTGCGCCATTTCGCCGATGTCTTTAGCGGGTGCGAGGACTTCGTTTTTAGCCAATGCGTCGCTGTATTTGCCGGCATGGGCGAGGAAGCTGACGCGCGGGTCGCTGTGGAACAGTTTTTGCAGACCGGCGTAGCAGGTTACAAACAGTACGCCGACGGCAGGAACGAGTGCCACCCAGACATAACGGTCGCGTTTCATCTTAATCAGCACAACGGCACACATAATCAAGGCTACGCCTGCCAGCATTTGGTTGGCGATGCCGAACAAAGGCCAGAGCGAGTTGATGCCGCCCAACGGGTCGGTCACGCCGGTGTAGAGGAAGTAGCCCCACAATGCCACGGCAAAGAAGGTCGCAATCAGGTTGGCAGGGATGGAGTCGGTGTTGCCGAAAGGTTTGTAGAAGATACTGCCCAAGTCTTGAATCATGAAACGTGCGACGCGCGTACCGGCATCGACGGCGGTCAGGATGAACAAGGCTTCAAACAACAGGGCAAAGTGATACCAGAATGCCATCATGGCTTCGCCCGGAATCAGGCGGCTCATGATGTGTGCCATACCGACTGCGAGGGTTGGCGCACCGCCCGCACGGGACAGAATGGTGTTTTCGCCCACTTCCTTAGCGGTGTGCAACAGGGTTGCGGCATCGACAGGGAATTGCAGCTTGGTTGTAATCACTTCGGCGGCGGTATTGGCATCTGTACCGATTAGGGCGGCAGGAC
Source organism: Neisseria sicca VK64 (assembly GCF_000260655.1). Classification (GTDB taxonomy): domain Bacteria; phylum Pseudomonadota; class Gammaproteobacteria; order Burkholderiales; family Neisseriaceae; genus Neisseria; species Neisseria sicca_B. Next base: position 27,282 of record NZ_AJMT01000088.1, read on the forward strand.
TGTTCATGGCGAAATACACGCCGGGATCAAGCGATGACGCGGCAGCCAAGGCCATAATCGCCACGAAGCTTTCCATAATCATACCGCCGTAACCGATCATGCGGACGTGGGTTTCGTTTTCCAGCATTTTCGGCGTGGTACCGGAAGAAATCAGCGCATGGAAGCCCGAAACCGCACCACAGGCGATGGTAATGAAGAGGAACGGGAACAATGCGCCTGAGAATACCGGACCGGAGCCGTCGATAAAGTGGGTCACGGCAGGCATTTGCAGCGCAGGGCTGACGATGAGGATGCCGATGGCGAGGGCGACAATCGTACCGATTTTCAGGAAGGTAGAGAGATAGTCGCGCGGAGTCAGCAGCAGCCATACCGGCAATACCGAAGCCACGAAACCGTAAATCATAATCGCCCAAGTGAGTTGGATGCCGTCAAGGTCAAACCAATGACCGATGGAGCTGTGCGCCACATTGTCGCCGTAAATGACCGCCAGCATCAGCAGGATAAAGCCGACGATGGAAATCTCGCCGATTTTGCCCGGACGGATATAGCGGGTGTAAATACCCATAAACAGCGCAATCGGCATGGTGGCGGCAATCGTAAACGTACCCCAAGGGCTGTGAACCAGTGCTTTCACCACAATCAGCGCCAACACCGCCATGATGATGACCATAATCATCAAAATACCGATGGACGCGATCACGCCGGGGACGGTGCCGAGTTCTTGTTTTACGATATCGCCCAAAGACTTACCGTCGCGGCGCATGGAGACGAACAAGACCATCATGTCTTGTACCGCGCCGGCAAACACTACGCCGAAGATAATCCACAGCGTACCCGGCAGATAACCCATTTGCGCAGCCAGCACGGGACCGACCAAGGGGCCTGCGCCCGCAATCGCGGCAAAGTGGTGTCCGAACAATACGCCTTTGTGTGTCGGCACATAGTCCAAACCGTCATTGTGCCGCTCGGCGGGCGTGAGGCGGTTCGGATCAAGCTGCATCACATATTTGGCGATGTAGAGACTGTAAAAACGGTAGGCGATGCAGTACACCGATACGGCGGCGGTGACCATCCATACCGCGCTGACCTGCTCGCCCCGACTGATGGCCAAAGTGGTAAAGGACGCTACGCCGACCAAAACCACAATGCCCCAAATAAGGAACGTTTTGAGCGATTTCATTGTTTAATCCTTAAAATACAAGAGTGAGAATGTTCGGGTTCTTATTGTTGCGGGGGGACAAACTGCATCCCGAAGCATTTATGGAAGAAAAAAATGAAGCGATGATGGTGCGGGAACCCTGGCTTGAGATAATTAATAAACAAGGGAACCAAAACCCTAGAATGTTAACTATCATCAAGTCTAGCGTAAGGTTAACACAATCCGATAACGTGCGGGCTAGATTTAACTCAAGCAATCGTCATTCATTACGATATAGTGGATTAACTTTAAACCAGTACGGCGTTGCCTCGCCTTGCCGTACTATCTGTACTGTCTGCGGCTTCGTCGCCTTGTCCTGATTTAAATTTAATCCACTATATTACCGCTTATTTTTTGACAAATTCTTTATACAATATCCTGACAAAAGAGAAAGGTCGTCTGAAAACCGAATTTGGGTTTTCAGACGACCTTTTTGCATGGGGGAGCGAAAGCGGTGAAAGAGTTGCTTCCGGTTTACGGTTGGGTATGCCGTTTTCTGTCGGCGTGTTCTTTGATGGTGGCACACATGCCGGCAGTGTTGCCGCCGTTCATGAGCATGACCGGTTCGCCGTTGAGGGCGTAGCCGTCGCTGCCCTCATCGGAGATGACCGTTTTGTTGTCGTCCAGCTTTAGGCTGTTTGGTGTTTTTTGCCAGCGGCCGTTTTTGACCTCGTTTTGCACAACCATGCAATAGCTGCCATTTGCCAGGATACCGACAAGCTGCGAATCCATGGTCATGTAAACGCCGGGAGGCGGGGTTTTGGCAAATGCCTGTGTCGACAACATCAGAGCGGCGGCGGTTAGAAGTTGGAGGGAAGTTTTCATATTAAATTACGCGTTGCCGCGTTTCGGGTCGTTCGGGCGCAGTTGGGCGGCGAGTTTGTCGAGGATGCCGTTGACGAATTTGTGTCCGTCGGTGCCGCCGAAGGTTTTGGTCACTTCGATGGCTTCGTTGATGATGACGGGGTAGGGGGTTTCGGGCATCGCGCTCAATTCGTGGCATGCCATCAGCAGGACGGCGCGTTCGATGGGGCTGAGGTCTTTTTCGTCGCGGTCGAGCAGGGGGCGGATTTGCTGGATGTATTCGGCGGCATGGGTGTGCGTGCCGAAGAAGAGTTTGTTGAACAGCTCTTCGTCCGCTTTGGCGAAGTCGGGCTGGTCTTGGATGTTTTTAGCGATTTCGGGGGCGGCGGTGTTGTTGATGCCGGCTTGGTAGAGGGCTTGTACGGCTAACTCGCGGGCGCGGCGGCGTGGGGTTTTCATGGGGATTCCTTCGTTGGCGGCACGGTGGTGCGGTAATGAATGTTTCAGACGACCTCTGTCGGATGACGGGTCGTCTGAAAACGGTTTGTCCGACAGGCGGGGCGAAACCGGAATGCGGCAAAGCTAAGGGTTTCGCGTTCGGGCTTATTCTTCTTCGTCGTCAAACTGCTCTTCGATCAGACGGTTGACGAGGTTGGCGCACTCGACGGCGACTTTGGCGGCGTCGGCGGCTTTTTCTTCAATGCGCGCGACGGCTTGTTCGTCGTTTTCGGTGGTCAGGATGGCGTTGGCGATGGGGATGTTGTAGTCGAGTCCGACACGGGTTACGCCTGAACCGGATTCGTTGGAAACGAGTTCGAAGTGGTAGGTTTCGCCGCGGATGACGACGCCGATGGCAATCAGCGCGTCGTATTGCTCGGAGGCTGCCATGTTTTGCAGGACGAGCGGCACTTCGAGCGCGCCGGGTACGGTGGCGACGGTGATGTTGTTGTCGGCTACGCCCAATTCTTGCAGGGTGCGGCAGCAGACTTTGAGCATTTCGCTGCCGATTTCGTTGGTAAAGCGGGCTTGTACGATGCCGATGCGCAGGTGTGCGCCGTCCAGGTTCGGGGCGATGATGTTCATGGTGTTTCCTTGTATTTTGAGCGGTAAACGGGTTTTCAGACGACGTTTGGCTTTTCTGAAAACGATATTGGGGGATTTATTCCTGCGGCTGCCAGTCGGCAACGGCTTGAAACTCGCCGTCTTCGCCGATTTCCCATGCGCTGCCTTCGGGTTGGGTTATCAGCGCGGCGATGGCGGGATTGGACTGGGTGATTTCGGAAAGGCTGACGACGCTGAAATTGTCGGGATCGTCGGTGTATTCGTCGGTTTCGTCGCCGCTGAAGAAACGCCAGCCGCTGTCGTTTTCGAAAACGGGGGCTTCGCGGTAGAGGAAGCCGACGGGTTCGCCTTGTTTGGCTACCGTATTGGTCACGATGCAGCGGTCGAGGGCAGCTGAGAGGGCTTGGGCAAATTTATTCATTGCGGTGTGTGCATGCCGTAAAAATTGTGCGGATTTTATCATGATTAGGGCAGCCTCTGCACCGTGTATCTTTATAGTGGATTAACTTTAAATCAGGACAAGGCGACGAAGCCGCAGACAGTACAGATAGTACGGCAAGGCGAGGTAACGCCGTACTGGTTTAAAGTTAATCCACTATATATTTGCCGCTTATGGTTTGATGGTACAATGCTGGTCGTCTGAAACGCGCTGAACTGTGTTTCAGACGACTGTTGCAGCCCTAAAGTGTTTCCGTATTTGCATGAAGTGCCGAAACGCATTCGGGTTGGTTTGGGAGGCTGAATTTTTGCCGCCTCCCACCCGATACGCCGAAGCAAGAAGAAAGACAAACGTCCTCATGAAAACAGATGTGTTAAAACAGCAGGCGCATGCCGCCATTCAGAATAAACTGGGTTACCATTTCAAAGATACCGCGCTTTTGCAGCAGGCGCTGACCCACCGCAGCTACCATGCGAAAAACAACGAGCGTTTTGAGTTTGTCGGCGATTCGATTTTGAACTACACCGTCGCCAAAATGTTGTTTGACGCGTTCCCCAAGCTGACCGAAGGCGAGTTGTCGCGTTTGCGCGCGAGCTTGGTCAATGAAGGCGTGTTGGCGGAAATCGCTTTGGAAATGAATGTCGGTGACGGGCTTTATTTGGGCGCGGGCGAGTTGAAAAGCGGCGGATTCAGACGACCCTCCATCCTTGCCGATGCTATGGAAGCGATGTTTGCCGCCGTCAGCTTTGATGCGGATTTCGCCGAGGCGGAGAAAGTGGTGCGGCACTTGTTCGCCGAACGCGTCAAACGCGCCGATTTCAAGACGCAGGGCAAAGACAACAAAACCGCCCTGCAAGAAGCCCTCCAAGCCCGCCGCCTTGCCCTACCCAAATACCGTATCGAAGAACAAATCGGTCATGCCAATGACAGTATGTTCCTGATTTCATGCGACTTGGGCGAACTGGGTTTCATCTGCAAAGCACAAGGCAGCAGCCGCAAAGTTGCCGAGCAGCAAGCTGCCAAAGAAGCGCTGCAATGGCTCGAGCAACACCATCCTTTGAAAAAAGCAAAAAAATAGCCGATTTATTTTTCAGACGACCTATGGATACAAAAAAGTCGTCTGAAACTTCAAACAGAAAGCCATCATGGACATCGAAACCTTCCTGCAAAACGAATCCAGCCATCCCACCGACTACCGCTGCGGCTTCGTCGCCATCGTCGGCCGCCCCAACGTCGGCAAATCCACGCTGATGAACCACCTTATCGGACAAAAAATCAGCATCACCAGCAAAAAAGCCCAAACCACGCGCAACCGCGTTACCGGCATTTACACCGACGACACCGCCCAATTCGTTTTCGTCGATACCCCCGGCTTCCAAACCAAACACCGCAACGCCCTGAACGACCGCCTCAATCAAAACGTCACCGAAGCGTTGAGCGGCGTCGATGCCGTCGTTTTCGTCGTCGAAGCCATGCGCTTTACCGATGCCGACCGCATCGTGATGAAACAACTGCCGACAAACACGCCCGTCATCCTCGTCATCAACAAAATCGACAAAAACAAAGCGGGCAGCAGCGGTTTGCAGGAATTTATCGACCAAATCAGCGCAGAATTCAAATTTGCAGGGCATGAAACCGTCAGCGCCAAACACGGATTGGGCATCGCCAACCTGCTCGCGCGCCTCAGACCTTACCTGCCCCAAAGCGTGCCGATGTATCCGGAAGAAATGGTGACCGACCGTTCCAGCCGTTTCCTCGCCACCGAAATCGTGCGCGAAAAACTGTTCCGCTACCTCGGCGAAGAGCTGCCCTACGCCATGAATGTGGAAATCGAACAATTCGAAGAAGAGGAAAACGGCCTCTACCGAATCTACATCGCCGTATTGGTCGATAAAGACAGCCAAAAAGCCATCTTAATTGGCAAAGGCGGGGAGAAGCTGAAAAAAATCTCTACCGAAGCCCGCCTCGATATGGAAAAACTGTTTGATACTAAAGTGTTTTTAAAGGTTTGGGTCAAGGTCAAATCAGGCTGGGCGGACGACGTGCGCTTCCTCAGGGAATTGGGTTTATAGGTCGTCTGAAAATACAGTCTCAAATAAACAAAAGGTCGTCTGAAAACAAGCATTGCAAGTTTTCAGACGACCTTTTTTATGGTTAAGCAATCAGTTCTTCATCGACTGCACCGGCGCGGGAATCCTGCCGCCGCGGTTGACGAACACTTCGCACGAACCTTCTTTAACCGGCATCACGGGCGCGTAGCCCAGCAGGCCGCCAAACTCGACGCTGTCGCCGACGGTTTTGCCCGTTACCGGAATGATGCGCACGGCGGTGGTTTTGCTGTTGATCATGCCGATGGCGGCTTCGTCGGCGATAATGCCGGAAATCGTGTGCGCGGGCGTATCGCCGGGAACAGCAATCATGTCCAGCCCGACCGAGCAGACGGCGGTCATCGCTTCAAGTTTGTCCAGCGTCAGCACGCCTGCTTCGGCGGCGGCAATCATGCCTTCGTCTTCGGAAACGGGGATAAACGCGCCGCTCAGGCCGCCGACCGCGCTGGAAGCCATCATGCCGCCTTTTTTCACGGCATCGTTCAACAATGCCAAGGCAGCCGTCGTGCCGTGCGTACCGCAAACGCTTAAACCCATTTCTTCAAGGATGCGTGCCACCGAGTCGCCGACGGCGGGGGTCGGTGCCAGCGATAAATCGAGAATGCCGAACGGGATGCCCAGTATTTTCGAGGCTTCGCGGCCGATGAGTTCGCCCACGCGGGTGATTTTGAAGGCGGTTTTCTTCACAACTTCGGCGACTTCGGTCAGGCTGACCGCGTCCGAATTTTCCAGCGCGGCTTTGACCACGCCCGGCCCCGATATGCCGACGTTGATGACGGCGTCCGCCTCTCCAGAGCCATGAAACGCGCCCGCCATAAACGGGTTGTCTTCTACTGCGTTGCAGAACACGACGATTTTGGCGCAGCCGAAACCTTCGGGCGTGATTTCAGCCGTGCGTTTGATGGTTTCGCCCGCCAGTCTGACCGCATCCATATTGATACCGGCGCGCGTGCTGCCGATATTGATGGAGCTGCACACGATGTCGGTGGTCTTCATCGCTTCGGGAATGGAGCGGATTAACACCTCGTCTGAAGGCGACATGCCTTTTTGCACCAGCGCGGAAAAGCCGCCGATAAAAGACACGCCGATGGCTTTGGCTGCCTTGTCCAAAGTCTGCGCCACGCTGACGTAAGAATCGGCTTTGGTTGCCGCCGCGATTTGGGCAATCGGCGTGACGGAAATACGCTGATTCACAATCGGCACGCCGTATTTGGCGGAAAGGTGTTTCGCCGTAGCGACCAAATCTTTGCCGACGGTGGTGATTTTGTTGTAAATGTTTTGGTTCAACACATCGATGTCGGTGCTGATACAGTCGTGCAAATCAATGCCTATGGTAATAGTGCGGACGTCGAAATGCTGGTCGGCAACCATTTTGACGGTTTCAAGTATCTCATTACTGTGGAAATTGTTCATGGGACTCGGCCTTTCTTGCAGGTCGTCTGAAAAATATTTTTAGACGACCTTCGATTAGACTTTAAGCTTGACATACATATGCTCTTGCGTGCCTTCAGCAGTTTTTCGCATCTCGTAATCAAACACATCAGAATATTTTTTTACTAAATCGGTAAATTTCTTACAACCGTAATTACGTGGGTCAAAATCTACCTGCAAGCGTTTCCAAGTGGCACCGAATGCAGTCATAGCCATCCATTCACTATCCGCATGTTCGAAAATTTTATGTATAGTTTCCAACGGTAGTTTGTGCTCAAATTGTTCGGCAATTTTCGGTTGAGCTTGAGCATTTTCGGGAGAGGCTGTTTGAATCTGTTTCTCTGCTGGTTTCTGTGGTTTATCGGTTACTGTTTCTTTTTGTGCGGGTTCAGGCATCAAGTTTTCTACATAGATAAATTGGCTGCACGCATTACGGAAAGCTTCAGGCGTTTGCTTTTTGCCGAAACCGTAAACTGTTACACCTTGTTCCTTCAACCGGATAGCCAGTGCAGTAAAGTCACTATCACTAGATACCAAACAAAAACCATCAAAACGGCCGGTATAGAGTAAATCCATCGCATCAATAATCATAAAACCGTCAGTGGCATTTTTACCTGTGGTGTAGGCGAATTGCTGCATAGGTTTGATAGCATGCTCATTAATGACAGCTTTCCATTTACCGTTGTCACCAACAAAGTTACCATAGATGCGTTTTACCATTGCTTCACCGAATTTAGTTGTTTCTTCTAAAATCGCATCAATGGTTTGCGCTGACGCATTATCAGCATCAATTAAAACAGCCAGCCGTGCAGATTTCTCTTCAGCTACATTAAAACTAATTTTATTTTTTGACATAATTTTAGAGTTCCTAAAATCAAATGCGATGCATGGCTTGGAAGATTTCTTCGTTTTGCATGCGGATGTCGAGCGCGAGTTTTTTGCTCTCTTCCGCAAACAAATCCAGCATTTCCTGCCGCGATTTGGGGCATTTCGAGGTATCCACCAAGATAATCATGGTGAAGAAATCGTCCATCAGCTGCTGGCTGATATTGAGGATGTTGATTTGGTTTTCCGCCAAAATTCTGGAAACGTCGTACACGATGCCGACGCGGTCTTTGCCGATGACAGTGATGACTGAATTGTTCATAAGTCAGGGTCCTTGCAGGGGTCGTCTGAAAAATCTGGTTCGGGAATTATAGCACCGCTTTAAAATAAGATGGCTTGGATTGTTGACAATTTTCAGGTTCTGTCGGTTGGGGCGGCTGCGTATTGAATAGGATGGGCTGAGGATGATCGGCAGGTTTGCGATTGGGGGATTTTGGGTAAACCGATATTAATTTGTTCAAATATCCATGCAAACAGGCGTACCCAAACACGTCAATTTGCGTATAATGGCGCAAATTCCGATTAACCGATTCATGTAAATAAGGATTAAACCATGACATCTATCCACGACCAAATCAAAGAAGTTGTTACCACACACCGCGTTGTTTTGTTTATGAAGGGTACGAAGCAGTTTCCGCAATGCGGCTTCTCTTCACGCGCCGTACAAATCCTCAGCGCCGCAGGCTGCACTGATTACGTTACCGTGAATGTTTTGGAAAACGATGCTGTCCGCCAAGGTATCAAAGAATACAGCGATTGGCCGACCATCCCGCAACTCTACGTAAACGGAGAGTTTGTCGGCGGTTCCGATATTTTGATGGAAATGTACGAAGCAGGTGAGCTGCAAGAATTGCTGAAAGCTTGATTTGTCTGATACGGAATCATGAAGAGGTCGTCTGAAATATTTCAGACGACCTCTTTTCATTTTAACCAAGACTCAAGAGGGGTTTATTCCTCGGGACGTTCGCCGTCGGTGTCGTCCAGTTTGCCTTCGGTGATATCGATGTTGATGCCCACGGCAGCGCGGATTTTGGCGTCGATTTCGTTAGCGATTTCCGGGTTTTCTTTCAACCATACGCGGACGTTGTCTTTGCCTTGTCCGATTTTGGCGCCGTTGTAGCTGTACCATGCGCCTGATTTTTCAACGATGTCGTATTTGACACCGAGGTCGATCAGTTCGCCTTCCCAGCTTACGCCTTCGCCGTACAGGATATCGAATTCGGCTTGGCGGAACGGAGGGGCGACTTTGTTTTTGATGACTTTGACTTTGGTTTCGTTGCCGATGACGTCGTCGCCTTTTTTGATTTGTCCGGTTCGGCGGATGTCAAGGCGGACGGAGGCGTAGAATTTGAGGGCGTTACCGCCGGTGGTGGTTTCGGGGCTGCCGAACATCACGCCGATTTTCATGCGGATTTGGTTGATGAAGACGACCAGTGTGTTGGTGCGTTTGATGTGGCCGGTCAGTTTGCGCAGGGCTTGGCTCATCAGACGGGCTTGCAGGCCGACGTGGCTGTCGCCCATTTCGCCTTCGATTTCGGCTTTGGGCACGAGGGCGGCTACGGAGTCGACAACGACCATGTCCACGCCGCCGGAACGTACCAGCGTGTCGCAGATTTCCAGAGCCTGCTCGCCGGTGTCGGGTTGGGAGAGGTAGAGTTCTTCTACTTTAACGCCGAGTTTGCGGGCGTAAACGGGGTCGAAGGCGTGTTCGGCGTCGATAAAGGCGCAGATACCGCCGTTTTTTTGGCATTGGGCGATGGCTTCGAGACAGAGCGTGGTTTTACCGGAGGATTCAGGGCCGAAGATTTCGACAACGCGACCGCGCGGCAGACCGCCGACGCCGAGCGCCAAGTCCACACCGAGCGAACCGGTGGAGATGACGTCAAGGTTTTCTTCTTGCTGGCTGCCGTCCATTTTCATGATGGAACCTTTGCCGAAGTTTTTTTCAATTTGGGCAAGGGCGGCGGCTAGGGCTTTGCTTTTTTCGTCTGACATAGTGTTGTTCTCGTTTGATGTTGATGAATTTAGCTAAGAATTTGTTTAGCTATTATCTCATAAATTAAGAAAAAGTATAGTTTATTTCGATTTTATTTTGAAGTGTAGGCGGGTTTACTCGGAAGATTTTAAATAACTATTTGTTTCTAATAAAATTAAATGTTTTCTGGTTTTTGAGCGTATCGTTGTTGCAGATTTTATTTGTCGCAGAGGTCGTCTGAAAATCAGCGACAGTTTTCAGACGACCCCTTGTCCAATCCAATCACTTGCACACGGCAGATACTTTGATTTCGACCGCCCATTCCGGTTTGGCGAGTTTGGCTTCGATGCAGGCGCGGGCAGGGGTGCGGCCGGTGGCTGTCCAGGCATCCCAGGCTTCGTTCATGGCGGCGTAGTCGTTCATATCGGTCAGGAAGATGGTGGCTTCGAGGATGTGTGCTTTGTCGGAGCCGCATTCTTCAAGCCAGCGGTCGATTTGCGCCAAAACGTTTTCGGTCTGGGCTTTGGCATCGGCTTCGGGATTTTCGGGAACCATGCCTGAGAGGAAGACGAATCCTCCGGCGCAGACGGCTTCGGAGTAGCGTTCGGTGGTACCGAGGTATCGGATATTCATTTGATATTCCTTGAGGTTGGGGCGTACGGGGCATTCTGTCCTGTTGTCGGATTTCGGCTTTCCGATTTTGTCGGAACAGGACGGCGGATATTGGGCAGGGGCTTATGGTAACATTCAGCTTGATTGTCTGCCACAGCAGGCGGGCGGTTTTGTTGTTTTTGAAAAGATGCGGAAACTATTTTTACGCGTCATTGTCATATTAATTTTAGGTCGTCTGAATATTATTGGAACTGCATCATGAGCAAAAATACCGATTATCCGGTTACTCCTGCCGTCCGTTTCTTGCGTACACATCAAATTGATTTTGAGCCTTATATTTATGTTTATGAGGAACACGGCGGGACAGGGCAGTTTGCACAGTTGTTCGGCGTGGACGAGCATCAGGTAGTCAAAACCATCGTGCTGCAAAACGAAGCGAAGAAAGGGCTGGTCGTCGTGATGCACGGCGACAAGCAGATTTCGACCCGCAATCTGGCACGCGATTTGGGCATGAAACACATCGAGCCTGCCGATCCGAAACAGGCAAACAAATGGACGGGCTATCTGGTGGGCGGGACGACGCCTTTCGGTATGAAAACCCGGTTGCCGGTTTATGTTGAAAAAAGTATTTGGGATTTGGAGAAAGTTTATATCAACGGCGGCAAGCGCGGATTTATCATCGGTGTCAGTCCGCAGGCTTTGCGGGCTTTGAATCCGCAGGATGTACAGGTCGCCGTCTAAAGGGATGCAAAACGGTTTTAAGTCGGGAAACGCAGATTCGGGCAAATTTGAAGGTTTTATAAAAAGAACACAATGCCTGATTTTATATCTGTTTTCATTCTGTCAAACAGCCTGTTGGCGTGATTTCACGGTATCGGGCTTTGGCAAACACAAACCAAAGAGGCACACCCTAATATGGAAAACCGTAATTTTTATGAAATTCTCGGCATTTCGGCGGATGCGGACATTGCAGAAATCAGAAAAGCCTATCGCGATTCGGCAATGAAATACCATCCCGATCGTAATCCCGGCAATCCCGAAGCGGAAGAGCGTTTTAAGGAAATCCGTCAGGCTTACGATACGCTGGTCGATCCCGAACGTCGGGCATGGTACGACGAGTCGCTCCGTGAATTCAGCGGTAGAAGCGGGCAGACCGCCAGCCAGCAGACCGGTAGCGAACATACGGCGGAAGCGCCGCGCCAAGACGGCGACCGGACTTATGTGATGGCGATGTATGCCTTGTTTGCCTTGGCATTTGCGACCTTGGTAATGCCTGTTGCCGGCATCGTTTTGGCGTATGTAAAACGTGGCGATATGGGCGACTCGGTTTATAATAACCATGCAGACTATCTGATTAAAACCTTCTGGGGCGGTCTGGCGGGGTTTGTTTTGAGTAAAATTACCGCGTTTATCGGCATCGACTCCGTGCTGCTGTTTTTGGTATCGGTTTGGTTTGCTTACCGTCTGGCGGCAGGTTTCGTCAGACTGACGGACAACAAGCGTATGTCTTTGGATACTTGGTTCTAAGCGCAACCGCCCGCCTTGTTTTCAGACGACCTTCGCATCCCGGGGTCGTCTGAAATTTTTGTATGGGTCGTTTGCGGAAAACTAAATATCAAAACAGGACACCAAGAAGGTTGTCTGAAAATTTGTCCACGCATCCGACACATTCAATCAAAGGAAAAACATGATTTATTTATTGGCAAGCATACTGTGCAGCGTGTCTGTGTCGGTATTGCTCAAATTGGCGCGTAAGAACAAAATCGACGTCGCGCAGGCGGTGGCGGTAAACTACATCGTCGCAGTGGCGTTGACGGCTTGGGTGTTGAAACCCGATTTGAGCAACCCGAAAGCCTTTTTGCCGACTTGGTGGCTGTTTGGCGCACTGGGCGTGCTGCTGCCTTCGGTGTTTGTGATTATGGGCAAGGCGGTCGATGCGGCGGGTATCGTCAAGTCCGATGCGGCGCAGCGTTTGTCTTTGATATTGCCGATTATTTCCGCGTTCGTGATTTTTGGCGAAGCGTTGACCGAAGGCAGGCTGATAGGCATCGTTTTGGCGTTTGTGGCTCTGTTCTGCCTGTTGTGGAAAGCCGACGGCGGCAAGAAATCGGGCGGATTGGGTACGCAAATCACGCTGCTTGCGGGCGTTTGGGCGGGCTACGGCATCATCGACATCCTCTTCAAACAGCTTGCCAAAAGTGGTACGGCGTTTTCAGGCAACCTCTTGGTCGCCTTCAGCCTCGCCGGTATTTTGATGTTCGGCTACCTTTTCTCCCAATCGACCAAATGGACGAAAGAAGGCATTATCGGTGGCATCGTTTTGGGCGGTTTGAACTTTGCCAACATCGTTACCTACATCACCGCCCACCAAATGATGAAAGAAAACCCGACGCTGGTCTTCGCAGGGATGAACATCGGCGTCATCGTCTTGGGTACGCTGGTCGGCGCGATGGCGTTTAAAGAGAAAATCAGCAGCATCAACGCCGCAGGCATCAGCGTCGCCGTCTGCGCCATCGCCTGTTTGTTTTACTGGCCGCAGCTACGGGGACTGGTCGGTATGTAAGCATGTAAAAGGTCGTCTGAAAAGGTTTCAGACGACCTTTTGTCTTTCGGGTGGGAGTGTTTTTCCTACTTTGATAACAACGGTGCATTTGCAGCTAGACAACCCATGCAAAACGGTCTAATGTTCCGCCTGCATATGCACATTACTTGATAAACCAACGAATGAGAAGGTAAGAGAAATGACTGTCCGTATCGAACACGATTTGCTGGGCGACCGCGAAATCCCCGCTGAGGCGTATTGGGGCATCCATACTTTGCGCGCGGTGGAAAACTTTAAAATTTCCAATCAAAAAATTTCCGACGTGCCGCAGTTTGTCCGCAGCATGGTGATGGTGAAAAAAGCGACCGCGCAGGCAAACGGCGAACTGGGTGCGGTGAAACCCGAAATCGCTGCCGCCATTGAAAAGGCTTGCGACGAAGTGTTGCTCAAAGGCCGCTGCCTCGACCAATTCCCGTCCGACGTGTATCAGGGCGGCGCGGGAACTTCGGTCAACATGAACACCAACGAAGTCATCGCCAACCTTGCTTTGGAAATATTGGGCTACGAAAAAGGCCGCTACGACATCGTCAATCCGATGGACCATGTGAACGCCAGCCAGTCCACCAACGACGCGTATCCGACCGGCTTCAGGCTGGCGGTGTATTACAGTATCGGCGAACTGCTGGAAAAACTGGCGTTGCTGAAAGACGCGTTTGCCGCCAAAGCCGATGAATTTAAAGATGTTTTGAAAATGGGGCGCACCCAGCTTCAAGATGCCGTACCGATGACGGCGGGGCAGGAGTTTCAATCTTTCCAAGTGTTGCTGGAAGAAGAGATTTTGAATCTGGACCGCACGCGCGCCTTGTTGTTGGAAGTCAACTTGGGCGCAACCGCCATCGGCACGGGTGTGAACACGCCGAAAGGCTACGCGGCTTTGGCGGTGAAAAAATTGTCCGAAGTCAGCGGCTTGGATTGCAAACTGACTGAAAACCTGATTGAAGCGACTTCCGACTGCGGCGCGTATGTGATGGTACACGGCGCATTGAAGCGAACGGCGGTGAAATTATCGAAAATCTGTAACGACCTGCGCCTTTTGTCATCCGGTCCGCGCGCCGGTTTGAAAGAGATTAACCTGCCGGAAATGCAGGCAGGCTCGTCGATTATGCCCGCCAAAGTCAACCCCGTGATTCCCGAAGTGGTCAACCAAGTCTGCTTCAAAGTCATCGGCAACGACACCACCATCACCTTCGCCGCCGAAGCGGGGCAGTTGCAATTAAACGTGATGGAGCCGGTCATCGCACAATGTATGTTTGAAACCATCTCCCTCTTGGGCAACGCTGCGGTAAACCTCGCCGAAAAATGCGTCAAAGGCATTACCGTCAACCGAGAAATCTGCGAACGTTATGTGTTCAACTCCATCGGCTTGGTCACTTACCTGAACCCGTATATCGGACACGGCAACGGCGATTTGGTCGGCAAAATCTGCGCCCAAACCGGCAAAGGCGTGCGCGAAGTCGTACTCGAACGCGGCCTGTTGAGCGAAGCGGAACTCGACCGCATCCTGTCGCCCGAAAACCTGATGAACCCGCATTTGTAAGATAGGGCATAAAGAAAAGGTCGTCTGAAAACGGAATTGCCGTTTCAGACGACCTTTTTCTATTTGTTTAAATTGTTATTTCAACATCAAAATCGCAGCCACCGCCGCAGCCGTGACTACTAAGGCAGCAATCAGTTTGGCAGCGGAAGCAAATTTCAAGGCAACGGTTTGCCCCTCGATATACTTGTAGCCGCTGATCATCGGGCGGATCAAATCTTTTTTCTTCAAAAACTTATACGCCAAGACCGTAACGATGTGTAGCCCTGCCAATGCCGCCAGTAGGTTGAAGAAATTGACGTGGATTTTGCGCATCAGGCTGCCCGTGTTCGAGCTGACCAGATGGTTCAGATAGCCGCTGTCGGTAAACGTGTTTTCATCGGCGGCAAACAAGCCCGTCGTCGCTTGCAGCAAAACCGCCGCAATCAGCGCAATGACCATCAGCGCGCCCAAAGGGTTGTGTCCGGGCTGCTCATTTTCCGTCAGGCTGCCTTGCAGGTAGCGGCGGATGGACGACGGACCGCGCACGAATTGCGAAAACCGCGCCGTATCGCTGCCCCACAAGCCCCAACACAGGCGGAAGATAATCAGCCCCGCCACCAGCAGCCCGCAGCGCAAGTGCCAAACCAGCATCCCGCCGCCTGCCTGCGCGCTGTACCACATAAATCCGACCGACAAGACCAAGAGCCAGTGAAACAGGCGCGTTGGCAAATCCCAGACTTTGACTTTTTGTTTCATTAAATATTCCTTGTTGTGCGGTTGTAGTGTTCCTATACGGGGCGGTAGAATCGTGAAAACAACAGTCGATATAGTGGATTAACTTTAAACCAGTACGGCGTTGCCTCGCCTTGCCGTACTATCTGTACTG
>NZ_AJMT01000089.1:0-2109 GCF_000260655.1 Neisseria sicca VK64
TTTCAAAATATTCTCAAACCAAACTCAATCAACAGTAAAGGTCGTCTGAAATCCCTTTCAGACGACCTTTATTAATCCAAATACACTATTACCCGAATAACTCTCACCTTAACGCTGCAGCAAGATTTCTAATACAAACTTGCTTCCTACATAAGCGAACATTAGGCTGACAAACCCGATGATTGTCCAAACGGCTGCTTTTTTACCCCGCCATGCCGTCATACTGTGCTTAAGCAGTAACGCACCGTAAATTATCCATGAGAGAATGCCGAATACGGTTTTATGGGTAAATGTAACGGGTTTACCGAATACAGCTTCTGCAAAAAATGTCCCGCTGACAACCGAATAGGTCAATAAAATAAAACCTACCCACATCCCCTGGAACATGAGCTTTTCCAAACTCAGTAAAGACGGCAGAAAACCGGACAAACTGGAAACACGTCGCCTATGCAGGTTACGGTTGAGCAGCAAAATCAAAACGGCAAACAAGGTCACAATGCCGAATAAACCGTATGCCAGCAGCGATGTACCAATGTGCGACATAAACGGCAAATCATTGATTTGGTAACCGACATATTTTCCTGGAAACAGCGCGCCCAATAACAAGGTTAACGCTGCACACGGATACAAAAGCAGCTGTAATCCGCGCAGACGATAGAAAAAACTACCAACGAAATACACCAGCAGCATCAACCACACAATCAAACTGATGGAATACCCAAAGCCCATGATCAAAATCTTGTCTTGAATGACAGGCATAAGCAATACGGCACCGTGCATGGTCAGCGCAGCACCCAAAACAGCCAACTCGGCTTTTAGAGGATAATCTTTAATCTCTCGGGTCTTGTGGTTGAACCAAACGAATATACCCAATCCGGCATACACCAGTATCAGGCAAATCAGGATAGTCGGCATAACAAACTTTCTTGGCGCGCATACATAACCGCACGCGATAGTGTAAAATAATCTCAATTTTATTTTAGCAAAGAATGCCCCGAACAGGGCAGCTATTATCATTACCAAGGACAAGCATGTTAGACAACTTAACCAACCGCTTTAGTAAAGTTTTCAAAAATATCCGCGGTCAAGCAAAACTGACAGAAGACAACATCAAAGAGGCGCTGCGGGAAGTTCGCCTTGCCCTGCTCGAAGCGGACGTTGCCCTGCCCGTTGTAAAAGAATTTGTCAACAACGTCAAAGAAAAAGCCCTCGGACAGGAAGTTGCCGGCAGCCTGACGCCCGACCAAGCCTTTATCGGCGTCGTCAACCAAGCTCTGATCGAATTGATGGGCAAGGAAAATTCCTCTTTGGACTTGGCGGCTGTACCGCCTGCTGTTGTCTTAATGGCAGGTCTGCAAGGTGCGGGTAAAACCACCACCGTCGGCAAACTCGCCCGCCTACTGAAAAACGAACAGAAGAAAAAAGTTTTGGTCGTCTCAGCCGACGTGTATCGCCCTGCCGCCATCGAACAGTTGCGCCTTTTGGCTGAGCAAGTCGGCATTGACTTCTTCCCTTCCGATTCCAATCAGAAACCTGTCGAAATTGCCACTGCTGCGATTGATTATGCAAAAAAACACTTTTACGACGTCTTGATGGTCGATACCGCCGGACGCTTGGCGATTGACGAAGAGATGATGAATGAAATCAAAGCGCTGCACGCAGCCGTCAATCCTGTAGAAACTTTATTTGTCGTCGATGCCATGTTGGGTCAAGACGCTGTAAACACCGCACAAGCATTTAACGAAGCCTTGCCGCTGACCGGCGTCATCCTGACCAAAATGGATGGCGATTCACGCGGCGGCGCGGCATTGTCTGTACGCCACGTTACCGGAAAACCCATCAAATTTATCGGTATCGGTGAAAAAATCACAGGACTCGAACCCTTCTACCCAGACCGTATCGCCAGCCGTATCCTCGGTATGGGCGACGTATTAAGCCTGATTGAAGATGTCCAAAAAGGCATAGACGAAGAAGCTGCCGCCAAAATGGCGAAAAAGCTGCAAAAAGGCAAAGGCTTCGACCTCAATGATTTTAAAGAACAAATCCAGCAAATGCGCAATATGGGCGGACTGGAAAGCCTGATGTCAAAAATGCCGGGCGAACTGGGTC
>NZ_AJMT01000090.1:0-8922 GCF_000260655.1 Neisseria sicca VK64
AGCTTATGAGCGATTTCCGCTTGTTTTTTATGCTCAAACGCCACCCGTTCCTGCCATTCGATGCGCTTGCGCTGGATGATTTGCTCGGTCGCGCTGGCAAGGTGGAAATGGCAAACGGGACATTCCGTCGCCTCGTGATCCTCAATCAGGGTCAAACATACGGGACACTGGCGGATTTCAGGAGCCGCTTCTTCCTGTTCTTCGCCGCTGAGATCCAGCTCCAATTCCATCGATTGGCGGACGATGACATCCAATCCCAAATAATTGAAATATTGTTGGGCATTTTCACGTTCGTCTTGGGTGCAGTTCTCGGCAATAATGGCTTGCGGACGTTCGGCAAGCGCTTGAACCAAATCTTCGGCTTCTTTTTCCGGTAGATTATCGTACAAGCAGGCGTTGATGCGCTCGCGATCGACATCCGGCGGATAAGAAACATAAACGTCGTAAAGTTTATCTTGTTTCTTCATTGTGATCCCATGAGATATAAAATCCTGCTTTGTTATTTGGAGGCAGGTATTTAGTGTCGGTTTTGTTATAAAGTATAGATTATTATTCGTCTATTTGTCTTAACCGAAGGATAAAGGGTATTTTATTCGGCTGAAATAGTATAAATGCCCGATTCTGACCGATTATAGTATATTAATGAATATTACCAAATGGAACTATGAATTATAAGATAGATGTTATTGCTTTGAAAGCATATCAATCTAAAAGGCCGCCTGAGTGAACAGACGGCCTTTTTTAGAAAACGGCGTATTAGACGGAAAATGAAGAACCGCAACCGCAAGTGGTCTCCGCATTCGGATTGCGGATAACGAATTGGGAACCTTGCAGGCTTTCGGTGTAGTCGATTTCCGCGCCGACCAAATATTGATAGCTCATCGGATCGACCAGGAAAGTCAGCCCGTTTTTTTGGATTTCAAAATCGTCATCGTTTTTGATTTCGTCAAAGGTAAAACCGTATTGGAAGCCTGAGCAGCCGCCACCGTTGACGAATACGCGCAGTTTCAAGTCGGGATTGTTTTCTTCGGCAATTAAATCAGCTACTTTGGTGCAGCAGCTTTCTGTAAAAATGATAGGGCTTTCGTCTGACATGATGTGATTCCTTTTATATGAATATTGCCAGTATTGTCGCGCAAACGGATTCTTGAAGCAAGAAGAGGGTGTTGCGGGTCGGGCGGCAATATCTGTCAACCGCTTACATGGCTGCAATCTCGAAAAATTTCAATAGGCAGGCGGACAGCCTTTACACCGTCCGTCCTGTTAAAAAATAGGAAAACATGAATTCAGGTCGTCTGAACACAACGCAGATCAGATAATCCGTCCAAACCATTCCACGCGGCCGATGATGGCAACATCTTCGGTCATTTTGTTTAAATCGATTTCAAAGGCCGGGTAGGCTTCGTTGGCGGAGATGACGTTGACGATGCCGCCGGGGATGACTTGCAGCCGTTTCACCAAAAGATTTTCATTGATACGCAGAACATATAACCCATCGCGCGGGGTGGTTTCGCTGCGGTTGATGAGGATGGTATCCCCGTCGTTCAGGACGCCTTCCATAGAGTCGCCTTTGACGGAAATGACCGACAGGTTTTTGGTGTCGCGGGTAACGTAGTTTTCAATCCAGTAACGGCGGAATGCCATGGTAAACATGGGTTTTTCATCGCCGACAAGCTGTCCGTGTCCTGCGGCGGCATGGATGTCGTAGCGCGGAACGAAGATAAATTCGTCAATATCGACCGGATTGCCCAAAGTGTCGTAAGCGGTGGCTTTAGGCGGCTCGGTATTGGGAAACGGCTCTCCTTCTCCCGTCAGAAGCCAGTCTATGCTGCATCCTTTGAGCTGTTTGATTTTTTTCAGGGTTTCGGATTTGGGTAATCCGCCCTCGTTCCAGATGCGGCTGAAGCCGGCGATGGTCATATCGATATCGGCCGCAATTTTGGCTTGTCGTGCTTCATCTTTCCATAGAAAAGCCAGTCTGTCTTTAAAGGTATCCATGTTGTTCCTTTGGTTTAAGTGTGATTTTTAATACACTTTAAATGGTTAATGTGTATTTTACCTTAGTTTTTATCAAATTGTAAGAAAAATATTAGTTATGCTAAGAAAAAGTATTGCTGTTTTTGTTTTTTCTGAGTATTATGTGCTTATTGTTAGATTAATCGAATAATTTCGGTTCAAAAATACTTTTATTTTTAATTTGTATCTCGGTTTTGATGCTTTATTCTGATTAATCTGATTTTTTAGACTGAATTATGTTTTATTTGAATGTGTTTTAGATTTTGTTGGAGGCTGTGAAAATGACTCGTTATCGTAAAAATGCTTGGTTGGTTCTGACTGCTTTTGTATTGGGTTTTTTGGCGTTTCCTTTCAGTTATTCGCAAGCGCATCAATCTGATATCAGCGTTTCGGCACAAGAGTGCGAGCAGTTGAATAATTTGGTTTTGGAAAATATGAACGGGCAGCAGCAAGTATTTGCGCGCGAGTGTGATACGGTTGAGGCTTCGCATGATTGGGAGCAGCAGTACGGCAATTTGAATGAAGAAGAATTGGTTGCCGGTATTGTGTATGAGTGAGTGGCTGTGAAGCTGCTGTTATGAAGCTCTAAATCTGGAGGCGGGGAATTTTTGAGTTTGTATAGTGGATTAACTTTAAACCATTACGGCGTTGCCTCGCCTTAGCTCAAAGAGAACGATTCTCTAAGGTGCTGAAGCACCAAGTGAATCGGTTCCGTACTATCTGTACTGTCTGCGGCTTCGTCGCCTTATCCTGATTTAAATTTAATCCACTATATAATGGACGGGCAGGGTAGGCATGCGCCGTGTGGTTAAAGTTCGCCGACTAGAAATTCTTTAGATTTGTGATTTGGAAGGCATTTGCTATTGTAGTTGTTGATAAGGGGTCGTCTGAAAACGGCGTGAGTGGTTTTCAGACGACCCCTTTAGATGGATGAAAATCCCTCTTGTTCGGAATGACCGTATACATCAGGGAAGTAGCGGGGCGTTTTGCAGACCGAGCTGTTCGTCAAAACCGAACATGATGTTCATGTTTTGAATGGCTTGTCCTGCTGCGCCTTTCACTAAATTATCGATGACGGACAAGGCAATCCAAACGTCGGATTGCGGCGCTTGCTGGATGCTGATGCGGCACAAATTGGCTCCGCGGACGCTGCGTGTTTCGGGTGTGGAACCGGCAGGAAGGATGTCGACAAAGGGGCTGTCCCGATAGTATTCGCGAAGTATCTCTTCAGGATGGCAACCGTCCTCAAGATGCAAGTAAAGGGTTGCGTGCATACCGCGTATCATGGGCGTGAGGTGCGGAGTGAAGACAAAACCATCGGCGATGTCTGCCTGCAATGTTTGGATGGTTTGTTTGATTTCGGGAAGGTGGCGGTGTCCGCCGATACCGTATGCTTTGAAATTGTCGCCCGCTTCGCAGAAGAGTGAACCGATGTTGCCTTTGCGCCCTGCGCCGGAGACGCCGGATTTGCAGTCGGCAATCAATGGCATGTGTGCTTTCAGACGACCTTGTTGCAGCAAAGGCAATAAGGGCAGTGAAACGCAGGTGGGATAGCAGCCGGGGTTGGCGACGATGCGTGCGTTGGCAATGGCGTCGCGGTTCATTTCGCTTAATCCGTATACGGCTTGCGGGATAATATCGGGGCTGGCGTGGCGCATGCCGTACCATTGTTCCCATGTCGGGATGTCTTGGATGCGGAAGTCGGCGGATAGGTCGACGATACGGACGTTTTGGTTCAGAAGCGCGGGTGCTTCCTTCATGGCGACGCCATTGGGCGTGGCAAAGAACACGACATCACATTGATCTAGTCGGGCTTGATCCGGCGTTTGGAAGGTTAAGTCATAAATGCCGCGCAAACTGGGAAAGTAATCGGCAATGGCAATGCCCGCTTCGCTCCTGCTGGTAATGGCGGTTACTTCGACATTGGGGTGCGTGCTGAGCAGGCGGAGCAGTTCTACGCCGGTGTAGCCTGTTGCGCCGACGATGCCGGCTTTGATTTTTTGATTCATGATTTCTCCGTTGGGTGGGCTTTAAATATGGAGGTTTAGTTTAATGGGATGAGGGTCGTCTGAAAAGGGGAAGGGGGTAATACGGCATGTTCTGACGATTGACCGTGTGGAAATCAGTATTCGTCTGACGGCATCCCTTAGTCTTTAGAAACGCTGATGGTGTGTTTGACGTGTTTTAAATTCGCCACGATGGTAAACGTCATCATCACCAGCAAAGCCCACGAACTCCATTTGCTGATGTGTACCGATGCCCATGCGCCGATTTGGTTGGGATAACGCCAAACGCCGAACAAAGTCCCCAAGTTTTCTGCCAGCCAAATGAAAAAACCGATCAGGACGAAAGACAGCAGCAGCGGCATTTTTCGGGTAGTGTCATAGGGCGTGTATAAAACCGTTGTCCGCGCATACAGCCCGAGTGCGAATGCGGCGAGATACCAGCGGTAGTCGCCGAGATAGTGATGAGTGAAAAAATTGACGTAAATTGCCAGCGCGCACAATGTGCTCAACCAATACGGCGGATGGCTTTTGATTCTGATATTAAAGAGCCGCCAAGCCTGGATGATGTAGCTGCCGACCGCCGCATACATAAAGCCTGCAAACAGCGGCACGCCGCCGATTTTGGTGTATGCCTCGTCCGGATAGCTCCAAGACTGAATGTCGCCCGATGTTTTGAACCACTCCAAAGCAAAGCCCACCAAGTGAAAAAGCGTAATCGATTTCACTTCGTCCCACGTTTCCAGCTTGAAATACAGCATCGCAGCCTGCACGGAGACTACAAAAATCAGCAGCAGGTCATAGCGTGAAATCCCCAGCCAGCCTGTTTTCGGAATCAGGAACATGGCGATGAAAAACAGACCTGCAAACAAACAGGCGCGCGCTTCTTTCAGTCCGAAAAACCAAAATTCGACCGCAAAACGCCGCCAATCGTACAAATCATCCCGTTTCGGATGTTCCATCAGCCAAGTATCCAGTTTGCCTAACATATTTTCAGACGACCTTCAGATTTGCAAAGTGACGGAATATAACGGAAATAGGGAAGAGGTGGGATGCGGTATGACGAACGGCAATGTTGGGAGATGGGGCGATGAGGGGTTGTCTGAAATCGTGTGCGATGTTTAGCATTTTTGAGCAATAGGATGGAGTAGAACAATGAGCCTGCGTGAGTGAGGGGAATTGAGTTTAGGGCAGGTTCGGAATAGGGAGTATCGCGCAGTTTGAAACAGCAAACAGCTTTTGCGAATGGCACGCCCTAGATTTTCAGACGACCTTCCCGTATTCCTCCTCCTTCTTTGGACTGTAAAATTTCTGCTAAAATCAAACGCCTTATCCCTTTCAGACGACATCGCCATGCAAGCACATACATTGGTCTGGTTCCGCCGAAACCTGCGCATACGCGACAACGCCGCGTTGTCCGCCGCCGTGAAGCGGGGATTGCCTGTGGCAGGCGTGTGGGTGGCGCGGAGGTCGTCTGAAATCCCCAATCCGCGTCAGGATTGGTTTCATTATCAGGCGGCAGCGGCTTTGCATAGATCGCTGGCGGCGCACGGTGTGGCTTTGTATGTGGTGAACCGTGTGGA
Organism: Neisseria sicca VK64; assembly: GCF_000260655.1. GTDB lineage: Bacteria > Pseudomonadota > Gammaproteobacteria > Burkholderiales > Neisseriaceae > Neisseria > Neisseria sicca_B. The sequence goes on from NZ_AJMT01000090.1 coordinate 5,603, forward strand.
AGAATTGCCTGCTTTGGCGACGCGGTTGAATGTTCAGACCGTAATTGCAGACGAAGCCTATACGTCGTCTGAAATCGGGCAAGATAACCGAATTTGGCGGATTTTGGATGAACAAGGCGTTGCGTTCGAGCGTGTTAACGACCGTGCCATATTCGCCAAGGCAGAAATCATGGGCAGTCACGGCGCGCCTTATACCGACTTCCCGCATTATAAAGAAGCGTGGCTGGCTTTGTTTCGGCAGCGGTTCGGCGGGCGGGATGCGGGAGGCGGACGCGCTGAAATTTTTCAGACGACCTCTGTTGAAATGCCGTCATTCCCAGCGTGGAACGGGCAGCAGGACATGGTTTCCGCACAGCGCGGCGGCGAAGATGAGGCGGACAAAAAATGGCGGCAGTTTGAAGAAAATATCGGGTTTTATCCGATTATGAAGGATTTTCCCGCCAGAAAAGGCACCAGCCGCTTGAGCGCGTATTTGAGCGCAGGCTGCATTTCGCCGCGCGTGTTGGCGACTGAAGCCGCAGGGCAGGGTGCGGATGCTTGGTTGGACAACTTGATTCAGCGCGATTTCTATCAGCAGCTTGCTTACCACCGCGCCCGCATCGAGCCTGAATCTGCTGCCGAATCTGCGCCGTTTTCAGACGACCTGACGGAACGCTGGCGGCAGGGGGAAACAGGTTTCCCGCTTATCGATGCCGCCATGCGCAGCCTGAAATTGAGCGGCTGGCTGCATCCCGCTCTGCGTTCCCTGACGGCAGAATTTTTGTGTGGCGTCCTGCATCAGCCGTCCGAACACGGCATCGTTTGGTTCGCCACACAGCAAACCGATTTTGACCCCGCGTTGAACGAGGGCAACTGGCAAACCGCCGCCCGCAATGCTCACCGGCGCTCCATCAATATTATCCAAACCGCCCGCCGGCTTGATCCCGACGGCACATTCGTCCGCCGCCACATCCCCGAGTTGGCACATCTACCCGTTAATCTCGTCCATACCCCGTGGCTCGCCTCGTCTGAAATTGACGCACACGGCTATCCGCCGCCCGTCGTCGCGCCCTAGAGCGTGATTATCGCTCGGTAACGGCTACGGGTTTCTCATCAAACGACCTCTTTAAGCGTAAAAATATAGTGGATTAACTTTAAACCATTACGGCGTTGCCTCGCCTTAGCTCAAAGAGAACGATTCTCTAAGGTGCTGAAGCACCAAGTGAATCGGTTCCGTACTATCTGTACTGTCTGCGGCTTCGTCGCCTTGTCCTGATTTAAATTTAATCCACTATAGCTTGAAGAAGTCTGCCCTTGAAACACTTTTCTCCTTAAATCTCCTATCCTCAAACTTAAAACCGTCCCATTGTGGACGGTTAATTCATTTTTGAAATAAGCAAGTCAGGTTGCCTCAAGAGGTTGCCTCAAGAGGTCGTCTGAAAATTGTTTTGTTTATTTTTTCTAGAGCGGATTAATTTTAAAACCGGTCGGGCTTTATCCTGTTTTGATTCGGTATGAACTTAAGTTGTCATAAATATTTGAATGGCAATGGCTTTATTCATTATTTTAAAAAATCGATTGGCACTCAAACCATCGTAATTTTGCCCGCGTTATAACCCGTTTGATAAGCGGTATGAATTTGATATTTAACGGTAGTTACTAATTTATTTATTTTTTGATATGATAAGTAAATTTTTTAAAAAGGTAAAAACTATGAAAGGTATTATCAGGCTGGGAGATGCGACTACTCATGGAGGCGTTGTGGTTCAAGCGTCTTCGGATATGGTCATTGAAGGAAAGCCTGCCGCTCTGGTAGGCGATTTGGTTTCTTGCCCCATACCCGGGCATGGCACCAATCCGATTATCGAAGGCAGTCAATATATGTCGTTTAAAGGGCGCGATGTCGCTGTGGACGGTTGTAAAACTGCATGCGGCTGCGCTTTGATCAGCAGTATGCCGACTGTCGGAAGCGACTAAGGGGAATGGAATCTGCAAGGAGTTAAAGTGCCGGATTGTCGGAAATAAGATACAAAATTGCATAATCCTTTTAGTGTTGCAGGTTTTTAGGGGCACATGCCTGATTCGGGGCAGGTTTGGCAAAAAGCCTTTCATCTTAATAATTCAAAAGTTCTGATATTCAAAATACAGATTAAGTTTTTAGATTTTAAGTTTATTTTTCGGAAGTTATTATGAAGCCAATTTTTACTGGCATAGTGGTTATTATTCTAAGCATCGTCAGTGCAGTCTTACTCTACTTTTTAGGTCATAAATTCGGAATCGATACATCTGCAGCCAAAGCGGTTGTGTGGGCGTGTATCACGGTAGTGACTTCATTAATATTCTTTATCCCTCTGTTGACACGAATGCTTTGGTCAGGCGTGTCTGACAGACATTCCAATTTGAAGCATCTGAATCCCGAAGATTTAAGCGGCGACAGTGCGGAATCTACCCATTTGATCGGCGTGTCGGAACGCTGGGAGCAGTTGAGACATATCCACTTGCTGACCAAGCAATATAAAAAACACCGTAAGCCTTGGATTTTTGTGGTCACTCAAGATACTGCCTTACTGGAAGCCTCTTTGCCGGATATCCGCCGTCAGTTGTGGGTGGAAACCGCATCGGCTATTTGGATTGATGCACAGGCTATGGAGCCTGCAGGCGGTTGGCAATATCTGAGGGGCGTGGGTAAACGTCCTGCCGAAGGCATTGTTTCGCTTCAGGCAAAATCCTCAATTCACGAAAATGCCGCGCAATTGACCGAGTTGATGAAAAAGCTCGGATGGAAGCTGCCGATTAATCAGGTGTATCTGACCAATGAAGCCGATGAAATGCCATCAGCCATCAGCCATGCTTTGAAATATGGTTCGACTGTATCGGCAACGGAGTTGGCGAAAGAATTGGATCAGTTTGCCAACCAGTTGGCACCAGTGGGTACGCAGCTGATTGAGGAAGATTTGCGCCAAACACCTATTGCAAAACTGTCTGCGACATTGCCCTCTCAAAGTCAGGCTTTGGCAGATCATATTGCTGCTGAAAAACGGAGTTTGGGAAAACTGGATACAGTTGCCGGCGTTTCGTTTATTCAAACCAACAATCCCGAACAATCAGGAGATTTGATTTACCGTGCGTTTAACGATCTGTCTGTTTTGGGTTCAGGTAAAAAACTGCATTTGTCCAAAACGGAAAAAACCTATCTGGCAATGAGTGCCGTAGCCTTGTTGGTCGGTAGTGTGTTTGCAGTGGGTGCGCACAGCAGTTATCAAGATATAGGTCGTCTGAATGCTGATTTGGAAAGTGTTCAGAAGGCAAAATCACGCTCGGAAAAAGTTGCAGCCTTAATC